>CAMPIH010000037.1 GCA_946886275.1 uncultured Sphingosinicella sp.
GTCCGGCTGGCAAGGCAGGCGGGCACGTCGGCGCCGAGCTGGGCGGCGATCCCCTCCTCACCCCCTTGTCCAAGCAGCCGAAGGGTCGCCGCCGCGTCGGCCGAGCCGCCGCCGATCCCGGCCGCCACCGGCAGGCGCTTGTCCAGCCTGAGCGCTGCCGTCGCGCCGACCGCTCGGGCCGCGCGAAGCACGAGGTTGTCGCTGTCGTCGCCCAGCTGCGTGGCGAAGCGCCCGCCAATCTCGAGGCTCAGGCGATCGCTCGGCTCGGCGCTCAACACGTCGCCCTCCTCGCAAAAGGCGAAGATCGTCTCGATCCGGTGGTAGCCGTCGGGCAGGCGCTCGCGAACATGGAGCGCCAGGTTGATCTTCGCGTAGGCGGTTTCGCGCTTCACGCCGGGCCTCGATCGTCGTTCGCCCTGAGCCTGCCGAGCACGAACGGAGCCGGTTTGATCACCGCGCGGCGATCTGAGGTCCCGTTCGGATCTTCGCGTTCAATCGCTCGGCATCCTCGTCCTCGGCATAGACGAGCGCCGCTCGCCAGGCGAAGCGCGCCTCGTGGCGGCGGCCGGCGGCGAAATAGGCGTCGCCCAGATGCTCGTTTATCTCGACGTCGGCAGGCTCGCCCCGGGCCGCCAGCTCGAGCAGCTGGATCGCTTCGGGAAGCTGGCCCTTCAGGTAAAGCGCCCAGCCCAGGGAATCGGTGATCGCGGCGCTGTCCGGCGCCAGCCGATGCGCTTCGCGCACCAGCCGCTCGGCCTCGACGAGATTCTCGCCGCGCTCGAGCTGGGCATAGCCGAGATAGTTGAGCACCAAAGGCTGCTCCGGCGCCAGCCGATAGGCCTCCTGAAGCGCCGCCTTCGCCTCCGGCCACTGGTCGGCCTGGTCATGGGCGCTCCCACGCATCAGCCACAACGCCCAGAGCTCCATCGACTCGTCCTGACCGCCATGAGCCTCGATCGCCCGTGCGAGAGCCTCTGCGGCTTCGGCCGGGCGGTCGGTGGCGAGCTGGACTTCGCCGAGCCTGACCCAATCCGACATCGAAGCAGCGGGGTCCTGAGTCGCCGCAACCGCCTGGGCAAGCGCTCGCTCGCCCTCCTCGGCCTGGACGAGCAAGCGGACTCGCAGGTCGCGCACCTGAGCGGCGAAGGGATCGTCGGCGGAGACCCGATCGAGCAAGGCCACCGCCTCGCGATCGCGGTCCCGGTCGGCGAGCAGCTCCGCGGCGATCATCCACGTTTCGCTATTGTCCGGGGCAAGCCAGGTCGCGATCCGGGTGAAGCTCAACGCCAGCGGAGTCAGGTTCTGCGAATGAAGGTCGAGCGACAGCCGGACGAGCAGTTCCGCCAGTCCCGCGGCGGGCGAGTCGATCGCGCCTTGAAGCCGCTTGCGTTCGACCAATGTGCGGGCCGCGGCCGTGGCCGGATCCTGGCCGTCGAGCAGCGCCAGCGCCGCCCGGCGATTGCGGCGCTCCGCCAGCGCGGCCGCGGCGGCGAAACGCAGCCGGGTCGAACGGGCACCGGCGGAGGAGAGTCCGGCGATGATCCGCTGGGGATCCTCGATCCTTCCCCTCGCGATTCCGAGCAGGATCCGGTGCTCAGCGGCGTAGGAGGCGGCGGCGCCTTCCAGCCCCTGCTCCGGCAGGAAGGAGAAGGGATCGCCGCGGCGGGAGCCATGGGCCCGCCAGGCGCGAAGCACCGGCACCGCGAAGGCGAACAATTGCTCCTGCTCGATCAGGCCGATCTGCTGATCTGCCCGGGCCCAGTCGCGGCTCCGGAACGCGTCGGCGAGAAGCAGGAACCGGACGTCGGGCTGAAGCGCGTTGCGCCGCTCCAGCGCCCGGGCCGCTGCCAGCGCAAGGTCCCAGTCTCCGGCCGCGACCGCGTGGCTCAGCGCCTGGGCGGCGACCAGCTCATTGTCCGGCTCGCTGGCGAGGATCGCGGCGAAGGCGGCGCTCGCCTGCTCGACGGCGCCGGCTGAGGCGGCGGCGCGCGCCTGAACATAATTGGCAAGCGGCGACGCCTCCTCGGCGGAAGCGGCGGACGGGAGCGCCAGCGCAGCGACGGCGATGCTCGCCGCCCTCGCCCATCCGGGAACGCCTTTCCGACTCGGTCGGAAATCGGCGGATCGACGTGCTGGGGCGACATCCATGTTTCTGCTCATCTCGTTCGATAGGGTATGAGCCCCGCGCTTGCGGGAGCCGGCGGCCGACGGCCGTTCGCCGCCCGTTTCACATATTGGGATAATTGGGCCCTCCCCCGCCTTCGGGAACGACCCAGTTGATGTTCTGGGTAGGGTCCTTGATGTCGCACGTCTTGCAGTGGACGCAATTCTGGGCGTTGATCTGAAGGCGGGTCCTACCCGCCTCCTCGACGAACTCGTAGACGCCCGCCGGACAGTAACGCTGCTCCGGGCCGGCGTAGAGCGCAAGGTTGACCTCGGTGGGGATCGCCGAATCCTTCAGCGTCAGATGGATCGGCTGGTCCTCCTCGTGATTGGTGTTCGACAGGAACACCGAGGAGAGGCGGTCGAAGCTGACGATTCCGTCCGGCTTGGGATAGTCGATTCTCTGCGCGAGGTCCTGCCGCAACAAGGTCTTGCTGTCGGGATGGTGACGCATCGTGAACGGCAGCCCGATCTTGAGCTGGCGCATCCACATGTCGAGGCCGGCGAGGACGGTGCCGATCGTGCCGCCCCATTTGGCGACCATCGGCTCGACGTTGCGGACCTTCTTCAGCTCGTCGGCGACCCAGCTGGAATGGAGCGCTTTCTCGTAAGCGTCGAGCGTGTCGCCGCTTCGATCGGCGACGATCGCCTCGAAGGCGGCTTCGGCAGCGAGCATCCCCGATTTCATCGCCGTATGGCTGCCCTTGATCCGGGGCACGTTCACGAACCCTGCCGAACAGCCGATCAAGGCCCCGCCGGGAAAGGCCAGCTTCGGTATCGCCTGGTAACCGCCTTCGTTGATCGCTCTCGCGCCGTAGGAGACACGGCGGCCGCCTTCGAGGAACTGGCGGATCGCCGGATGCTGCTTCCAGCGCTGGAATTCCTCAAAGGGCGAAAGAAACGGGTTCCGGTAGTTGAGGGCGACGACGAAGCCGAGGGCGACCTGGCCATTGTCCTGGTGATAGAGGAATCCGCCGCCCCAGCTGCCCTCGGCAAGCGGCCAGCCCTGGGTGTGGATGACCCGGCCGGGCTGATGCTTTTCCGGATCCACGTCCCACAATTCCTTGAGCCCGATGCCGTAGACCTGCGGCTGGCTTTCCCGGTCGAGCTCGAAGATCCGAACCAGCTCCTTGGTGAGATGGCCGCGGGCGCCTTCGGCAAGGAAGGTGTAGCGCCCGTGAAGCTCCATTCCGGGCTGATAATCGGGTCGATGGGTGCCGTCCCGCGCCACGCCCATGTCGCCGGTCGCCACCCCCTTCACCGAGCCGTCCTCGTTGAACAGGATTTCGGCGGCGGCGAAGCCCGGGAAGATCTCTACTCCGAGCGCCTCGGCCTGCCCCGCCAGCCAGCGGCAAAGATTGCCGAGGCTCACGGTGTAGGTGCCCTTGTTGTTCATGAAGGGCGGCATGACGAAGTGAGGAAAATTATATTTCTTCTTCTCGCTCAGCACCCAATGCTCGTTGCGGGTGACCTTTACGGTGAGCGGGCTTCCAAGCGTCTTCCAGTCGGGCAGCAGCTCGTCCAGGGCGCGCGGATCGACGACCGCGCCCGACAGGATGTGAGCCCCGACCTCGGAGCCCTTCTCGAGGACGCAGACGCTGAGCTCGCGGCCTGCCTGCTGGGCCAGCTGCTTGAGGCGAATGGCCGCGGCGAGCCCAGCCGGTCCCGCTCCGACGATCACCACGTCGTAGGGCATCGACTCCCGCTCAACCATGTACCGGACTCCTGTCGTCGCAAACCGCCAACGTCTGGCAGATAAACAGCGATAATAAGATTGACCAGCCCGCCGACCCCTGACTCAATGGCCGCGGGTAGAAGCGTTGGGGGGTCGGGACGAAATGTCCTCGGATTGGGCGGCAAGCACGCTCAGATGGTGGTCCGATGCGGGAGTCGACATGATCGTCGGCGAGAGCCCGCGCGACTGGCTGAAACCCGCGTCTCCCATGACTGTCGAGCCTCCCAGGCCGGACGCGCCCGCGATCGCGGAACCACCGGCCGCGGAGCCGCTGCCGGAGAGCCTTGCAGAATTTCAGGCCTGGCTGATGACCAGCCAGCAGCTGCCCGGGGCGGCACCGTCGGCGCCGAGGCTCGGCCCCGCCGGCGACGGATCGTCCGGTCTGATGGTCCTTACGGACATTCCGGCTGCCGATGATTTTGCCGCCGGAAAGCTCCTGTCGAGCGAAGGCTTGTTCGACAAGATGCTTGAACAGACTTCGAAGAAGATCGGAGTCGGGCTCGACCGGCAATCGGTCTACATCGCCTCGCTGTCACCGCTTCGTCCCCCTTCCGGAACCCTCGATGCGGCCGCGGCTCGCCGCTTCGCCGAAATCGCCCGCCATCACATCTCTCTCGTGACACCCAGGGTGGTGCTTTTGCTCGGCGATGTCTGCGCAAGGAGCCTGGTCGGCGGAGCCGTCAGCCAGACCCGGTCGAAGTGGCACGAAATCGAGACGAACGGTGGCCGGATCAGGGCTTTGGTAACGATGAAGCCCGAACAATTGAACCTGCAGCCCAATCTGAAGAAGCTCGCCTGGGCCGACCTGCAGATGCTCGAGGAAGGATTGAAGGAATGAAGAAGCTGCGCACGGGCGCCAGTGCGGCGGGCCTTCTCCTCTGCGCCGCGCCTTCGCTGGCCGCGGCAGCCGGCAACTCGGCCCAGGCCGAAGAACGGTCGGTGACGATCCCGGCCCAGCTCAGCGAGTCGCAGCGCGAAGCCTATCGTGCCATCTTCGCCGATCTTCGTGCCGAGAACTGGGCCGGCGCGACGGCGCGCCTGGACGGCATGAGCGAAGGGCCGCTCCACCATGTCGCCCGGGCGATGCTCTACACCCTGCCCGGCTCGCCCCGAGTCGAGCTCGGCCCGCTGCTCGAGCTTCTCGATCGGGCGCCGGAACTGCCGCATTCGTCCGATCTGGCCCGCCTCGCGGTCGCTCGGGGGGCGACCTCGCTTCCGAACATGCCGGAGGTCCAGCGCCTCGCCGGCCTTGCCGGACAACCGCGGCGGGCGCGGCCGCGAAGCGTTCAGGGCGATCCGGTCGCCGACGCGCTCGAGCCGCTCATTCAGCCGCTGCTCGTCGCCGACCAGCCCTTTCAAGCGGAAAACCTCTTCAATGAGCAAGGCTTCGGTCTGAGCCCCGAGGCGCGGACCGCCTTCCAGCAAAGGATCGCGTGGGTCTATTTCCTCAACGGCAACGACCGCGAAGCGCTGAGGATGGCCAACCAGGCCCGGGCCGGGGTCACCGAATGGGCGGTGCACGGTGAGTGGGTCGCCGGCCTCGCCGCCTGGAGACTCGACGATTGCCGGGCGGCGGCGGAGCATTTCGACAATGTCGCCACCCGCTCGACCGACATCGAGCTGACCGCCGCCGGCCATTATTGGGCGGCGCGGGCCGACACCGCCTGCGGCCATCCCGAGCGGGTCCAGGCCCGGCTTCGAAACGCCGCCCGGCTGACCGAGACCTTCTACGGCCTGATCGCCCAGAGCGCGCTCGGAATGCGCCAGCGCTCGGCCGATCTCGAGGCCTTCACCGCCGCCGACTGGCGTGCCTTGGCCGATCTGCGCAACGTTCGCGCCGCGGTCGCCCTGGCCGAGATCGGGGAGAACGGCCTCGCGAGCGATCTTCTTCGTCACCAGGCACGGATCGGCAGTTCGCGCGACCACGAGCCGCTCCTTCACCTCGCCGGGCGGCTCAATTTCACCGGCACCCAGATGTGGCTGGCGCATAACGGCCCGCGCGGCGCCCGAACCGAGACCCATGACCGCTACCCTGCGCCGAGCTGGCGGCCGCAGCGCGGCTGGCGGGTCGACCAGGCCCTCGTCTTCGCCCACGCCTTGCAGGAATCCAACTTTCGCCCAGACGCGGTCAGCGGGGCGGGCGCGCGCGGCCTGATGCAGGTCCGTCCCGGGACCGCCGGCGATCTCGTGCGCTGGGGCCGCACCAGCGGCGACACCGGCCGCCTCAACGAGCCGGTCACCAATATCGAGTTCGGCCAGACCTATCTCGAATATCTGCGCGACCTGCCGAGCACCGGCGGCCTGCTGCCCAAGGTGATCGCGTCCTACAATGCGGGTCCGGCGCCGATCGAGCAGTGGAACAGCCGCTTCGACCAGAGCGATCCTCTGCTCTTCATCGAATCCATCCCTTATTGGGAGACTCGCGGCTACGTTCCGATCGTCCTTCGCAATTACTGGATCTACGAGCAGCAGTCGGCCGATCGGTCTTCGAGCCGGCGCGCGCTCGCCCAGGGATTGTGGCCGCGTTTCCCGGGCCTGAGCGGCGCAACCGCCGTTCGGATCCCGCCACGGCGCGCTCAAACCGCCTCGGCCGCCGCCGACGATTGAGATCGGCAGGCTCCGCGCCGAAGCGCATTTGACGAGGCAAGGCGGGACAGTCGCTCCAAGCGAGACCCCAGTCGCGGGCGCTTCCCGCTGACAGCTTGAGTTCGACCATCCATGGTGGTAGAACATAACATGAACATGAATGTCTCTGCCCCGACACATCTGGGACCTGTCCCGTGAGACCTGATGCCCGTTCCGGCCGCGGCGCCCCCGAGAACCGCACTCCGGACCGGTTCAACCTGCCGATCCGCGAGACGGACGGCGACTGGCTCGACGACCGCGACTCCATCGACGGCGACCGGCCGGCGCTTCGAACCACGGTCACCGTCGAGCACCCGAAGTCCATCATTACCTACAACCGCTCGCTCGACATCGGCTTCGACCGGTCGATCAACGCCTATCGCGGTTGTGAGCATGGTTGCATCTATTGCTTCGCCAGGCCCACCCATGCGTATCACGATCTCTCGCCAGGCCTCGATTTCGAGACTCGCCTTTTCGCCAATCCCGACGCAGCGAAGCTTCTCCGCGCCGAGCTCGGCCGGCCCGGCTATGTCGTCAGGCCGATCGCGCTGGGCACCAACACCGATCCCTATCAGCCGATCGAAGGCCGATGGCGGATCACCCGCAGCATATTGGAAGTGCTCGCCGAGACCCGGCATCCGGTGACGATCACGACCAAGTCGGACCGGGTGCTCCGCGACATCGACCTGCTCGAGCCGATGGGCCACGATCGGCTCGCGAGCGTGGCGCTGTCCATCACCTCCCTCACCTCCGAAATCTCGCGGACGCTGGAGCCGCGCGCCCCGGCGGCCCGCAAACGGCTCGCCGCCGTCACGAGACTCGCCGAGGCGGGCATCCCGACCACGGTGGCGATCGCCCCGGTCGTTCCGGGCATCACCGACCACGAGCTGGAGGCGCTGGTCGAAGCGGCGGCCGAAGCGGGCGCGGGCGCCGTCTTCTATTTGCCGGTGCGGCTGCCCTGGGAAGTCGCGCCCTTGTTCAGGGCCTGGCTCGACGAGCATTTCCCGGATCGCGCCGCGAAGGTAATGGCGATCATCCGCGACATGCGCGGCGGCAAGGACAATGACCCCAACTGGTTCACCCGAATGCAGGGCTTCGGTGCCTGGGCAGATCTGCTTCGGATCCGTTTCGAGCGGGCGAAACGCACCCATGGCTTTGGCAGCGATCGGCAGAGGCTACGAACCGACCTGTTCGAGCCGCCCCAGGGGCCGCAGCTGAGGCTGTTATGAGATCTTCGAAATCGGCTCATGGCTGAGACGCTGTCGCTGCCGTCGGCCCGAAGGATCGCGCTCGCGGCTCAGGGCTTCGGTCAGCCGCGGCCGAGCCGGGTCGATCAGGGCGATTTGCGGCGCACCTTAAAGCGGCTCTCGCTCCACCAGATCGACAGCGTCAACGTCGTCGCCCGTGCCCATTATCTTCCCGCTTTCTCCCGCCTTGGCGTCTACGACCGGGCGCTTCTCGATCGCTCCGCCTGGGGACCGCGATCCCGGCGCCGCCTGTTCGAATATTGGGCGCATGAGGCGTCGCTGCTGCCGCTCGATCTTCATCCATTGCTTCGCTGGCGAATGGCGGCGGCGGATCGCGGCGAGATCGGCTGGAACAGCATGCGCGCCTTCGCTCGGGAGCAGAGGCCGGTGGCCGAGGCTGTGCTCGAGCGGATCCGCGGCGACGGCCCGATGGCCGCTTCCGATTTCGAGCATGGCCGGAGCCGAAGCGGCTGGTGGGAATGGGGCGAGACCAAGAAGGCGCTGGAATGGCTGTTCTGGGCAGGGCACGTCACCACCCTCACCCGCCGAGGCAGCTTCGAGCGCGTCTATGACCTCACCGAGCGGGTCATTCCCGCCGCGATCCTCGCTCTTCCGACGCCGTCCGCGAAGGACGCTCATCGCGCCCTGATCGAACGGTCGGCGCGGGCGCTGGGAATCGCGACCACGACCGACCTTCGGGATTATTTCCGGCTCAAGCCGGAGGCGGCCAGGACGGCCGTCGCCGAGCTGGTCGAGGAAGGAAGGCTGATCCCGGTCCGGGTCGCCGGCTGGAAGGCCCAGGCCTATCTTCACCGCGATTCGCGGCGGCCGCGGCGGATCGTTGGCCAGGCACTGCTCGCCCCGTTCGACCCGCTCGTCTGGGAAAGGTCCCGAACCGAACGCCTGTTCGGGTTCCGCTACCGGATCGAGATCTACACCCCCGCCGACAAGAGGGTTCACGGCTATTATGTCCTGCCCTTTCTGATGGACGACCGCCTGGTCGCAAGGGTCGATCTCAAGGCCGACCGCCAGGGCTCGCGGCTGCTTGCGAGGCGAATCGGTTTCGAGCCCGAGTCGCCGCCCGAGGCGGCCGAGCGGCTCGCCGCCGAGCTCCACCTGATGGCCCGCTGGCTCGAGCTCGATTCGGTCGAGATTTCAGGTCAGGCCAGGTCGACCTCGGCGACCTTGTCGCGATAGTCCTTCTTCGGATCCACTCCGAGCAGCATCTTGATCCCGGCGATCATCGAGTTGCCGTTCAGCCAGATCTGCCCCCGTTCGGGGTCGAAGCGCAGAAGCTGGAGTTTTGGATTGGCCTTGCCGCCCTCGAACCAGGCCGCGACGAAGCGATTCCAAAGGCGGTCGATCATGGCTCGGTCATTGTCGGGCGTCAGCCGGCCTTCGACCGACGCAAACAGATCGTGCCCCTTCGCCACGAAATGAAGCATGGCCGGTCCGCCGGAGCCAAGCGCCTGAACCAGATCCACGTCCTTCGCGGTGAAGAACCAGATCGGCCCGCCGCTCTCCTGGCCCTCCTCGAGCTGAGCGGTCATCGGTTGCGCATGTCCGTCCTCGCCGCCGGCCAGTCCGAGCATCACGGTCATGTCGGATCCGAGAGATTTCCAGAAACGGGCTTCGATTTCGGCGTCGGTCGGCATGGCACAGGTCTCCAGATAGTCCGCCAACGAACTGCGCATCGACGGTCCCGGTTCCGACATTCGACGTCGCCCGCGACAAAGGCCTGCGGCTGGTCTACGGACGAGGCATGACCAAATCTGCCACCGATCTGATGCAGGAGATCATCTTCTCCGCCGTCCTCGACTCACTGGCGGCGCTGAAGACCGCGTCGAAAGGCCTGCCGAACAATCTGCTTCGCGACGTCAACTCGATCCATGCCAACACGACCTTCGCCGATCTGCCGAAGGAGGTTCAGGCATCGATCGTCGCAAGCGTCAGGTCGGCTTTCACGCGCCTGTTGAAGGAAGGCTATTCCGTCTCGACCGGCCAGCCGGCACCACCGGCGCGAAGCGCCCCCGTCCGCCGCGAGGGCCCCCGCCATGAGCGCGGGCCGAGACCGCCGAGCGGCCATCGCAAGGGTCCCGGCGGCCGCCCGCCGCCGCGGAATGGAGGCCCAAGCCGCGGCCCGGGCCGAGGCCCCAAGCCTGGCGGCAAATAGATCGGAGCAGCGCTCCGCTTGCTCTAGAAGAGCGGGTGGGCGGCGAGATCCGCCGGCGACGCGAAATCCACTGCTCCGAAGTCGGTCACTCCAAGCAACGTGACCGAGCCGGTGCCGTCGGCAAAGGCGATGGTAAGGTCGAGATGGCCGTCTCCGTTGGTGTCGGCGACCTTCCAGTCCCTGACGTCCAGCCCGTCCGAGAGGAACAGCCTGTCCTCCTCCAGGTCGAAGCCGGCGACGACGTCCTTGCCGCCGCCGCGGCCGAACAGGAAGATGTCCGCCCCTGCGCCGCCATGAAGGTAATCGCTGCCGTTGCCGCCGGCGAGGACGTCATTGCCGTCTTCGCCGAACAGGAGATCCGCGCCGTTTCCGCCGATCAGATAATCGTGGCCGCCGGCGCCGGCGAGACTGTCCGCGCCATTGCCGCCGGTAAGCCGGTCCTCGCCCTCGGTTCCCGACAGGAGGTCCTTGCCGTTGCCGACGTCGATCGTGACTCCATCGTCGATACCGGTGACGGTCACCGTGACGGTGGCGGTGCTGGTGAGGCCGTGCTGGTCGCTGACGGTGTAGGTGAAGCTGTCCGTCAGGGTCGCGCCCGGCGCCAGCGAATCGAAGGCGTCGCCGTCGGCGACGTAGCGGAGGCTCTGGGTCGTGGGGTCGAAGATAATGGTGCCGAGCGAGGCGCTGTCGTCAGCGCCGGTGATGACGTGCACGTCCTCCGGATCGGGATCGGTATCGTTGGCGAGCAGCAGCTCCCAAAGGTTCGTCGTCGTCATATCCTCGTCGACGGCGATCGAGTCCGGGTTCGCGATCGGCGCCTCGTTCGCATGCTCGATGAAGAAGCGGCCGACGATCGGGTCGTGATCGGTGCTTCGCAGCGCCGAGGGTTGCTCTGCGTTGATGTGAACCGCGTCGAAGGCGGCGCCGAACCGCAGCCCGCCCGAAACGAGCAGATGATCGATCGCCTGCATGTTGCCGTCGAACTGGTAGGTATAGCGCTCCTCCTCGGCCAGCAGGTGATGGAGGTCGGCGAGCACGTCACCGGCCTCGAGCACGCCGACGACCTCCTCGAAATAGAAGCCGTTGAAGTCGCCGAGAACGCCGAGCTTGAGCGCCGGATCGGTCGCGAGGGCATTGTTGACATAGTTGCTGACGGCGGTCGCCTGCGCGGTGCGCGAGCCGTCACCGGCATCGGCCGGCGGCTGGGTCTCGCCCCACAGCGGATCGCTTCCGATCCGGGAGGTGAAGTGGACGTTGACCAGGCGCACGGTTTCGCCGTTGAAGACGAAGTCCGCGACCAGCGGCCGGCGACTTCCGGTGAAGGCCGGATCCTCGATGAGCATCTGGCTGCCTTCGACGAAATCGACCCGATCGGCATTGTAGAGATAGCCGTTGCGGATGTTGCCGCCGCCGGCGCCCCCGGTGGAATTGGCGACGGAAGGCGCAACCTCGACATAGACGTAATTGGGGCCACCAATCGCGGCGATGGCGTCGATCAGGGTCTGCGCGCTCACCACCCCGGACAGCGGATCGCTGCCGTTGAGACCGTTGCCGTCCTGGACCTCCTGGAGCCCGATGATGTCGGGTGCCGCCAGGTTGAAGACGATATTCTGCGCCAGCAGGTCGAATCTGACGGCATCGGTGGCCGGAGAAAGATTTTCGACATTGAAGCTGGCGATGGTGAGATGGTCGCGGTCGCCCTGAAGGCTGGTCGATTCTCGGGTAGCGGAAACGTCCTCGGCCACTGAAACGGCCTCGGTGACGAGAAGCTCGTAATTGTTGAAGCTGTAGGAGAGGATTCCGGTCACGTCCGACAGCTGGTCGCCCTGGCTGTGGGACGGCGCGTAGCCGGCGAAGAGATCGCTGTCCGCGTCGATCTGGATCTTCTCGGGATTATAGTCCCCCGCGGAGATCGTGATGCTTCCGCGCGCGTTGACGCCGGTCGCGCCGGCGCCACTCGAAGCGAGCACCCAGGTCTCGCCATTGCCATTGGTGCTGGAGACGGCGACCGGGGAGTCGACGGTCACCCGCATTCCTTCGAGCGCCTCGTAGAAATCGGCGCCGTCGCTGCTCGGGTCAAAGGACGTCAGGCCGTCATCATCGATCGTCTCGGTCGGCGGCTGGAGTCCACCAATCCCGATCAGCACGGCACCCGGAAGGATGTTGCCGCTCGATTCGACGATCACCGAATGGGCTTCGAGCTCAGTGATGCTGAGCGCTCCGGCGGCGGCCTGGAATTCCTGGGCGGTCCCGGTGACCTTCACGCCGTCGCCGACGGCGACTCCGGGAGCGCCGCCGGTAAAGACGAAGATCGCATCCGAGGTTCGGCTATTGCCGTCCCCGGCCGGGTCCTGAAGATAGAAGCCATTGTCGACGATTCCGGTGACGATGCCCGTCGTGGTGACCGGCTGGCCGTCAAAAGCGGTCCGATGCCCCTCGCCCTGGATCTCGAAGATGCGCAGGTCGAGTGGATCATTGTTGAGGATCGTTCCGGTCGCCGACGTGTCGACGATGGCGATGTTGCCGACCGGATTGGCGAGGAGCAAGTTGAAGGTCTCATTGCCCTCGGCAATCGAATCGCCGGCGATCGCGACAGCGATCTGGACACTGGATATGCCCGGCGCGAAGTCGACGTGACCGGACAGCGCCTGACCGCCGCCGAGATCGGCGGAATCGGCCTGGCCGGCGCTGAGGTTGAGCAGCCAGTCGACCGAAGCCGATTGGCCCAGTCCGCCTGCCCGGTAGACGGTGAAGATCATGAGCGATTCACCGCCATCGCCTTCGACGAGGCTGGAATCGCCGATCCGCACCAGGCCGGTGGCGCCGGCGCCGATGAAATCCTGGTCGGTGTTGACCGAGCCGAAATTGTCGTCGCGGGCGGAGGCCCAGCTGAAGTCGGCCGCGCTGGCGCCCGCGCCGACAAGCTGGAGCGAGAAGCCGAGCGGCGACGATCCGCCTTCGGAAACGCCGATGTCGGTGCTGGTCAGCCCAGCGGCCGGTCCGTTCAGGGCGGTGAAGCTCCCCTCGTAGGACAGGAACTGAACGACCTGCCCAGTCGGATTGACGAGGGCGACACCGTCCTGCTCGCCATTCTGGATGCCGTTGACCGGATAGGAGAAGCTGATCGTGCCGTAGCCGTCGTCCTGTTCGGCGACGACGCCTGAAAGAGCGCGTGTGTTGTAGGCGGTGCCTTGAGTCGCGCCGCTGCTGACGCTGTAGAGAACGAGCGACCAACCGGCGAGATTGGTGCCCGCGGGCGCGGCGATTTCGATCGCTTCGCCGGCGTCGGTCCCGGCGTTGTCGTAATGGATTTCGTTGATGAAGGCGGTGCCGGGGCCAACGGCGCCGTCGTCATTGGCGATAATACCCGTCGCGTCGCCATCGGCGAGGGTCGCGCCGTTGGTCGGGCCCGAAAGGGTGACGGTGAAAGTCTCGTCAGCTTCGTTCACGAGGTCGCCGGCGATGTTCAGAATGATCGTCTTGCTGAATTCGTTGGCGGCGAAGCTGAGCGTGCCCGAAAGGACCGGCGCCACGAAGTCACCCGCATTGGCGCCGCCCGCTCCACCTGGGAGAGTCACGGTATAGCTGACGTCGGCGGCGACGTTGCTGTCGCTGCCTCGGCTGACGGTGAAGCTGATCGGGCTGTTGCCGGAATCGCCTTCGATCGCGTTGGCGTCCGCGATCGAGAAGCTTCCCGGCTTGTCGACGATGACCCCACTGAAGGATTGGCCAGGATTGACGCCGCCCGGCGTGTCGTCGCCGATGAGAGTCCAGGCGAAATCCGCCGCCTCGTCGCCGCTGCCTGTGCGGCCGATCGCGGTATTGCTGGCGGTGCCAGACTCGCTCGCCCCGACGTCGACGCTGGTCATTCCGTCGGCAGGACCACCGACCGCCGTCATGGTCCCTTCGTAGCTGATGAACTCGACGACGATTCCGGCCGGATCGACGAGCGCGATCCCGTCCGGCGATCCGTTCTGGATCCCGTTGACCGCGTAAAGGAATGAAAGGGTGCCGAAGCCATTCTCCTGGTCGGGGACGAAGCCAGCCAGGGTGAGGGTGTGGTAAGGCGCGCCGGTGCTGCCATTGTAGAGGATGATCTGCCAGCCGGTCAGATCGGTGCCGGCGGGAGCCGCAATCTCGACGAATTCGCCCGCGTCGGTGCTGGCATTGTCATAATGGAATTCGTTGATCCAGGCAGCGGCCATGATTCTTCCCCCCATGCTCGAATGCCGGGGTACCCAGTGCACCTCGGCCTCTCCCTCACGCCTTTGGTGAAGCAGCCCGATCGAAGAATCGGTCTGCATCGAGGCATAACATCGGCGGCACCGCAGTACAGCCGGAAAGGAGCCGCTAAATGCCTGTCAGCTGTGACGGATTCGGGACAGGCCCGGAGTTCAGCCGAGCGTCTTCTTCAGAAGCGCGTTGACGACCTGCGGGTTGGCCTTGCCGGCCATCGCCTTCATCGTCTGGCCGACGAAGAAGCCGAACAACTTGTCCTTGCCGCCCCGATATTCGGCGACCTTGTCGGGATTGGCCGCAAGCACCTCGGCGATGACCTTCTCGATCTCGCCGGTGTCGCTGGTCTGCTTGAGTCCCCGCTCCTCGACGATCGCCGCCGGATCCTCGCCGGTCTCGAGCATGATCTCGAACACCTGCTTGGCGAGCGTTCCCGAAAGCGTGCCGTCGACGACCAGCCTGATCAGCTCGGCGCCCTGGGAGGGCGTGACCGGGCTGTCCTCGATTCCCTTGCCGAGACGGTTGAGCGCTCCGAACAGGTCCGAGATCACCCAGTTGCTGGCGCGCTGGGCATGCTCATCGCCGACCTCGGCGAGAAGGGTCTCGAACCAGCGAGCCGTCTCCACCTCCGCAGTGAGGACGGCGGCGTTGTAATGCGGCAGGCCGAGCTGCTCCTCATAGCGCCGGCGCTTGGCGTCGGGCAGCTCGGGCAGCGATTCACGGCACGCCTTGAGGAAATCCTCGCTCAGCTCCAGCGGCAGCAGATCGGGATCGGGGAAGTAGCGATAATCATGCGCTTCCTCCTTCGATCGGAGCGATCGGGTCTCGACCTTGTCGGGATCGAACAGGCGGGTTTCCTGGACGATCGTTCCGCCCGCCTCGATGATGTCGACCTGGCGACTGGCTTCATATTCGATCGCGGCCTGGACGAAGCGGACGCTGTTGACGTTCTTGATCTCGCAGCGCGTGCCGAGCGGGCCGCCGGGGCGACGAACGCTGACATTGACGTCGGCGCGCATGCTCCCCTGCTCCATATTGCCGTCACAACTTCCGACGTAGCGCAATATGGCTCTCAGCTTGCGCACATAGGCGCCCGCTTCTTCAGGAGACCGCATATCCGGGCGGGAGACGATCTCCATCAGGGCGACGCCCGATCGGTTGAGGTCGACATAGGAGAAGCTGGGATGCTGGTCGTGAAGCATCTTGCCGGCGTCCTGCTCGATATGAATTCGTTCGACTCCGACCTTCTTGGTCCGATCGTCTGCGAGCTCGATCTCGATCACCCCTTCGCCGACGATCGGGTGATAAAGCTGGCTGATCTGATAGCCCTGCGGCAAATCGGCATAGAAATAATTCTTGCGGTCGAAACGCGACCAGGGATTGATCTTCGCCTCCAGCGCCATGCCCGTTCGGACCGCCTGGC
>CAMPIH010000038.1 GCA_946886275.1 uncultured Sphingosinicella sp.
TGGCGCAACGACCGCTTCGGCCGCGGCGGCGATCATACCGAATTCCTCAATGCCGGATTTCCCGCCGTCCGTTTCTCGGTCGCAGTCGAGAATTACAACTGGCAGCACCAGGACCTGAGGACCGAGAACGGGATCGAATATGGCGACACCGTCGACAAGATGGATTTCCCCTATTTGCGGCGAGTGACCCAGCTCAACGTCGCTGCCCTCGCGGCCCTGGCCCGAGCGCCGATGCCGCCGGCACCAACGGTCGAAGGGGCGGTCTCCACCGACACCAACGTCCGCTGGAACGCGGTTCCCGGCGCGACCGGCTATGTCGTTCGCTGGCGGAGGACCGACTCCAATCAATGGCAGCACAGCCGCCGGTTCCAGACGGCTGTCGTGAACTGCGCTCCCGTCGACGACGATGCCTGCCTGCTCACGACCGACGAATCGCGGTCGTTCGGAGCCATTCTCGATGGCGTGCGCGTGGACGACTGGGTGTTCGGAGTCTCGTCGATCGCCCCCGACGGCAGCGAAAGCCCGGTGGCTTCGGCGGTTCCGGGCGGCGCGTTCCGGCCCTACACACCGCCGCCTGCGGCGCAGTGAATCGCCCCTTGCGAGCGAAACCACGCCTGCGCGTGCGGGGAACCTCCGCCCTGCTCGATTGCTTCGTCGCTAGCGCCTCGCAATGACGAACTGAAATGAGCCGGAAGAGATCATATCAAGGCGGGCTTCCCACCCGCCAGCAGATCCTGGACTTCATCCAGTCTTCGGACGAGCCGGCGGGCAAGCGCGAGATCGCCCGAGCGTTTCAGCTCAGCGGTGCCGACAAGATCGCGCTCAAGACCTTGCTCCGCGACATGGCCGACGAAGGGCTGATCGACTCGGCGCCGGGCCGCGCCTTTCACAAGATGGGCGGCGTTCCCAAGGTCACGGTGTTGCGGGTCATCGACGTGGACGATTCGGGCCGCGCCTGGGCGACTCCGGAGCGCTGGGAGGCGGAAGGCGCGCCGCCGCGTCTGCGGGTGATGGAACGCAAGGGGCGCGGCAACGCGCTCGGCGTCGGCGACCGGATCCTGTCGCGGACTGAGGAAGGGCGCGACGGGTGGATCGCCCATCCGATGAAGAAGCTGCTGAAGGGCAGCGAGCTCGTCCTCGGGGTCGTCCATCAGGAAGGGACGAACCACTGGCTCCGGCCGGTCGAGAAGAAGGAAAGGCGCGAGCTGCCCATTTCCGAACTCGGCGAGGCCCGGCCCGGCGATCTCGTCCTGGCCGAGAAGACCGGTCGGCCGCCGCGGCTGTCGGCCCGGGTCGACACTATCCTCGGCGATCCCTTCGCGCCGCGAAGCTTCAGCCTGATCGCCATCCACAAGCATGGCATCCCGCACAAGTTCGGCGACCATGTCATCGAGGAAGCGGAGCAGGTCGCGGGTCAGGATCTCGGCGAGCGCGAGGACCTGACTCACATCCCCATCCTTGCCATCGACCCGGCTGACGCGCGCGACCATGACGATGCGGTCTGGGCATCGGAGGACGACGATCCCGCCAATCCCGGCGGCTGGAAGGCGATCGTCGCGATCGCCGACGTCTCCTATTACGTCCGCCCCGGAAGCGCCCTCGACAAGGAGGCCCGGAAGCGCGGCAACAGCGTCTATTTCCCGGACCGGGTGGTGCCGATGCTGCCGGAAAACCTGTCGGCCGACATCTGCTCGCTGAAGCAAGGGGAGGATCGCGCCGCTCTGGTCTGCCATCTGCAGGTGGCGAAGGACGGACAGCTGAAATCCTGGCGTTTCACCCGCGCCCGGGTCCGGATCGCCGCCAACATCGCCTATGAGGATGCGCAGGCCGCGATCGATGCCACGTTCGGCCAGGAACGGATCGAGGTCGCGTCGCCGACCTGCGCGATGCCCGAGATCGAGTCGGGACAGGAGCCGATCGTGGCGCCGGCGCTGGTCGAAGGCAGCCTGAAGCCGCTCTGGGCCTGCTGGAAGGCGATGTACAAGGCGCGCGAGAAAAGGGCGCCGCTTGAGCTCGATCTCCCCGAGCGGCGGGTGGTGCTCGACGAGAAGGGACGGATCACGTCGGTCGCTCCACGCGAGCGCCTCGACGCCCACAAGCTGATCGAGGATTATATGATCGCGGCCAACGTCGCCGCGGCCAAGGCGCTGGAGGCGAAGAAGGCACCGGTCATGTACCGGGTCCACGAGCCGCCCAGCCGCGAGAAGCTCGTCGCGCTCAAGGACTATCTGAAGACGTTCGGAATCGAGTTCGCGCTCGGCCAGGTCGTCCGGCCCGGTACCTTCAATCATATCATCGAACGGGTCGGCGAGGCCGATTTCAGGCCGCAGGTGATGGAGCAGATCCTTCGCACCCAGACCCAGGCCTATTACGCACCGGAAAATCATGGCCATTTCGGCCTCGCGCTCGGCTCCTACGGCCATTTCACCAGCCCGATCCGTCGCTATGCCGACCTCGTCGTTCACCGCTCGCTGGTCCGGGCCTATCGGCTCGGCGAGGGCGGGCTCAGCGATTCCGAAGCCGAGGCGATGGAGGTGACCGGCGAGCTCATCTCCAACCTGGAGCGGCGGGCGATGGAGGCGGAACGCGAGACTCTCGACCGTTATGTCGCCGCCTATCTCGCCGACCATGTCGGCGAGCTCGTCAAATGCCGGATCACCGGGGTTCAACCGTTCGGCTTCTTCGCCACGGTCGAGGAGCTTGGCGGCGACGGCCTGGTTCCGGTCGCTACCCTCACCCACGATTATTTCCGCTATGACGAGACCGGCCAGACCCTGACCGGCGACGAGACCGGCGAACAATACAGCCTCGGCCAGCGGCTCACCCTTCGCCTTGCCGAAGCCAATCCGGTGAGCGGCGGCCTTCGCTTCGAATTGCCCAACTCACCCCCGTCAGGCCGGCCGGGGCCGAGGCGCGACGGCCGCCGCGAGCAGGGCGGCGAGCGCAAGTACAGGGAAGGCAAGCGCGGCCGCCCGTCCAATATCCGGCATCGCGGCCGGCGCTGACCGACGGCTCTCGACAGGATCGAATCGCCTCGAACGAGAAAGGGCGGCCCCTTTCGGCGCCGCCCTTCCTTCTTGCTCTTCTCGAAGGCTCGAGAATGAGATCGAGTCGGTCTGGATCCCGGCTTTCGCCCGGATGATTCCGAACGCGCCTTCCGGCGCGCCGGATTACTTCAGCTCGACGGTGCCGCCGGCTTCCTCGATCTTCTTCTTGATCTCTTCGGCCTCGGCCTTGGAGACGCCTTCCTTGATCGGCTTCGGAGCGCCTTCGACCAGCGCCTTGGCTTCGCCGAGGCCGAGCTGGGTGATGGCGCGGACTTCCTTGATCACGTTGATCTTCTTGCCGCCGTCGCCGGTGAGGATGACGTCGAACTCGGTCTGCTCTTCGGCAGCCGGAGCAGCGGGGCCGCCGGCGGCCGGAGCCGCGGCAACCGCAGCGGCGGCGGAGACGCCCCAGCGCTCTTCGAGCAACTTGGCGAGGTCAGCGGCTTCAAGGACGGTCAGCTCGCTCAGCTGATCGACGAGGGTGTTGATGTCGGCCATTTCTATTCTCCACTAGGTTCATTCGGGCAATCGCGCCCTGGGTATAGTTCAAGCAAAAGGTCAGGCGGCTTCCTTGGCCGCATAGGCACCAAAGACTCGGGCCAGCTGGGCACCGGGCTCGTTGATCGTCCGCGCGATCTTGGTCGCGGGCGCCTGGATGAGGCCCACGATCGTCGCACGCAGCTCGTCGAGCGAGGGCAGAGCGGCAAGCGCCTTGATACCCTCGGCATTGAGCACGGTGTCGCCCATCGCGCCGCCGACGATCTCGAGACGATCGTTGGTCTTGGCGAAATCGACCGCGGCCTTGGCGGCAGCGACCGGATCGGACGAGGTGGCGAGCGCGGTCGGACCGGTCAGCAAATCGCTGAGCGGAGCGTAGCGCGTGCCTTCGAGCGCGATCAAAGCGAGGGTGTTCTTGGTGACCTTGTAACGGGCGCCGGCGTCACGCATCCGGTTCCGCAGAGCGGTGGACTGGGCCACCGTCATCCCGAGATTGCGGGTGACGACGACGACGTTCGTTTCGTTGAACGTCTGCTTCAGCTCGGCGACCTGCTCTCTTTTCTGAGCTCGATCCATTTCAGTCTCCAACTTCACCCGGCGGACCATCCGCCGGGCGCATCCCGGATTTCGCCGGAACGGGTGTCCAGGCCTGAGCCTGGACGGCGCGCGGCAGGCCGCACGCCTTTCGCACCGCCGCGAGCGACGACACGATGTCCGAAGGGGAGAAGCGAATGGCCGCGAGCCGTGGAGGCTTCAGCCGAACCGGTCGCACAGCGCCGGAAATCCTTTCCCCGTCTAGGCTGGACATTAAGGGCGAAGCGCCCACCAGCTGTCTCGGACGGGCCTGCGGGCGAGCCCGCAAGCGAAGGCGCGCATCTAAGGCTTCAGCCGCGAAAGTCAATCTCCCGGCGGACGCTTTCGGCATAGGCTCCATAGCTTTGGAAGGTGAGGCCGAGCTTCGACAAGGCTTCGAGCCTGGCCATCATGTTGCGCCGGTTCAGGCGCATCAGCCCGTTATAGGGGCTCCAGCGCGAAAAGCCGGGATGGGCATGGCCCTCCTCGTCCGGGTCGATGTCATAGGGATGGACGTAGCTGAGGATGGCCTGGCCGAGCCGCCTGCGCCGTCGAAAGGCGGCGACGATCAGGGGCATCGGCAGGACTCGAAGATAGACACCGCCCAAAGGCAGTGGAAGCCAACGGGAATGGAGGCTGACCGGAAGCTCGAGGACATTGGCGATCGGTCGCGGGTTCGGGCCGAAGCCCGCCCAGCCGTGAATCGGGCTGGGCGCCGGGAGGATCGAGCTCGAATAGGAAAAGCCGAGCTCCGCCAGGATCGGATAGGCCCAGCAGCTCTTTTTGGTGAGCGAGAAGCAGGGGGCCCGGTAGCCGATCGGCCGATCCGCGCCCGCCGCCTCGATCGCTTCGATGTTGCGAAGCAGGTCGGCCTGGAACGACGACGGATCCTGATCGCCGAGGACGATGTGACGGTCGGAATGACAGGCGATCTCATGGCCTGCGGACGCGATCCGCTTCACCATCTCCGGATGGCGGCGGGCAACCTCGCCGACGACGAAGAAGGTCGCCCGGGCCTCCCTCGCCTCCAGGAAATCGAGATAGGTCTCGATCAATTCGGGAACCCGCGGAGCGAGGCGTTCGCCGCCCTCGATCGACAGGCGCGGGTCTTCGACGTCGACGCTGAACAGGAAAGGCGCCTGGTCGATCATGTTCGTCGAAGCCGCCTTTCCAGGTCGGCGATGCCGCCGGCCGCGAGCAGGATGAGATGCGGCAGGATCGGCGCCCGGTAGCGCCAGTCGAAGTCGACCTGAACCAGGCCATGGAAGGCGGCATAGGCCAGAACCGCTCCGGCGGACGCGAAAAAGACCTTCTTCTCCGACTGTCCGAAGCCGGTGTCGCTGCGCCAGAGGGCGATCAGGAGCCAGCCCGCGAGCGCGTAGCACGGGAGGAAGAAGATGAGCTGCGCGACCCAATGGGTGGGGCTGAAGCCGGCCGCCCCCGGAGCGAAGAAATGGATGAAGCGGTCTCCGGAGATGAAGACATAGTCGACCAGCGCGCTCGGCGGCGAGTGATAGGTTTCGACGCGGGCGTCCACGACCGCGCCGGCCGAATAGCCGGCGGCCGTGACCTCGAACGCCCGCGCCAGCATTGCGAACGGCCATCGCTGCGGATCCTGGATCAGCCAGGCGAACAGGAAGGCGCCGCCGGCCGCCGCCGCGCCGAGCAGGAGGAGGAGCGGGCCGCGGCCGATCGGGAATCTGCCGGCGCGGGCGAGATAGGCGGCCCAGACGAGGTCTGGCACCAGGACGAAGCCGGTGGGCCGATAGAAGATTCCTGTGCCGGCAAGGCCGATCACACGCGCCCATCCGCGCGAATCGCCGAGGATTCGAGCGGCAACGAGGGCGAAGATCGAAAAGGCGATGAAGACGAAGGTGGAGTCGGAAAGCGCGTAGCGGACCCACTGGAAGAGGTCGAAGCAGGCAAGGAAGAGAAGAAGCGCGCCCCAGCTCGCTGCGGCGCTTCCGGTGGCCCGTCCAACAAGGCGAAGAAGAAGCAGTCCGACTCCGATGTCGGAGGCGAGGTTGAGAGTGATCAAGGCGATCGGCCATCCGTCGCCGAATGCGAGCTGGAGGAGGGCGACCAGAGTTACGAACAGGACGTAGAGGATCGCCGGAAATTCAGAATTCACCTGCGCCAGTTGGCCGGCATAATCGAATCCGCTCTCGGCAAGCTGCTGGGCGAAGCGGGCATAGGTGGCGCTGTCCTGGCCGGTCGTCGGTCCGGCCGCCAGCACGTAGAAGCCGTGAACCAGGAGGATGATGAGGCCCGCCTGCCACGCAGGCGGCGCTGGCAGGCGCGAAAGCCTTGCGGTCGGTTTGGCGGTCTCGTGCAAGGCGAGGTCGGCCGCCGGGCCGCTCGGCCCCATCAGCTCGACGGGGTGCCGGCGAGCGGCCTCGCCATGAGCCGCTCGCCGAGACCTCTGGCGAGGCGCTCGACGAGACGGATGGTGATGAGTGCGCCGAAACGGGGCGCGACACGGCGAAGGCTGACGCTGCTCACCTCGTCCGAATAACGGGCCGGAAGCGGCACGTCGGCAACCCGAGCGCCGATCTTGCGAAGACCGAACAACATGTCGGTCTCGAAGAAGAAGCAGTCGGCAAGGTCATCGAGCGTCATCCGGCGGAGCGCCTCGGCATGGACGGCCGTATATCCGTTGGCGGGATCGCCGATCCGCCAATAGCCGGTGGCGCCCCTGTGAAGGATCGAGAGCAGCCGGTTGGCGAGCCGTCTTACCGGCGGCATGGCCTTGAGCGCGTCGGCCGACGTGCCGGGCGGCATCAGCCGCGTCGGCGCAAGCCTGTTCCCCTTGCTGTAATCGGCACCGCCGCGAAGGATCGGCTCGATCAGCAGGGGAATGTGAGCGGGGTCCATCTGGCCGTCGGAATCGAGCTTCACGATGATGTCGGCGCCGTCGGCGAGCGCGCGCCGATAGCCATGCTTCATCGCCCCGCCGACGCCGAGATTGCGGCCGTTGTGGAGGACGGTGATCCTTCGATCCTCGACATGGTCGGCGACATGGCGGCCGGTCGAATCCGGGCAGCCATCGTCCACCACGTAGATTCGCGCGACCTCGGACCCGATCGCGGCCAATACCGGTCCGATTGTCGCCGCGGCTCGGAACGAAGGTATGACCACCGCCAGCACCGGCGGATCCTTGGACAGGCCTTTCGGCGATGCGCTTATCGTCCTTCTCCGCAAAATGGGGATGGCTGGTTTGTTAGCCAGCCGTTCCGGCCAAGTCCACGCCGGGCTCCGCCGGATCGACGATGCTCAGGCCTTCAGCGCGTCGTCAATGATGGCTATGCGGTGAAGCTGGACGGGAGCGGGAGCATATCCGGATGGGCGACGGTTACGAGTTTCGGCTGCTGACCCTGGACTCGGCGGAGCTTGCCGAGATGTCGGCGCTCCTGCGCAGCGTCTTCCCCAAGGCCCGCCACCTGACCGAGCGCTATCTTCGCTGGAAATATGCCGACAATCCGGATGGACGGGCGATCGGCTGCAACGCCTATCTCGGCGGCGAGCTGGTAGGGCACATGGCCGCCTTGCCGATGCAAGGCCGTCTCCACGGTGAGGAAGAGCGCGGATTGTTCTTCGTCAACGGCGCCGTCCACTCCGCCCATCGCGGCCGGAGGCTCCAGAGCCGGATCAGCGCCGCCATGTTCGACGAGGCCCAGCGCCAGGACTATGCCTACTGCTTCGGGACCGGCAACCGCTACAGCACCGGGCCGCTTCTCACCCGGTTCAGCCTGATCGGCCCACTCGACGCGCGAGTCGGGATCGGGCTTCCACGGCGGCGCGCCGTTCCGCCGGCGGCCGATTTCGAGCGGCTGTGGAGCGAGGAAGCCCTGAGGTGGCGGCTGGCCAATCCCGAAACGTCCTATGACCAGGAGGTTCGGCCGGGCCGTCTCTCCGTGACCGCGCCGGCGGCGCCGGGCATCAGGGCCTTGCTCTATCACGGCCCCAATGCCTGGCGGATCGGCGGAGACGGCCAGTCTTCGAGAGCCGCGCTTCGGCTGTGGATCGGACTGGATCCAGGAATCGACTGGTCGCGATCGGCTTTCCTTCCGATCCCGATGCGGCTCCGTCCGTCCCCGTTGAACCTCGTCTTCAAGGATCTTTCCGGAAGACACGCCCCCCCGCATCCGGCGCGAACCGTGTTTCGCGCCATCGATTTCGATCCTTACTGATCCCTCGAGCGGCCGCTGCCGCGCTAAGGGCCGGATCAGTCCATATTCTCGACGATCTGGCCGCGGATCGCCCCGTTCGGGTAATCGACGGTGTGGACGTTGACGTAGAAGGCGCTCGGATTGCGCCGGAGCCGGTCCACCAGGACGTCGGAAGCGGTGTCGCAATCGTCGCTATCGTCATCGTCGGGCGCGTCGAGCGTGATCACTGGCGGCCCGTTCACGCCCGCCCGGCCTTCGTGGATATGAGCGGCGGTGACGGCGCTGATGTTGCGCACCTCCAGATCGGTGCAGACCTGGTTGGTGGCGTCGTTGATGGCGATCCGCGCCATTCCGGCGCCGTCGGGATCGGCCGGCGGGACTTCCGAAGCGCCGGTGAGGGTCGCGTGGAAGTTGTTGCCGATGACCTCGTTGACCTCTTCGGTGAGAGTCTCGCAGCCGGAGAGCGCCAGCGCCCCGCAGGCGGCGGAGATCAGGCAGACAGACTTGAGCTTCAGCATCCTCTTGTCCTTTCGGGTCAAGGGGCAGCCCGAAGGGAGAGATCGGGCCACGCCCGCAACTCGTCAAAGCGCACTTGCGCGCTTTGTTCCCGCCCGCCCCAGCCTGCGCAGCGTGGAGATGCCGGGCTCCGGCGAAGAACAGATCCGATCCTTGATCGAACGCTTTTCCGCACTGGTCGAAAGCCGGTCATCATTTCCGCCAGCCTGGCTTATGGTGGCGGCGCCATCAGACCGGCCGCCGAAAGGCCGGCGCAAACCGGGAGGAGCGCGCCATGACGAAGAGAGGCTCAATCAAACAGAGCGGTACTCGCCGCAAATTGCTGACCGCTCTTGGCCTGGGCCTGGCCCTCGCCGGGGCACAAGCGCCGTCGATCGGCCAGGCGCAGAGCGAGATCGTCGTTCCCGCCGACGCCTTTCCGGATCGGGACGTCCGCGAACGTGCCAGCGAATTCGTCCGGGGCACCGGAATCGCGAACGGCGAGACTCCCGCGGCGCGCTGGGTCGATCCGATCTGCCCTCGGGTGCTCGGCGTCCGCGAAGACGGCGCCCGGGCCGCCGAGGCGATGATCAGGCGGATCGCCGCCGAAGCGGGGGTCCCGGTCGCGGCCGACTCCTGCGATTCGAACATCGTCGTCACCTTCGCGCCGAATCCGCGCGCGCTGGTGGAGGAGATTGGCCGCCGGTCGCCGAGCAGCCTTTCCGAAGTGTCGCCGACGGCGCGGCCGGCGCTTGTTGCCGGATCCGCTCCGATCCGCTGGTGGTACACGACCCGAACCATCGGCCGGCACGGCAATCGCCGAAGCCAGGGCTCAGGATCGGCGGGCCAGAATATCCCGGCCACCCATACCGGATCCGGAGCAGGCTCCGACTTCGGCGGCGATATTCCGACTCTGATGCATTACGAGAGCAGCACGATCAGCACGCTGACCCAGCGGATCCTGAACAGCGCGAGCGTCGTCATCGATGAGAATGAAGTCGTCGGAATGCCGCTCAACGCGGTTGCGGCTTATGCCGCCATGGTGGCGCTGGCGGAGATCAGGTCGTCCGATTTCGCTCCGCAGGGCTCGATCCTGGGCATGTTCGCGAGCCCGAATCCGCCGCGCCGGCTGACGACGCAGGACATGGCCTTCCTTCGCGCCCTCTATCGCCTGCCACTCGATCGGGAGGCCTTGAGACACCGCAACATGCTCATCGGCGAGATGATCGAGCAGCAGACCGGAAGCTAGGTCCTGGCCGCGCCGACGGCTGCCCCTCGGTCGTCGGCGCAAAAGAAAAGGGCCGGAGCTCGCGCCCCGGCCCTTTTCTGTATCGTGGCCGATTTCAGCCTAGACGGCTGCGACCTCGGCGACGTCGAGCTTCAGGCCCGGGCCCATCGACGAGCTGATCGCGGCGCGCTTGACATATTTGCCCTTGGCGCCGGACGGCTTGGCGCGGACGATGGCATCGACGAAGGCATCGAAATTGCGGCGCAGATCCTCGTTCGAGAAGCTCGCCTTGCCGATGCCGCTGTGGATGATCCCGGCCTTCTCGACCCGGAACTCGACCTGGCCGCCCTTGGCGTCCTTGACCGCCTTGGTGACGTCCATCGTCACAGTGCCGAGCTTCGGATTGGGCATCAGGCCCTTGGGGCCCAGCACCTTTCCGAGGCGGCCGACGACGCCCATCATGTCGGGCGTGGCGATCACTCGATCGAAATCGATCGTTCCGCCCTGGATCGTCTCCATCAGATCCTCGGCGCCGACGACGTCGGCTCCGGCGGCGGTGGCCTCATCGGCCTTGGCGCCACGCGCGAAGACCGCGACCCGGACGTCCTTGCCGGTGCCGGCGGGGAGGGTGACGACGCCGCGGACCATCTGGTCGGCATGGCGCGGATCGACGCCCAGGTTGAGGGCGATCTCGACGGTCTCGTCGAACTTCGTGGTGGCGTTGGCCTTGACGACCTCGATCGCCTCATCGACGCCGTAGAGACGGGTCGTGTCGACGCTCTCGGCGATCTTCTTCTGTCTTTTGCTGAGTTTCGCCATGACCTTAGCTCCCCGTCACTTCGAGGCCCATCGCGCGGGCGCTGCCTTCGATGATCTTCGCCGCGGCGTCGATGTCGTTGGCGTTCAGGTCCTTCATCTTCGCTTCGGCGATCTCGCGAAGCTGGGCGCGGGTGACTCGGCCTGCGCCGACCTTGCCCGGCTCCTTGGAGCCCGACTGGATCCGAGCGGCCTTCTTCAGCAGATAGGAGGCCGGCGGAGTCTTCGTCTCGAAGGAGAAGCTTCGGTCGGCATAGACGGTGATCACGGTCGGCAGCGGAGTGCCCTTGTCCTGATCGCCGGTCTGGGCGTTGAACGCCTTGCAGAATTCCATGATGTTGACGCCGCGCTGACCCAGAGCTGGGCCGATCGGCGGCGACGGATTGGCGGCGCCCGCAGGCACCTGGAGCTTGATATAGCCCGTTATCTTCTTCGCCATTTTTCTCACTCTGTTGCTGAGCGGAGAGCCAAGACGCTCCGCCCGGTTCAAGTTTAGCGGTCCAAGCGGCGCCAGCGGCGCCTCCCGCACGAAATCCACCACAGCTGCGTTGGATTCTTCCAACCAAGGTCGGAAGCGGCCGCCCATAAAGCAAGAGGCGGCGAAGGGGAAGGGGTCTCCGCCGCCGGCGGCCGGGGGTTCCGCTCTAGCGCGCGGCGACCAGCGGCTCGGAAACGGGATCCTGGCCTTCAGCGGAATCGTACCAGTCGGTTCGGCGGCGCAGCCGCGGATTGAGGTAGAGCAAGGGCAGCTTGACCAGGATCAGGCTTCGATGGACCCAGGAATCGGCGAGCCTCTCGCGCAGGCTTGGCATCCGGCCGTCCTTTCCCTTGATCCATTCTTCGTACGGCATCCAGTGGCTGGGCTCGTCGCGCTCGATCACGCGGAAGATCTTGAGCAGCTGGCGCTCGGCCTTGATCGCCGGAGACCGGAGCAGGATCTCGACCTGCCGCATCCCGCGCATCTCGGTCAGCATGATCACCCGGCACAGCCGTTCGAACAAGTCCGCGCGGTTGATGATCGCCTCGGCGTCGAGCTCGTCGATTCCGCAGCCGAAGGTGAGCCGGATCAGGCGATCGATATGACCGCAGGTCCTGTCGACTCGATAGGGCATCTCGCCGCGATTCTCGAAGTAGCGGCGGAACATGAGATAATGCTGGCGCTCGTCGCGGCGATGCTTCTCGATCTTGCGAATGAAGCCGGTATCCTCGGGATATTTCGAACGCACCGCCGCGAGCACCCGGTCGATGCTGCTATAGCCGCGATGCTCGTTGTAGATGTAGACCGACGCCAGGATATCCAGATATCGTCGACGCGCCCTTGCAATCATCCCGCCGGGATAAATGGTCGCCGGGAAGGGGTCAAACGGACGGCGACGCTGGCCTTTCCGCGATCAATGCGTGAAAAGCCGCCTCGGCGCTTCGCGAAGCCTCGTCCCAGGAGAATGAGGCGCTTGCTTCCCTCGCAGCCCGGCCGAGGGCTCGCCTCTTGCCGTCGTCCCGGACCAGCGAGTCAATGGCGCCGGCATAAGCGTCGACCGCCGGCTCGACGAGCAGTCCCGATCGGCCGGAGTCGACGAGCCCTCGAGCGCTCGGCACGTCGGGACCGACCACGGCCAGCCCGGACGCCATCGCCTCGAGCATGATGTTGCCGAACGTTTCCGTGAGGCTCGGCGCAAGCAATATTTCCGAGCTGGCGACGGCGCGCGCAAGCTCTGGGCCGTCGAGATGGCCGGTGAAGACGGCATCGGCCAGCGGCGCGAACCGGTCCTGGGCGGGGCCTGCGCCGACCACCAGCGGCCGGACGCCGATACTGGTCGATCGAAGCCGCTGGATCGTCTCGACGAAGGCGCCGACGCCCTTTTCCAGGACGAGCCGGCCGAAGAAGAGGATGACGACATCCTCATCGCGAAAGCCTCGGGCCCGCCGCCAGTCGAGGTCGCGGCGGTCGGGCGAGAAGAGGTCGCGATCGACGCCTCGGCTCCACAACTTGACCCGGTCGTCGCCGCGAAGCGCCCTCATCTCGTCTGCGCAGGACTCGTTGGGCGCAAGGACGAGATCGCTTCGCCGATAGAAGCGGCGCAGGTGCGCCATCAACGCCGGCTTCGCCCAGCCGAGCCGGTAATGGCCGAGATAGGATTCGAAACGTGTATGATAGCTTGCGACGACCGGCAGGCCGAGACGCCGGGCCAGGGTCTGGGCTCGGACGCCGAGGAGGTCGGGCGAGGCGACATGGACGAGGTCCGGGGCGAAGGCCGCCACGTCCCGCCGGAGCTTCGCCGGCAGCCCGAGTGCGAGCCTGAACTCGCTTCGCACCGGCAAGGGCAGCGAAGGCACCGGGACAAGCGTTCCGGCCGGCGCGAAGGCCGGCCTGTCGGTCACCGGCGAATAGACCCGGACCCGATGGCCGCTTTGCTCGAGCCAGGCGACGAGCCGGTTGAGCGCCTGGTTCGCGCCTTCGCGAACATAATTGTAATTGCCGGTGAACAGGGCGATCCGCACGGCCCTAGACGCTTCGGAAATTGAGCACGGCGTTGAGCAGGAAGACGGTGAGGCCGGCGAAGACGGAGGCGATCACCCGGGCGACGAGATAATGGAATCCGATCGCCATGAAGGCCCAGAACAAGGCGATCGTCAGGACCAGTCCGACGCCGGCGTTGACGAGGAACCAGGCATAGCCGCGGGCCAGCGCCTGTTCGGTCCCCTTGAAGATCCAGCCGCGGGCGAAGGCATAATGGAGCGAGGTGGCGATCAGGAAGGCGATGGCCGCGGCCACTAGCTTGTTCATGTCCAGATGCTCGACGAAAGCCCACAGGAGCAGGAGATCGAAGGCGAAGCAGAGGCAGCTGACGATCGTGTTGCGGACCAGCTGGCCGGCGACCCTGAGGCTCAGGAGGCGGCGGAGAAGGGGCTCGTCCGAATTCGAAGCTTCGCTCGTGGCTTCGGTTTCGGAAGAGGGCGGAGCGCCGGAAACCATGAGCCGTGCCAGATGCCTCGCTTCGGACGGAAGCGGCGGACCAGGTCCGCCGCCGGGAACGTCTTTTGCGGGACGATCCGGCGGCTGTCAAAAGGCCGCCGTCACCGTTCGGCAAGGTCAGGCGGCGATCGGCATCGGCTCGTTCTGGTCCGCCGGCCGGGTCGCTTCTTTCTGCTCCTCGACCGCGTCCATGACCTGGGCGCGTCTCGGATTGGGGAGGACCAGGCGGGTGAGCAGGACCAGGAGTGCGAGCCCGAAATAGGCGCCGACCGTCGTCACCGGGGCGTAGAGGAGCGGAAGCGCGAAGGCGATGCGCAGATAATTGGGGTTGAAGCCGAGATCCTCGCCGATCGCTTGGCAGACGCCGAAGAAGGTATCGTCGCGGGCGAAGACGTTGGTGTCGGAAAATGGCATTTCGTGGCTCCCTTCACGGTGCGGGCCGTTCCGGACCCACTTGTGCCTTTTCCTCAGCACGAGCCGTGCCAGTTCTATGAAATGGCGTTTTTTCAGCACCTTGGGCGATCGACGGGAGCCGAAGGCCGCACTCGTCTCCGGACCGGTCGCCAATATTTGGGAAAAGCCGCCAGCCGCGCCCGCGCGGACGAGCCGGTGCTCAGGCGGATTCGACGAGTTCCGGCAGGTCGTGCAGGGCCCAGCGCCGTTTGGCATAAGCGGCGATCTCGTCGTGCAGCCCGGGCGGAAGCAATAGGGGCCCCTCGCTCCGGTCGGCGCGGATCGCCGACTCCAGCTGCCGCTCCCATTGCCGCAGAGGCTCGCGGACGGCCATGATCCGGCCACCGACGCGCTCGGCAAGGCCCTCCTTTTCCAGAGCGCCGGCCGCTCGTTCGACCCAGGCCTGTTCTGCCGGCCAGAAGGGCTGGTAGCTCGGCTTCACGCCGAACTGGGCAAGCCCAGGCCACAAATCGTCGAGGCTCATCGGCCGCCCGTCGGAACGGAGCAACAGGAAGCGAAGAACGCTCTTCCAGGCGGCGAGCTTCGACCTTTCGTGATAGGCGCGGTCGCCGGCGAGGAACCGGCTGAACGCCGTCTCGCTGAGCCAGGCGTGGAACCAGCGGTCCGGCCGCCCCAGCCAGTGATCGGGGTCGTCGACCGGGGGGAATTGGTCGGCGACGGCGCCGTCCAGCGCCAGCCCCCGCCAGTCCAGCGCCTGAGCGATCGTCGCCTCGACGACATATTCGGCGGGAAATTCCAGGTCGGGATCGAGCCCGAGTCGGGCGTGAACCGTCAAATAGACGTCGATGAAGCTTCGGATCTTTTCCAGAGTCTCGCCCTCGGCCGGGATCCCGACCTTGTCGTCGAGAACGACGACGACATCGATGTCGCTGCGCCCGGGCCTGGCGCCCTGGTAGACGAAGCTGCCGCTGAGCCAGGCCGCCTTGCAGCGACTGCCGAATATCTCCTTCGCGGCCCGGCTGAACTCGGCCTCGGCTTTCGCGCGCTCGTCGCCGCCACCCATGGTCCCGTCGCGCATCCGGACTCCTCTGCTCTGTCCAGGCCGCCCATCGGCGGCCGTCCACCGCAGAA
>CAMPIH010000039.1 GCA_946886275.1 uncultured Sphingosinicella sp.
GTCGCCGCCGAAGTCAGCGCCTGGCTGGGCTAGAGCCTGTCCTGCTCATTTGGAATCGTCGGGACGGAGCCGATTTCAGCCCAGGGCGAGGAGCGAGGAGGAAGCGATGCTGACGCATCGTGACCGACGAGCGACGCTGATCCTGGGCTGAAATCGGCCCGCCGCGAAGCGGTCGCCCGATGAGGCGCGCTGGAGGGCGTCGCTTGCTTGCGCGTAGCCTCAGCTACGCGACTGCGCTGCGCTCCTACCCAGCACACCTCCTCGGGCGATCACGATGCTTCCAAATGAGCAGGACAGGCTCTGGAGAGGCTTTCAGCCCAGGCTCTTCGACGCCTGCTCGAACACGTCCTTGCTGAGGCCTGGAGTGGCGACGATCCGCTCGAGCTCGGCCCGCATCAGCGCTGCCCTCTTTTCGTCGAAGCGCCGCCAGCGGCCGAGCGGTGGCACGAGCCGAGCCGCGACCTGCGGGTTGATCCGATCGGCGGCGAGCAAGGTGTCGGCGATCAGCCGATAGCCGCGGCCGGATTCGTGGTGGAGGGCGCGCTGGTTCGCGGCAAAGGCGCCGATCAGCGATCGGACGCGGTTCGGATTGGCGAGCGTGAAATCCGGATGGCGGGTGAGCTCGGTGACCCGATCGACCGTGTCGTCGCGGGTCGACAGGGCCTGGATCGTGAACCACTTGTCGAGGACCAGCGGATTGTCGCGCCAGCGATCGTAGAAGGCGGAAAGCGCCCCTTCCCGCTCCGGCGCGTCCGAATTGACGAGCGCGGCGAGCGCGCCTTCGCGAAGGGTCATGTTGTCGGCTTCGTCATACTGGCGGCGCGCCAGCGCCGCTGCGTCCTCTGCCCCCGACGCGATCAGATAGTTGAGCGCCACCGTCCTGAGGCGGCGAGCGCCCTTGGCCGCCGGCGTGAGCTCGAAACGATCGGCGCTGGTCGCCGCATAGGCACCTCGCCAGAGCGGCTCGAGCTCGCGTCCGAGGTCGCGCCGAAGCGCCTCGCGCGAGCGCCTGATCGCCTCGGGATCGACGATCTGCAGATGGTCGCCGATGAAGGTCTCGCTCGGCAGCATCACGGCTTCGGCGACGAAGGCGGAATCGAGCGCGTTGTTGGTGAGGGTCCGGCGAACCGCCTCGACGACGGGGCGATGATCGCTTTCCCGGCCGGCGACGGAGGCGAGCAAGGTATCGAGCATCAGCTGCTGCATCGCCTCGTAACGAGCGAAAGGATCGTCGTCATGGGCCGAAAGGAAGGAAAGGTCGGAGCGGCTTCGATCAGTCTCGACGATGACCGGCGCCGAAAAGCCGCGGTTGATCGACAGGATCGGCCGCTCGCCCGCGGCGTCGAGGCGAAGCTCCTGTGACTCGGTCTCGAGCATGACGAGCCGCTCCTCGAGCTTCTCCCCGGATTTTTCGCCGAACAAAGCGAGCCGAAGCGGGATCGGCATCGGCCGCTTGACCGGCTGACCCGGGGTCGGCGGCACCTTCTGGTCGAGCCGGAGCAGCGCCTGATCGCCGTCGCGGCCGAGCGACGCGGTCACCTTGGGCGTCCCGGCCTGGCCGTACCACAAGCGGAAGCCGGCGAGATCGCGGCCGCTGGCATCCTCCATCGCCTTGACGAAATCCTCGCAGGTCACCGCCTGGCCGTCATGGCGATCGAAATAGAGGTCGCAGCCGGCCCTGAACGTCTCCGGGCCGAGCAAGGTATGGAGCATTCGGATCAGCTCCGCGCCCTTCACGTAGACGGTCGAGGTGTAGAAATTGGCGATCTCGATATAGGAATCCGGCCGAACCGGGTGGGCGAGCGGCCCGGCATCCTCCGGGAACTGGGCCGCCCTCAATGCCCTGACGTCCTCGATCCGCTTGACCGCCGCCGAGCCCATGTCGGCGGAAAAGCCCTGATCGCGGAAGACCGTGAAGCCTTCCTTCAGGCTGAGCTGGAACCAGTCGCGGCAGGTGACCCGGTTGCCCGACCAATTGTGGAAATATTCGTGCGCCACGACCGCGGCGATGGCATCGAAATCGGCGTCGGTGGCTGTTTCCGGATCGGCAAGGATGTAGCGCGAATTGAAGATGTTGAGGCCCTTATTCTCCATCGCGCCGAAGTTGAAATCGGAGACGGCGACGATGTTGAACACGTCGAGATCATATTCGCGGCCATAGACCTTCTCGTCCCAGGCCATCGCCGACTTGAGCGACTCCATGGCATGGACGGTGCGCGGCAGATCGGGCTCGCGCACCCAGATGCCGAGCTGCACCTCCTTGCCGGATCGGGTGACGAAAAGATCGCGATTGGCCTTGAGATCGCCGGCGACCAAAGCGAACAGATAACAGGGCTTGGGAAAGGGATCGTGCCATTCCGCCCAGTGACGTCCGTTGGCCAACTCGCCCGCCGCCACCGGATCGCCATTGGCAAGCAGGACCGGATAGAGCCCCTTGTCGGCCGTCATCTTCACCCGGAATCGGCTGAGGACGTCCGGCCGGTCGGGGAAGAAGGTGATCCGCCGAAAGCCTTCGGCTTCGCACTGGGTGCACAGGATCCCGCCGGATTCGTAGAGCCCCATCAGCCGGCTGTTCGCCCGCGGCGAGATTTCGGTAACGATCTCGAGAAGGTGCGCGGGACCGTCCAGCTCGATGAGCAGATCGCCGCCCTCCATGCGCCATTTGGCTTCCCCGCCGTCGACCGTCGCCGAGACCAGGGTCAGGCCGTCACCGTTCAGCCGGATCGGCGACCCTTCCGCGCCCGCCGTTCGCTCAACCCGAAGCTGGCTTCGAACCCGGGTTCGCTCAGGGCCCAGATCGAAGTCGAGGCTGATCTCCGGCACCTGCCATTCCGGCGGCCGGTAATCTTCGCGGCGGATGGCGACGGGGGGCGTGATGGCGGCGTTCTGGGCGTCGAGCATGAACGCGGTCTAGGACGGATCGCTCGCACGTGGGAACCGCTTTTGAACGTTTCGGCCCGATTCCGGGCCGTAACGTCCTTCCTCACGCCCATCGACCGGACGGCAACCGGCCGTGCCCGCCGGGCGTTGATGAAGTCGAACCGATGAGGTGCGCCATGAACAAGCTCTTGGTTGCGATGGGTGGCTGCCTGCTCGTGGCGGCCTGCGCCGAAATGGCCGGTGCACCTTCCGCTTCCCGCCTGTCCAGTCGGAGCGACTGCTTCCTCGCCGACAGCGTCAACAGCTTCACGCCGGTCGGCGATCGCTTCGTCGATGTTCGGATCACTCGCCGAAGCCAGTTCCGGCTCGAGCTTGCCGGCTATTGTCCCGACATCGACTGGTCGCAGCGCATCGCCCTCCGGACGAGAGGCGGAAGTCGGTGGATCTGCCGTGGGATGGACGCCGAGATCATCGTTCCCGACCGGGCGATCGGCCCTCAGCGCTGCCTCGTCACCGACGTCCGCCGGCTCAGCATTTCCGAGATCGAGGCACGGCGCCGCCGCTAGCGGCGGTCAGTCCGCGGGTGAGGGCGCCCGGGGTGGCCCGGAGCGAAGCGCGATCACAAGCCCGGCCAAAGCGAGCACTCCACCGGCCGCCGCCAGGGGCGCCCAGCGATAGCCTTCGAACAGAGTGGAAAATCCCATCGCGATGATCGGAATGAGGACGCTCGAATAAGCGGCCCGGGCGGGGCCGATCGCCCGAATGATCCGGTAATAGAGGAAGAAGGCAAGCGAGGAAGCGATCACGCTGAGGTAGATCAGGCCGAGCCAGTAGCCGAGCCGGGTCTCGATCACCGGCGGTCCCGCCACGAACCAGGCGAAGACGGCGTCGATCGCCGCGCCGTAGAGCATCGCCCATCCGAGCATCACCGAGATCGGCCGCGACCTCACTCCGTTCGAAAGCTGCATGACGTTCGACACCGAGGCGCCGAGCACGGCGGCGACGGTGAGCCCTATCCCGGTGAGCACGGCGCCGACCGGCACCTCGGCCATCCGCATCTCCTGAACGAAGAGCAGGGCGACTCCGCCGAGGGCGACCGCGGAGCCGAGGACGAAGCGCGCCGTGATCGGCTGCCCGAAGAAGATCCGCGAGAAGAGCGCGTTCGGAACGATGAGAAGGGCGAAGACGACGGCGACGAGGCCCGAGGTGATATATTGCTCGGCCGCATAGACGCCGTTGTAGTTGATCGCGAACTGAAGCACCGCCATCACCGCGGCGAGCGCGTGGCCTTCGCGGCCGATCCCGAACCGTGCACCGGCGATCCGGGCGAGAAGGAACATCACTGCGCCGGCGATGATGAACCTATAGCTGACCGACCAGACCGGCGGCACCGAGCCGAGCTGGTCCTTGATGACGATCCAGGTCGAACCCCAGATCAGGGTGATCAGGAGGAACGGGAGCAGGATCTTCGGGTCGCTGAAACCTTTCGTGTCGCTCACAGCGCCGCGATCGCCTTCGCCAGCGCCTCGACATGGCCCGGGTCGCTGTCCCAGCTCGTCACCAGCCGCGCCTCGCCCGGGCCCCAATCGTAGAAATCGAACCCCTGGCGGCGAAGCTCGGCGGCCTCGTCCGGCGTCACCCGGATGAACACCTCGTTCGCCTGGACCGGGAGTACGAGCCGGTCGCCGCCGGCCGCTTCGGCGAGCCTTGCCGCCGCCGCGTTGGCGGAGCGGGCGTTGCGCAGCCAGACGTCGCCTTCGATCATCGCCAGGATCTGGGCGGCGAGATAGCGGCCCTTGGACAGGAGATGGCCGGCCCGCTTGCGCCGATAATGGGTCGCGGCGGCGAGTTCCGGCCTGAAGAAGATCAGGGCCTCGGCGGAAAGGCCGCCATTCTTGACGAAGCCGAACGACAAAGCGTCGACCCCCGCCCGCCAGCTAAGGTCGGCCGGGCTGCAGCCCAGGCTCGCCACCGCATTGGCGAAGCGGGCGCCGTCGAGGTGGAAGCCAAGGCCGCGCTCGCGGCACAACTCGCCGAGGGCGGCGGTCTCCTCGCCGGTGTAGACGAGACCATATTCCGTCGCGTTGGTGATCGACAGCGCCGCCGGTTGCACCTGGTGGACGTCGTTGCGGACCGTGGCGAGAAGGTCCGTCACCGCCTGCGGACTCAGCTTCGCGCCCTCGCCTTCTGCGAGCAGCAGCTTGGCGCCATGGGTATAGAATTCCGGCGCCCCGCACTCGTCGTTCTGGATGTGCGCGTCGCGGTGGCAGACGATGCTTCCATGCGGCGGACAGAGCGAAGCCAAGGCAAGGCTGTTCGCTGCGGTTCCGGTCGCGATCCACAGCGCCTCGACCTCTCGTTCGAACAGCTCCGAAAAGGCGCCGTTCAGCCGCTTGCTCAGGGCATCGCCGTCATAGGCGGTGTCGAGCCGATTGGCCGCGGCGATCGCCGCCATCGCTTCCGGGCACGCAGCCGCCGCATTGTCTGAAAAGAAGCGCATGACTGGGCCATTGGGAGCGGTGGCACGGCCCGTCAACCGCCTTGCCGGACGATCGCCGACGCGGCGACAATTCGCCCGCGCCGTTTACGAAATCTTGGTCATCGGCCGATAGGGTAGCAGCGGATCCGGGAGAAAAGAGAATGGGTGTCGAGAATTTCGTGAATTCGACCGTCAGCGGCAAGCGCTCGGCGAAGCGAGCGCGCGTCCTGCTCGCAGCGAAAATCGGCACCCCGTCCGGCGACGTCGACGCCCGGCTGCGCGATCTGTCGCGCAAGGGCGCTCTCGTCGAATGCAGCGAAGAGCTGGCGGTCGGCACTGAGGTGACGTTCAAGCGCGGATCGACGAGCGTCCCAGCCCGAGTCGCCTGGATCGGCAGCCAGCGCATCGGCCTGGAATTCCTGGCGATGATCGACGAGCAGGAGCTGTTCGTTCAGCTGAAGCCCGCGCGCGCCGTGCGGCCGAAGAGCTTCCGCCGTCCCCGTCTCAACGAGGACCAGTCCGAGCGGGATCTCAAGCTGGCGGAAGCGTGGGGCGTGACCGTCGGTCTCCACATCAGCAGCCGGAACTTCTGAGGCGAGCATGGTCATGCTCCCGGGCGCCGGGCCGGAATGGATCGGTCAGGGGGGGCTCTGTGTCGGAGGGGAGCTGTCCACCAGCCCCGACATGGCGACGACGGTGGCCGCGCCGACGGTCGCCCGAGCGTCGGAACGCGTCCCCGTCGAGATGGACGCCACCCTTCGCCGGCGAAGCGCATCGGGAGTCTCGGTCGACATATTGGACCTCTCCACCAGCGGCTTCAGGGTCGCCAGCCACCTCGGTCTGGTCAAGGGCGACGACGTCTGGCTCCGGCTCCCCGGTCTCGAGCCAAGCCATGCCCAGGTCGTCTGGACGTCCGGCTACATGATGGGCTGCCGATTCGTCCGGCCGCTCCACCCCGCCGTTCTCGAAATGGTCGTCGCCAAGGCGAAAACGCGCTGAAATCATTCATTTCGGCGACGGAGCGACGAGATTCGGATTTCCCTTTTGCCTATGGTACGAGACCTGAGTCGAGGGGAGGCGACCAAATGGAATCCGACCAGCGTTACTATAGTCGCAGAGCCGCCGAGGAGCAGCGCCGAGCGCGCCATGCCCTCACTGCCGAAGCCCGCGAGCGCCATCACGAATTGGCCAGCCTCTTCGCCCGCAAGGCCAAACAGCCGGAGAAGGAAGAACGGCAGCTGGCCAACGGCTGACTGGGTCGGCCGACTCCGTCGTCGCGGAGGGGGCGTCATCGTCCGGAGAAGCGGTGGTGCTGCCGGTGAGGATTGAACTCACGACCTCAGCCTTACCAAGGATGCGCTCTACCACTGAGCTACGGCAGCACGTCGCTTTGTCCGGGGACGCGGCGCTATGGCCGCGCAGCCGACATGTTGTCAAGGCGGGTTGCCGCAACCCCGCAAGCCCCTTAATTTCGGCCGAAATGGCACAATCCAAGGATCAACGCGCGAAACGGCTCGCCGAGGCGCTTCGGGAGAACCTGCGCCGCCGCAAGGCCCAGGCGCGCGCGGCCGCGACGCAGTCACCCCAGCCTCGGGCAGCCCCGGCGAACGGCGATTGCGAGGACCGGAGCTGAATCCCGGCACGCGCCGTCAGAGCGGGCGGCACTGCTCGCGAAGCCAGGCGAGGGCATCGCCGTCCAGCTTCGGCCCGACCACTTCGAGCACCTGGACATGATAGGAATCCACCCACTCACGCTCGCCTGAAGTCAACAGGCCGGTGTCGATCAGGTTTCGCTCGATCGGCGCGAAGGTAAGGGTCTCGAAGCCGAGCATCTTCTTTTCGGCGCCCTCGATCTCGCGGCGTTCGACCAGGACGAGATTTTCGATCCGGATCCCATATTCGCCGGTCTTGTAATAGCCGGGCTCGTTCGACAGGAACATGCCGGCCTTGAGCGGCTCGTCGCCGCCCGACTGGCTCGATCCCGCCGGCGAGATTCGCTGCGGCCCCTCATGGACGGCGAGGAAGCTGCCGACGCCGTGACCGGTGCCATGGGCATAATCGAGGCCCGCGGCCCACAGATATTGGCGGGCGAAGCTGTCGAGCTGGCTTCCGCGCGTGCCTTCCGGGAAGACGGCGCAGGCGATAGCGATATGGCCCTTGAGCACCCGGGTGAAGCGGTCGCGCATCTCCGCGGTCGGCGTGCCGATCGCGACCGTCCGGGTGACGTCGGTGGTGCCGTCGGGATATTGGCCGCCGCTGTCGACGAGGTAGAGCGAATCCCTCTCGAGCGGCCGGTTCGTCTCCTCGGTCACCCGGTAATGGACGATCGCTCCGTTCGGGCCGGCGCCGGAGATGGTGTCGAAGCTGAGATCGCGAAGATCGCCGCTCTCCTGGCGGAACTGCTGAAGCCTGGCCGCCGCCTTGAGCTCGTCGACACCGCCCTTCGGCGCCTCGACCGAAATCCAGTGAAGGAATCGGACGAGCGCCGCGCCGTCGCGCGCCTGGGCGGCGCGATGGCCTTCGATCTCGACCGGATTCTTGATCGCCTTGGGCAGGATCGAGGGGTCGCGCCTCGCCAGGATCCTTGCGCTGGCGCCTTCCAGCGCCTCGAAGATCGCGGCGACCGACCGCTCCGGATCGACCACCACCTTGCGCCCGGCAAGCTCGGCCAGCTTCGGCTCGAACGCATTGCGCTCGTGAATCCGGACGCCGTTGCCGAGATGCTGGCGGACGTCGTCGCCGATCTTCTCCGAAGCGACGAACAGATCGGCGGTGCCGTCGGCGTGGACGACCGCGAAGGACAAGGCGACCGGCGTATGTTCGACGTCCTGGCCGCGGACGTTGAACGTCCAGGCGATCGAATCGAGCGCGGCCAGGACCGCCGCGTCCGCGCCCTCGGCCTTGAGCCAGTCCGCCATCTCCTGCCGCTTCGACGCCGAGGACTGGCCGGCATAATGGTCGGGATGGACGATGAGCCGGGCCCGCGACGGCTCCGGCCGGTCGGCCCAGACCGCGTCGATCGGATTGCGTCCGACGGCGACCAGCTCGGCACCCTTCTGGGCGAGCGCCTCGCGCGCCTTGGTGACCCAGTCCTTGGTGTGAAGCCAGGGATCGTAGCCGATCCGGCCGCCGTCCGGCGCATGCGCTTTCAGCCAGTCCGCAATGCTCGTCTCGGGGACCGACTCGTAGCTCCAGTGGCGGCCGTCGACCTGCGAGCGGACCTGGAGCGTGTAGCGGCCATCGGTGAAGATGGCGGCTTCCTGCGGAAGCACGACCGCCGAACCCGCCGAGCCCTGGAAGCCGGTCAGCCAGGCCAGGCGCTGGGCATAGCTGCCGACATATTCGCTCATATGCTCGTCGGTGAGCGGGACGACGAAACCGTCGAGCCGATCGGCCTTGAGTTGTTCGCGCAGCGCCTGAAGGCGCGCTTCATAAGTGGACATGGCAATCTCCGCGGCGACCAGGGCCTTCAACCCGGCAAGGCGCGAAAAGCCGAATTCATCTTTGCGCGCATTGCTCTATGGGAAGCCCGATAGACCAGCCACGAGCCGACCGGAAGAGACGGATGTCCAGATTGCCCGCACCGCCCATCGCCGAGCAGCGCCCGTTCAGCTACGAACGCCACGGAGTGACGATCGAGGATCCCTGGGCCTGGCTCCGCGATCCCGGCTATCCGAAGGTCGAGCGCCCCGAGGTGCTCGACTATCTGAAGTCCGAAAACGCTTATTTCGAAGCGGCGATGGCGCCCCACCAGGGGCTCATCGACGAATTGTTCCAGGAGATGAAAGGCCGGATCAAGGAAGACGACCGGTCGGTGCCGGTCAAGGACGGCGACTATCTCTATTGGTGGGCGTTCGAGGCCGGCGCCCAATATCGCAAATGGTATCGCCGGGCCGAAGCGGGCGGCGCGGACGAGCTCATCTTCGACGAGCCGGCCGCGGCCGAGGGGCATGAATATTTCCGGCTCGGCGCGATCCAGTCCAGCCCCGACGGTCGCTTTCTCGCGACGATGGTCGACGACGACGGGTCGGAACGGTTCAAGCTCCGGGTCCGCGACCTCGCTTCGGGCGAGGATTTGGAGACCGTCACAATTGTCGGGATCGGGTCGCCCGTCTGGACGGCCGACGGCTCCGGGCTGGTCTTCACCGAGGTCAACGACAATTGGCGAAGCTACCGGGCGCGATTCCACCGGCTCGGCGCGCCGCTGGAGGAAGACGTCACCCTCTACGAGGAGACCGAGGATCCGGGCTTTTCCGTCGGCATCGGGCGGAGCCACGACCGGAGCCTGATCTTCATCGCCACTGGCGACAACAGCTCGACCGAGGTTCGCTTCGTTCCCGCCATGGATCCGACGGCCGAGCCCGTCCTCATCTCGCGCCGGGTTCCCGACCGCACCTATTCGGCCGACGCCGCCCACGGGAAATTGTGGATCCTGGCCAATGACGAGCACGTCAATTTCCGGCTCGCCGAGGCGGATCCCGCCGCTCCCGGCGACTGGTCGACGATCATCCCCGGCTCGGACCAGGTCTATCTGCGCGGGGTGACCGCGTTCCGCGATCATCTCGTCATCGAGGAGCGGGTCCACGGCCTCGACCAGATCCGGCTTCGAACCTATTCGGGCGAGGAGAAGAGGATCGCCTTTCCGGAGGCGAGCTACACCGCGTCCCTGGGCTCGACTCCCGAATTCGCGCCGGCCGCCTATCGAGTCGGCTACAGCTCGATGGTCACCCCGACGACGGTCTACGATTATCATCCCGGCGACGACCGGCTCGAGACCCTGAAGGTCCAGGAGATACCGTCCGGCTACGACCGAGCGCTCTACGAGACCGAGCGGCTCATGCTTCCGACCCGCGACGGCAAGCAGGTGCCGGTGTCGGTGGTCTACCGCAAGGGCTTCCCGCGCGACGGTTCCGGCAAGCTCTATCTCTACGCTTATGGCGCCTATGGAATCGCGATCCCGCCGACCTTCTCGACCAGCCGCCTCAGCCTCGTCGACCGCGGCTTCGCCTGCGCCATCGCCCATATCCGGGGCGGCGACGACCTCGGCTATGGCTGGTTCCTCGAGGGCAAGCTCGAGAAAAGGACCAACACGTTCAACGATTTCGTCGATTCCGCCAAAGGCCTGGTCGAGGCGGGGTTCGCCCGCCCCGGCCGGATCGCGATCCAGGGCGGATCGGCGGGCGGAAAGCTGATGGGCGTCGTCGCCAATAGCGACCCGCATCTGTGGGGCGCGGTCGTCGCCGACGTCCCCTTCGTCGACGTGCTCGCGACCATGCTCGACGACACCTTGCCGCTGACTCCCGGCGAATGGCCCGAATGGGGCAATCCGATCCTCGATCGCGAGGCGTTCGACCGAATCCGGTCCTACAGCCCCTATGACAATGTGAAGGCGCAGGATTATCCGCCGATGCTCATCACCGGCGGCCTCAACGATCCGCGGGTGACCTATTGGGAACCGGCCAAGTGGGCGGCGAAGCTTCGCGCCACCAAGACCGACGACAATCTGCTTCTGCTGAAGATCAACATGGGCGCGGGCCATGGCGGCAAGTCCGGCCGCTGGGACAGCCTCAAGGAGGTCGCCGAGGCGTTCGCGTTCATCCTGACGCAGATAAGATGAGCCGCTTCGAGCGAAGGATCACCGCCCGCCCGGAGGACATTGACGAGCTCGGCCACGTCAACAATGCCGCCTGGGTTCGCTGGATCCAGGACGTGGCCACCGCTCACTGGAACGCGGCTGCTCCGCCCGAGCATCGCGACGCCTATGTCTGGGTCGTCGTCCGCCACGAGATCGATTATCTGCGCGCCGCCGGTCCGGACGAGAGTGTGACTGGCCGGACCTGGGTCGGCGAAGCGCCGAGGGGCGCCCGGTTCGACCGCCATGTCGAGTTCGTCGGCGATGACGGCCGGCTCAAGGTGCGGGCGAAGACGACCTGGGCGATTCTCGACAAGGCGACGGGCCGGCCGCTGAGGGTGCCGCCGGAGGTGGCGGCGGCCTTCCTGGGGGATTCTGGTCCCGCCATTGGGGAAGTTTAGAAGCTTCGGATCGCCTCGACGATCCTGGGAAAAGCTCGGCCGCTGACGGCGAACGCCATGTGGCCGCAGTCCAGCTCGACTTGGGAATCGCTCTCGCCGGGCTCGCCGCGGGCGGCGCAGACCGCGACGATCCCGTCCTTTCGCGACCACAAAGCCAAGGTCGGCACCGGCGGCTTCTCCTCGAGGACCGAGGCGATCGGCGGTTCGTCGACCGGGTGGCCGGCGACCCATTCGTAGAGCCGCCAGACATTGTTGCTTCGCCGGTCGCCGGAGAAAGGCGATCCCATCGTGATCACCTTGGACACCAGGTCCGGGCGAAGCTTCGCCGCCTCGCGGGCATAGATCCCGCCGAGGCTCCAGCCGACCAGGATCACTGGCCGGCCGCCGCCGAACCGCTCGACCCGATCGACGATCTTGTGGAGCGTATCTGCGCGAACGCCCTTGTTCAGCCCGAGCCCCCAGCCGGTCACCCGGTAGCCGGCCCGGGCAAGCGCGCGCTGAAGCCCCAGAGTGGTCCGATCGTCGGCGAGGAAGCCGGGAATGACCATCAGCTTCTCGCCGTCGGCGGGGCCGCGCTCGCCGAGCCGCCCGAACGCGCGATAGGCGCGAGCGAGCAGCGAGACCGCCTCCGCCGCCAGCCGCCAGAGCGGCGGCCTCGAGGAATCAGAGATACTCGCCACCCATCAGCTCCTGGAGCGCCTTCGGAAGCCGAACCCGCCCGTCCGCGGTCTGGTGGTTCTCGAGCAGCGGAACGAGGATCCGGGGAGAGGCGATGGCGGTGTTGTTCAGGGTATGGACGAAGCGCACCTTTCGGTCCGAATCCCGCCACCTCAGGTTCGCCCGCCGCGCCTGCCAGTCGTGAAGCGTCGAGCAGCTGTGGGTCTCGCGATATTTGCCGAGGGTCGGAACCCAGGATTCGATGTCGTTCATCCGATATTTGCCGAGGCCCATGTCGCCGGTCGAGGTCTCGACCACCTGATAGGGAATTTCGAGCTCGCGGACGATCGTCTCGGCATTGGCGAGCAGCCGCTCGTGCCACTTGGCCGATTCCTCCGGATCGTCGGCGCAGATCACATATTGCTCGACCTTGTAGAATTGATGGACACGGAGCAGCCCGCGAACGTCGCGGCCGGCGCTTCCCGCCTCGCGCCGGAAGCAGGGAGAATAGCCGGCATAGCGGATCGGGAGCTGCGCCCCTTCCAATATCTCGCCGGTATGGAGGCTGGTGAGCGCGATCTCGGCGGTGCCGGCGAGCCAGAGCTCGTCCTTCGGCACTTCATACGTCTCTTCCTCGTGGCCGGGAAAATGGCCCTGCTGGAGGAAGGCCTGGCCGCGGACGAGGGCGGGCACGGTGATCGGGGTGAAGCCCTCCGCCGACAGCCGCTGCTGGGCCCAGAACATCAGCGCCTGCTCGAGCAAGGCGAGCCGCCCCTTGAGCGCGTACATCCGGGATCCGGAGACCTGGACGACCCTCGACAGATCGACCCAATCGTTCATCTCCGCGAGCGTGACATGGTCCCTCGGCTCGAAATCGAAGTCCGGAATCCGGCCTTCGGTCCGGACGACCGTGTTGAAGCTTTCGTCGGGCCCGACCGGTGCGCCTTCCCAGGGGATGTTCGGCACCCGAAGCATGAGGGCGTCGAGCTCGGACTGCTTCTCGGCCAGGCTCGATTCGGCTTCGCCGATCTCGGCACCGACCGCCTTTGCGCGCTGGCCCAGAGCCGGCCGATCCTCGGGCGAGGCGGTGCGGAAGCCGTCGCTGATCTCGTTCTTCTGGCGGCGGAGGGTGTCGACGCGGGTCTTCAGCTCGCGGACGTCGCCGTCGAGCGCGAGCAGGGAATCGAGGTCGAGCGCCACGTTCTTCTCGCCGACGGCGCGGCGGACCAAGTCGATATTCTCGCGGATGAAATGAAGGCTCAGCATGTCCCGCCGCCTAGCAGCGCCGGCCGTCGATGCCAAAGCCTAAGCTGGCCGTTGCTGGCGACGAGGTGGGACCGTCTTCAGGACGAGCGCTCATCCACCCAGGAAATCGCGACTGGCGGCGACGAAGGTGCGCCAGGCCGGCTCCTCCTCCAGGAGGACGTGATTGTCGCTGTCCAGCTCGAGGAAGCGGGCGCCTGGGATTCCGTCGGCAAGCTGCCGCCCGGCCTCGAACGCGATGACATGGTCCCGCCTCGCATGGGCGACCAGGGTCGGCACCGTCACCTGGGGCAGCATCGCGGCCACGTCGATCGTCGAAAGCGCGTGCTGGAGCCGGACCGCATTGTCCGGCGACGTCGAAATCCTCTGGAGCTCGTTCCACCAGCCCAGCTGCTCGGCGCTTCCGCCCGGTATGTAGAGGCCGGTGAACATCTGCCGATAGGCCGGATTGTCGCTGCCCCAGCCGGTCCGGGTCAGGGTCACCATCGCCTGGCGGCGGGCCAGATCCTCGCCCTCGAGGCGAAGCGCCCAGCCGCGCGCATAGCCGCCGAGCAGGATCATGCGGCGGATCCGTCCCGGGTGGCGGAGCGAATAAGCGATCGCGACCGGAGCGCCCTGCGAGATTCCGAGCAGGTCGAACTGGTCGATCCCGGCGGCGTCGACGACGGTCTCGAGATCGTCGACGAAGGCCTCGAACGAAAGATCGGGCGCCTCCCAGTCCGACAGTCCGTTGCCCCGCTCGTCGTAGCGGATGAGCCGGTTCGCGCGGGTCAGCTCCCTCATCCAGTGGCGCCAGACCGGGCTGTGCCAGTCATATTCGAGGTGATTGAGCCAGTTGGCGGTCTTGACCAGCGGCCTTCCGCTCCCGACCGCGGCCCAGGCCAGCCTCGTGCCGTCGGCGGCGGTGCAATATTTCACCTGCTGCTCGGGAAGCCCGTCATCGTCTTGGGCCGCGGAGTGGCCTCGGCGCCAGGCGACCGGCGGCTGGCCATAGACCCGCTTGAAGGCGCGGTTGAAGGCCGCCTCGCTTCCGAACCCGCTCTCGAACGCGATCTCGGCCGAGCTTTTCCGGCTCGTCCTCAACAGATCCGCGGCCATCCGCAAGCGCCAGCGCGTGCAATAGCGCATCGGCGAGGTGCCGAGCAGCCGGTTGAACCTGTCGGCGAGAACGGTCCGCGACACTCCGGCCTCGCGCGCCAGAGACGAAACGCTCAACCGGTCCGAATAATTGCGATGGATGATCGCCAGCGCCCGGTCGGTGGCGGGATCGAGACGGGCCGCGGCCAAACCGTCCGCACCGCCGGCCGCACCGAACTGGGGGCCAGTCTCCGTCTGTCCGAACGCCGAGTCCTGCATCGCCCGGTCCTCCGGCCGCGATGGCCAGTCCCGATCATAGCATGGCCGGCGTTTCGATCAAAAATTTCGGTGAACCGATCATTGGCGCGGCGTCCGATTAGACGGACAAGGAAGGGCCTGGATCCAGGAGGTCGTCATGTCCAAAGCCGCGACTTTGATCTTCGCCCTCATCGCTTATGCGATCTTCTTCGCCACCTTCCTCTATCTGATCGCCTTCGTCGGCGATTTCAGCCTCGTCCCGCGTTCGGTCGACCGCGGCCCCGAAGCGTCGGTCGCCGTCGCCATCGTCATCGACTCGGCGCTGATCGCCTTGTTCGGCCTTCAGCACAGCATCATGGCGAGGCCGGCCTTCAAGCGCGCCTGGACCCGCTTCGTGCCGCCGCAGTCGGAACGGAGCCTGTTCGTGCTGTTCGCGAGCCTGGCGCTCATCCTCCTGTTCGCCTTCTGGCGGCCGATCGGCGGGACATTGTGGAGCGTCGAGGCGCCGGCCGGGCAGGC
>CAMPIH010000040.1 GCA_946886275.1 uncultured Sphingosinicella sp.
TCGAAGGACAATCCGGTCTTCTACGTCCAATATGCCCATGCCCGGATCTGCTCGCTTCAGCGGCGGACCGTGGAAGCGGGCGTCGAGCTTCCGGCGGACGCCGATCTTCGCCTGCTCGACGAAGAGGAGCTGGCGCTGGTGAAGGTCGCGGCGCAATATCCGCGGGTCGTCGAGGGTGCCGCCTCGAGCCATGAGCCGCACCGGATCGCCTTCTATCTCACCGATCTCGCCGCTGCCTTCCATGCGCTGTGGAATCGCGGCAACGATGACGCGGAAAAGCGCTTCCTCGTCGCCGATCGTCCTGATCTCACTCGCGCCCGGCTGGAATTGGCGAAGGCAATCGGGCAGATTGTCCGAAACGGCCTCTCGGTGATGGGAGTCGAGGCGGTCGAGCAGATGCAGTGAGGCCGCGGGAGGCCTGAAGTGGGGGCAATGACATGAGCAACGCGCGCAGTGGCGGATATGGCGACGGGGATCGCCTGCCCTGGCTCGAGGCGGTCGAGGAGGAAGAGCGCGAGGAAGGTCCTTCCAAAGCGAAGCTGATCGCCTGGATCGCGATCGGCCTTCTTGCCCTCGCAATCATCGTCGGAGGCCTCCTGTGGGCGAGGAATCAGGGCCAGTCCGGAGGCGGCGGTGAGCTGATCGCGGCGCCCGAGGGCGACTACAAGATCAAGCCGGGGGATCCTGGCGGAATGACGGTCGAGGGCGAAGGCGACACCGCGTTCGCGGCGAGCGAGGGAGTCGAGCCGGACGGTAAGCTGAACACCGCTGCGATCCCCGAATCGCCGGTCACTGCAACGCCACCGGCGTCACGGCCGCCGGCCAAGGCGCAGGCGCCCAGCCAGCCTGCTCCGGCTCAGGCGGAGCCGGTTCCGGGACAGGCCAACCCCGCTTTGCCCCAGGGCGCGGCGGCGACCATCCAGCTCGGGGCCTTTTCCAGCCAGGCCGCGGCGACTCGCGCCTGGACCGCGCTTTCGGGCCGTTTCCGCTATCTTGCGCCGCTCAGTCACTCGGTGGTCCCGGTTCAGTCCGGTGAGCGGACCTTGTATCGGCTTCGCGCCTCGGGCGCCGACGCGGCGGGGATTTGCCGCCGGCTGCGGATCGCGGGCGAGGATTGCTCGATCATCGGCTGAACTCCGGCGATCCTTGCTTTCGGCTTGCGTGCCGCCGGAAAAGCTGTGAACCTTCCGTAATCACGACTCTTCGGGGAAGGGGAGGCGTTTTCGCCAACCAGTTCAGAATGATGAGGCGTGCGCGCCGGGCCGTTGTCATATCAGAGTCACGGTACCGCCATAGCTGAGCCGCTTCAGCTGTTCGGGGGAGGGAGTTCGGTTCGTCGATGCGTCTGGGCAATCCGCTCGTCCGCCTGCCGCGGACATCGCCCATGTCGGCACTGGAGCTGGTCTTGCTGGCTCTGGTCGCGATCCAAGGCGCGCGCCTCGTCTGGGCGCTACTGACTCCGGTCGGGCCGGTGGGCGACTGGAAGGCGCCGGCATTCTTCACGGCGCCGTCCTCGTCGGCCGAGCTGGGCAGCTTCGATCCCTTCTTCCGGCTCGACTCCGGCGGCTCCGCCGTCGTCACCTCGCTCGATCTCAAGCTCTACGGCGTGCGCGAGGACCGGGCGACCGGGCGCGGATCCGCGATCATCGCCCTTCCCGATGGCCGACAGCTCAGCTTTGCCGTCGGCGACGAGATCATGCCTGGAGTGATCCTGGCGGAAGTCGGGTTCGACAGCGTCACGATCAACCGCCAGGGCAGCCGTGAACAGATCTTCCTCGATCAATCGACGGCCGCCGAGACCGTGGGCGGTCCTGGCGAAGCCGGCGGCGGAACGCCGCCGCCGCCCCAGGCCCCGCCTGCCATTTCCGCGCCAGGCCCAAGTCCGATTGCGCCGCCGCCGCTGCCGGGCCAGCCGATCCAGTTCCAGCCGCGCACCGTGAACGGCCGGGTCAGCGGAGTCGCGGTCAGCCCAGGCGCGGATTCCCAGATTTTCCGAGCCGCCGGATTCGCTCCGGGCGACGTCATTGTCGCGATTGACGGTGAGCCGGTCGGTTCGGTGGAGCAGGCGCGGGGGCTGGTCGCCCGCGCCGGTGGTGAAGTGACGGTGATGGTCGACCGCGGCGGTCGGGCGATCCCAATGCGTGTGAGGTTGAGCCGGTGAAGCGTATCCTGATTGCCCTTGCTCTCGTCTGCACGCCTCTCTCTCCAGTCTGGTCGCAGCACGTCCTCAACCTTCGCGATGCCGACATTCGCGCGTTCATCCAGGATGCCGCTCGGGTCACCGGCCGGACCTTCATCATCGATCCCGGAGTCCAGGGCCGGGTCTCGGTCGTCACCGAGCGGCCTTTGTCGCGGTCCGAATATTTCGAGCTCTTCCTGTCGACCCTGCGCGCCAACGGTTTCGTCGCCGTGCCGGCTTCGGGCGGAGCGCTTCGGGTCCAGCCGGTCGCCGGGGCGGCGGCCTCGGCCCCGATCGGCGGCCGATCGAGCCCAAGCGGCTTCGTCACCGAGATCCTCCGGGTCCGCAACATCGACGCCGCGGCGGCGGTCGAGACCCTTCGGCCCCTGGTCAGCGCCAGCGGGTCGATCACCGCCAGCCGAAGCTCGATCGTCATCTCCGACTTCGCCGACAATATCGCCAGGGTGCGCCAGGTGCTTCGCCGGATCGACGTCGACACCGGCGTCACCCGGATCGTCGGCCTCGACAATGCCGGCGCCCGGGAGATTGCGGCGGCGCTCGGCGAGCTCGCGCCCGAAGGCGTCTCGGTCGTCGCCGTCGACAGCTCCAACGCCATCGCCCTTCGCGGCGACGGCGCAAGCGTTGCCCAGCTGACGGCGATCGCCGAGGAGCTCGATCGCCGGGCCGCGAGCGGGAGCGAGATCAGGGTCGTCTTCCTCGAACATGCCGATGCGGAGCAATTGCTGCCCGTTCTCCAGCAGCTGCTCGGCCAGGCACCGACCCAGCCGACGACGGCGGTCCGGACCCGCCGGAGCAGCACGAGCCGCGACGGGACGATCGAGGAAAGTTCGGCTCCGGCGCCGGTCCTCGCCTCGGCACCGTCCGGAACGCCGCCGCTCGCCGCCCGAAACGCCGTCGTCACCCGCTTCGAAGGCGCCAATGCGATCGTCATCTCGGCGAGTCCCGACGTCCAGCGAATGCTCGGTGAGGTCGTCCGCCAGCTCGACGTTCGCCGTCAGCAGGTCCTCGTCGAGGCGATCATCGTCGAAATCTCCGACACCGCCGCCCAGCAGCTCGGGGTCCAGCTCTTCCTGGCCGGGCTTCGCGGATCGAACATCCCGTTCGCGGTCACCAATTATTCGAACATCACCCCCAATCTCGGGACCATCGCCGGAGCGATCGCCGCCCGCGAGCTGGGCGGTACGACGACCACCGTCACCACCGGCACCGGCTCGACGACGACGACCACGAGCAATGGCGGTTCGGACCTGATCGACGCCGCGGCGCGCGAGCTTGCCGGGATCAACGGCGGAGTCGCCGGAGCGGCGATCCGCACCGGCAACGCGATCTTCGGCGCGATCGTCAACGCGGTCCGCTCCGACAACCAGTCGAACATCCTGTCGACCCCGTCGATCATGACTCTCGACAATCAGGAAGCCCGGATCCTCGTCGGTCAGGAGATCCCGATCACGACCGGCGAGGCCCTGTCCGACAATTTCGACAATGCCTTCCGAACCGTCCAGCGCCAGAATGTAGGGATCACCCTCGAGGTGAGGCCGCAGATCAACGCCGGCGGGACGATCAAGCTCGATCTTCGCCAGGAAGTGAGCTCGATCGCCGGCCCCGTCTCCAACGATTTCCAGGATCTCATTCTCAACAAGAGGGAGCTTGAGACGACGATCACCGTCGACGATGGCGAGATCGTCGGGATCGGCGGCCTCCTCGACGACAATGAGCGGCGGACTCTGGAGCGAGTCCCGGTGCTTGGCGACATACCGATCATCGGCAATCTGTTCCGGTCGCGTGGCCGGGCCCGCGGCCGGACCAATCTCATGGTGTTCATCCGCCCGACCATCCTTCGCTCCGCCGAGGATGCGCGCGAGATGAGCGCTCGCCGCTACGATTTCGTCCGCGAGCACCAGCGGAGCGCCAATCCACGGCGCGAGCCGACGATCGACGAGCTCGTCCGCGACTATCTCGGGACGGTGCCGCCATCGGCGCCGGTCCAGATCCAGCCGCAGGATCAAATTGTCACTCCGGTCGAGGTGCCCGCGAGCGAGTCACCTCCGCAATGAAGATCGCTCGCGGCGAGGGCGAGGGGATGACGGATCAGAATCGGCTTCCGTACAGCTTCGCCAGGCGGCACGGCTTCGTGGCCGCCGCCACCGGCGAGGACGAGCTGGTGGTGACCATGCGCGAAGGTGCTGATCCCCACGCTTTGGTCGAGCTTCGCCGCTTCCTCGCCCGGCCCTTCGCTCTGCGGAAGGTGGATCCGGCCGGCTTCGACCGGCTGCTTTCGGATTTTTACGGCTCCGATGCCGAGGCGACGGCGAGCGCCGCGGATTCACTCGGTTTCGGCGACGATCTCGGGCACCTCGCCGCTGCCTTGCCGAGCGCCGACGATCTGCTCGACACGTCGGACGACGCGCCGGCGATCAGGCTCATCAACGGGATCATCGCCGACGCCGCCCGCCAGGGGGTCAGCGACATCCATATCGAGCCGTACGAGACCGGGCTCGTCGTCCGGATGCGGATGGACGGCGTGCTTCGCGAGACCCTTCGAATGCCGCCTCACGTCGCCCCGGTCGTCGTCAGCCGGATCAAGGTGATGGCCCGGCTCGACATCGCCGAGCGCCGGCTTCCTCAGGATGGCCGGATCGGCCTCACCTTGGGCGGCAAGCTGATCGACGTGCGAGTCTCGACTCTTCCGAGCCGAGCCGGCGAGCGGGTCGTGCTCCGAATCCTCGACAAGGAAAATGCCGGTATCGACCTGGACGGGCTCGGCATGAGCGAGTCGGTCAACCGCCTGTTCCGCGAGGCGCTGTCGGAGCCGAACGGAATCGTTCTCGTCACCGGCCCGACCGGCTCCGGCAAGACGACGAGCCTTTATGCTGGGCTGAAGCGGCTCAACGATGGCAGCCGCAACATCCTCACGGTCGAGGATCCGGTCGAATATGCCGTCGACGGAGTCGGCCAGACCCAGATCAACCCCCAGGTCGGGCTCACCTTCGCCACCGGCCTTCGGGCGATCCTTCGCCAGGATCCGGATGTCGTCATGGTCGGCGAGATTCGCGACCGCGAGACGGCCGACATCGCCGTCCAGGCCGCCCTGACCGGGCACCTCGTCTTGTCGACCGTCCATACCAACGACGCCGTCGGCGCGATCACCCGGCTTCGCGACATGAAGGTCGAGCCGTTCCTGATCGCCTCGACGGTCCGGGCGGTGCTCGCTCAGCGGCTCGTCCGCCGGCTCTGTCCGGATTGCCGCCAGCCGGTTCAGGCGATCGGATCGCGCGGCACCGCGCTCGGGCTTGCGCCGGACTCGATCGTGTTCGAGCCGCGGGGCTGCCCGAATTGCGGCAATAGCGGCTATAAGGGCCGCATCGGCCTGTTCGAGGCGGTGAAGGTGGACGAAACGGTAAGGCGGCTGATCAACAGCGGCGGCGATGAAGCCGCCATAGCCGAACATGCCTTTCGCGATTCGCCGAGACTCGCCGACGCCGCCCGCTTCTTGGTTCTCGAAGGGGTGACCAGCCCCGAGGAAGCGGTCCGGGTCTCGCGACTGGAACAGCCCGATGCCTGATTATGCCTATGTCGGGCTCGACACGGCCGGGCGCGAGCGGCGCGGCTCGGTCCGAGCGGAATCGACCGACGCCGCCCGTGCCCAGCTGACGTCGCGAAAGCTCTATGTCGTCAGGATCGAGCCGGCCGGATCGGCGTCGGCGCCGCCTCTGCTTTCCAGGGGGCTGTTTGCCCGGAAGACGCTCAGCGCCAAGCAACTGACCCTGTTCACCCGCCAGCTGGCGACATTGGTCCAGGTCTCGCCGCTTGAGGAAGCGCTTCGCACCCTGTCGCGGCAGTCGGAGCGCGACGAGGTCCGGCGCATCGTCGGCAACGTCCATGGCGGAATCGTCGAGGGCCGGCGGCTGGCCGATTCCATGGGCCGCGAGCCGCGAAGCTTCCCGGCTCTGTATCGGGCGATGGTCTCGGCCGGCGAGAGCTCGGGAACGCTGCCGCTCATCCTCGAACGGCTCGCCAATCTGCTCGAACGCCAGGCGCAGGTGAGGGGCAAGGTGGTCTCCACCCTCGCTTATCCGATCGTCCTCGCTCTGGTCGCGACGTTCGTCGTCTTCGCTTTGATGATCTTCGTCGTTCCAAGGGTGGTCGAGCAGTTCCAGGATGTCGGCCAGCAATTGCCGTTGCTGACCCGGCTGGTGATCGGCCTGTCCGCTTTCCTCAGCCAATATTGGTGGCTCTTGCTGCTCCTCGCGGCGGCGGCCGCCTTGCTCGGCAGCCGCGCCCTCAAGGAGGAGGGGCTTCGAATGAAGTTCGATGGCCTGCTCCTCCGGCTGCCGCTGATCGGCCGCCTGATCCGCGATCTTCACGCCGCCCGGATGGCCCGGACCCTGTCGACGATGGTCGCCAGCCGGCTTCCTCTGCTCGAAGGGCTGAGGCTGACCACGGGCACCGTCCACAACCGGGTGCTTCGTGCCGCTTCGGCCGAGATCGCCGAGACAATCCGGACCGGCGGCAGCCTCGCCGGAGCGCTCCGCAAGGCCGGAGTCTTCCCGCCCTTGCTCGTCTATCTCGCCGCCTCGGGCGAAGCGTCCGGCCGTCTCGACCTGATGCTGGAGCGGGCGGCCGACTATCTCGACCGCGAGTTCGACGCCTTCACCTCGACCGCCTTGTCGCTGCTCGAGCCGGCGATCATCATCGTCATGGGGGCGGTCGTCGCCCTGATCGTGCTCTCGATCCTGCTTCCGATCCTTCAACTCGATACGCTTGCCGGGGGAATGTGATGCCCAAGTCCCGTCGCCGCCTGTTCCGCCGCCGTCGCCGACGGAGCGATCAGCAGGGCTTCACGCTGGTCGAGCTGATGGTCGTGATCGTCATCATCGGTCTCCTCGCCACCGTCGTCATCATCAACGTCATGCCGGCCACCAGTCGCGCGGCGACCACCAAGGCGCGCGCCGACATCGCGACTCTGGAGCAGGCGCTCGACATGTACCGGCTCGATCATCTCCGCTATCCGACACAGGAGGAAGGGCTCGAGGCGCTGGTCTCGGGAAATTACATCAGGCGGCTTCCGAACGATCCGTGGCGCAACCCGTACAGCTACAGCGCGCCGGCGCCGGACGGGCGCGACTTCCGGGTGGCTTCGCTCGGCGCCGACGGCCGCGAGGGCGGTTCGGGGGAAGATGAAGATATCAGCAACTGAAGCCGCTCCGGCCGAGACGGCTTTGATCTTCCTCGACGAGGAGGGTGCGCCGGCCAGCTGGCTGCTGCTCGATCCCGGTCAGGTCATCCTTCGCGGCGAGGCCGGCGAACCCTTGCCCACGCCGGCGACCGCCATTCTCGCAGTGCCGGGGGAAAAGGTCGCCATACACTGGCTCGATCTGGCCGAGAGACTGGCTCCCGCGCAGGCTGCGGCGGCGGCCCGGCTGCTTCTCGCCGATTCCAGCGCCGAGCCGATCGCCGATCTCCATGTCGCGGTTGGGCCTGCGGAACAGGGCCGAACGCCGGTCGCGATGGTGCCGTCGCGGCAGATGGCCGAATGGCTCGGCGCGGCCGCGGCCGCCGGAATCGACCCGGCCCTCATCGTGCCGACGCCGATGCTCCTCGGGCCGTCGCCTCACTTCATCCTTCGCCGCGACCGCGGCGCCCTCGCCGACTATCGCGGCGAGGCGCTGGCGTTCAGCCTCGAGCCGGCGCTTGCCGAAAAGCTTCTCGGCGACTCCGAGACCGTCAATGTGTCGCCGGAGCGGTTCGAGTCGGATCTGCCCTCCATCCTTGCCGGACCCCTGCTCAACCTGAGGCAGGGCCCGTTCGCCCGCCGCCGCGATTGGCGAATCGACGGCGGCCGCCTTCGGCGGATCGCCGGCTTCGTCTTGGCCTTCGTCCTTCTGACCCTGGCGGTGCAGGTCACGATGATCCTTCGCTACACCTTCGCCGCCGACTCGTTCGAAGCCGAGGCGCGATCGCTTTCCGATTCCGGCCGGGCCAGCCGGAGCGGCGATTTCGGCGCGGTCGCCGCCGGCCTGTTCGAGGCGGTGAGAGCAACGCCGAACGTCGAGCTGACCCGGATCGACTATCGGACCGACGGCAGCCTGACCGCCGGCCTTCAGGCGGACTCGCCGGCCAGCCTTGCGGCTCTGGAGGAGCGCGCTCGGGCGGCGGGGCTCGACGCTCAGGTCGGACCTCCCCGCAATGCCGGCGGCCGCACCGCCGCCGATCTGACGGTTCGGCCATGATGGCGGCCCGACTGAGGCACTGGTGGCAGGAACGGAGCTTGCGCGAACGCTGGCTGCTGTCGCTCATGTTCGGCCTCCTCTTTCTCGTCCTCGCCTGGCTGCTCGTCGCCCGGCCCCTGATGATTGCGCTTGAGGAAGCGAAGCTCAGGCATGGCGAGGCGGTGATCGCCGTGGCCGAGGCGCGCGCCGAGGCCGATCGTGCGCGTCGGTCGGCCGAGCCGCCCTCGGCGCCCGCGCTTCCGATCGATGCCCTGGTCAGCCGGACCGCGACCGAAGCCGGCTTCACCGGCGCACGGATCATCGGTCGAGGCCCCGCGCGTGCCAGCGTCGCCGTCGACGCCGCCCGGGCCGAAGCCTATTTCGCCTGGATCGCCGCCCTCGAACGCCAGGGAGTGACGGTCGAGAGCCTTCGAGCGACCGCCAATCCCGATCGGACGCTGTCGACCCAGGCCGTCGTCGCGGCCGGCGGACGCTGATGCGTTTGAGGCCGAGCCTTGGCCGGCCGGCGCTGTTCGCGCTCATCTTCCTGTTCGCTCTCATCGTGCTTCTGCCGCTGCGTTTGGCCCTGGACTGGTTCGGCTTCGACCGGTTCGGCCTTGCCGCGCGCGAAGCGACTGGAAGCATCTGGCTCGGCGCGCTGAGCGAGGCGCAGCTCGGTCCAGCGCCGATCGGCGACGTCGAGGTTCGGCTGAACCGCCTGCCGCTTCTGATCGGACGGACCCGCCTGTCGGTGGAACGGCAAGCGCTGGAGTCCCCCTTGAGCGGCGCCGTCGGCGTGTCGGGTGAAGCCTTCGGCCTCGACGACTTCAGCGGGCAGCTGCGCCTCGGCGCCGCTTTTGCCCCATTGCCGGTCGGCTCGGTCGAGCTGGACGATGTCAGCGTCCGCTTTGCCGGCGGGCTTTGCGAAAGTGCCGATGGGCGCGTGAAGGCGCTGCTCGCCCGCGAAGTGGCCGGTCTTTCCTTTGCCTCCGGCCTGAGCGGCTCGGCACGTTGCCAAGGGGGAATGCTTCTTCTTCCGCTCGCCAGCCAGAGCGGAACCGAGCGGCTCGATCTGAGCCTCGGCGCCGACGGCCGCTATCGCGCGGAATTTGCCGTCAGAGCGGGCGATCCGACCCTCCGCGCCCAGCTCGTCGCCGCCGGATTCCGACCCTCCGGCGATGGCCTCGCGATCCGGCTGCAGGGCGATTTCTGACCGTCACGCGCTGAAGCCGCGGAGAAAAAGCGGCGTGAAGCCGTTTTTCGCCCACATTGCACCCTTCCGGGTGCGAGCAATGGGGCTTTCGATCGGCGGTGCCGAGCGCCCGCCGTGAAGGCACGGAGATCTTTGATGACACGCACTTTCATCGCAGCTGCAACGCTGCTTCTCGGCACGTCGGCGCTGACCGGCGCGGCGGCCCAGGACAAATATGACAAGCCGCTACCTCTCGCTTCCAGCGCCAAGATTTCGGCGGCGCCCGCTCAGCACAAGATGCTCGCGACCAAGTCCGTCCAGACTTCGGCGCTGAAGAAGGGCATGACCCATAGCGGAATGGGTGGGCCTCTGGAGAAGGAAGGCACTGCGTCGTTCGCCGGCAAGCCGGCGATGATCAAGGCGGCGAAGGGCGGTTCGATTCTCCTCGCCGACAATGAGAAGATCGTGGGCGTCAAGTCCGCAAAGGCCTCGACCGGAATGGGCGGGCCGTTGGAAGACGGCCTTGCCGGCGCCGAGGATCTGACGCCGCGACCGGCGGCCGACAATTATCCGCCATGCCGGCCGGGGCCGGGCGACGACCGCTGCATCCAGCTTTACGAACCCGGCGTGAGGGCCGAGCTTGCCAGCTGGAATCGGGAAACCGGCGGTCTCGCCGACGGTTCGGCGGCGACCGCCATGGGCGGCCCCTATGAGCCGGTCGAAGCGAGCTGGAAGGACGAAGCCCATGGTCTCGCGGATGGCAAGACGGCGGCGATGGGCGGCCCCTTCGAGCCGGCGGAGGCGATGGCGGACGCCGGCGGCCTGGCCATGAACGGCGACGGCGTTCTCGACGGCGCGCTTGGCGAGACGAGCGATCCGGCCGATGACGTCGTTTTGGCCGGACATAGCGAATTTGCCGGGGTCGGCGGCCCGATCGAATCGCAGTCGGGATATCCGCCCTGCTCGCCGGGCGCGGGCGACGATCGCTGCATCCAGCTTTACGAGCCGGGCGTCACCGGCGCCGGCAACTAGCCGCGGGCGCCGCCAGCGTGAAAAGGGGCCTCAGGAGGTCTCGTCGGTCCCAGCAAGGGAGCCGCCGAGGCCTCCGCCATTTTCCAGCCACTGCCTGATCTTCGTAAGGCTCCGTTCGAGCGCGGCGATGATCTGGATCACCTGCTCGCGATCGTTCCCGGCCACCACCATATCGGAAAGCCACCAGGTCTCCGACAGCCATTCCTTGCCGTCGTCGCGGTCGGCGACCGAAATCTCGACATAGGCTTCCTCCGCTTCGATCCAGTCGGTTCCTTCGGCACGGACGGCGTGGATCCGGGCCCGGCCATTTTCCTCGACTTCGCTTCGGCAGAGTTGCCGCGCCGCCTCGAGGAAGGGGGCGACCTGGTGCCAGTCCAGTTTCGACTGGGCGAGCGTGTCGAACACGACGGCGAGCAGCTGCTTCTGAACGACGTTGTGGAAATCGGCAGAGGTGAAGGATTCGGCCATGTTCTTGCTCCGCGAAGGTCGTCACGGGCTGTCCCAAGCGATCCCGCGGGTCAAGCGGACAGCCACGACGGATAGAGCCGCGTCAGCTCTTCGGGATCGTCATAAAGAGCGATCGGCCCGGCCTCGCTCAGTTCCTCGTCGGCAAAGCCGCCGCAGCGAAGCGCGCCTCGATCCCGGCGGCCCGCGCCGCCTCCACGTCCCAGGGCGAGTCGCCGACGACGAGCGCGTGGCCCGGATCCAGCGGGGCCACCTTGCGCAGTGCCGCCTCGAAGATGTCGGGACAGGGCTTTGACCGGTCGACATCGTCCCGCGACGTCGCCGCGTGGATGAGGTCCTCGCAACCGAGCAGGCTGCGGTGGAAAGCCAGCTCTTCCTTATGCGACGAGGTGGCCAGAACGATCCTGACATTGTCGGCGTAGAGCCGCTCGAACAGGGCGCGAACGCCGGGGAAGGGCGCGACCCTGGGCAGATAGTCCCGCCTGAACAGGCCGGACCTGAAATGCTCGATCGCCTCCCCTTTCTCTTTGGCCAGGTCTTCGGGAAGCAGAGCGGGGATGAGATTGTCGCCGCCTTTGCCGATCTGCCGCCTGATCTCCTCGATCGAGAGCCGAACGCCGAAGCGGAGGAACGCCTGCTGCCACGCGGCCGCATGGAGGCGGTTGCTGTCGACGAGGGTGCCGTCGACGTCGAACAGGACGGCGCCGATCATCGCGGAGAGGCTCGTCTGCGGCTCCTGCCGAGCAGGGCGAGAAGAATCGAGAAGAGGCCGAACCTGGCCGCAAGCCCGGCAGGGGACGGCGGCGCCTGGGACTCGGCCATCGCTGCGCGGCCTTCCACCAAGGGGGCGGGCTCCTTCTCGCGCGCCCTTCGAGCGGCCTCGATCTCGAGGATGGCGTTGAGCTCCGCCCCGAGCAGGACGACATAAGCAGTGAGATAGAGCCAGGTGAGGAAGACGATCACCGCTCCCAGCGAGCCGTAGGTCGCGTTGTAATTGCCGAAATTCGACACGTAGAGGCCGAATCCGGCCGTCGCCGCCAGCCAGACGATCGTCGCTGCCGCCGATCCGGGCGTGATCCACTTCCACTCCGCTTCCGGCCGGTTCGGGCCGTAGCGATAGATGACCGCCAGAAGCAGGACCACCGCCGCTCCGGCGAGCAGGAAGAAGCCGGCCTTGAGAAGGAATTGGAGAAGCCCGCCGAAATCGGGCGCGAGAGCTTCGAGGAAGTTGAGCGCGGCGACGGCGAGGATGGCGAGGAACAGCACCAGCACCGCACCGGCGGTCATGGCCGAGGCCATGACCGTTCGCTTGATGAAGGGCCTTTTCTCCTCGACCTCGAAGACGATGTTGAGCGCGGTCATGATCGATCCCGCTCCCTTGCTCGCGCCGTACAGCGCGACGCCGAGGGCGACGACCAGCGCCGCTCCCGTCTTGGCGCCGCTGGTCTCGGTCATGTTGCGCAGCTGGTCGCCGATGATCCCGGCGGTTTCGCTCGGCATGATGCTGGTCAGGGTCTTCATGTGGCTGACCACCGAGGCGGGCTCTGCCACCAGCCCGTAGCTGAGCACGAAGACGGTAAGCAGCGGAACGAAGGCCAGGAAGGCGTAGAAGGCGACGCCGGCGGCGACGAGCGGGAGATTGTCCTCGCCCGAATCCTTCCAGGTGGCGGCCAGGATAGGTTTCCAGCTGCGCGCCGGAAGGTCCTCGGGGCCCTTGGCGGCGGTGACGTGCGGATTCTGCGCTGGACGGGCCATGATGCGCCAAAGCGGCGGCCGGGCCGCGGTTCCCGCCCTTCGGCGCTTTCCGGCCGAAACCGGCGATGCTAGGGCTCGCCGCCATGAGCGGCGGCGCCTGGACCTTCTCGATCGACCGCGGCGGCACCTTCACCGACATCGTCGCCCGATCGCCCGAAGGCAGGATCGTCGTCCGCAAGCTGCTGTCGGACAATCCGGGCTTCTACGAGGATGCGGCCGTCGCCGGCATAAGGGCGATCGTCGACGAAGCGGGCGGCGGCGAGATCGGCACCGTGAAGATGGGGACTACAGTCGCCACCAACGCCTTGCTCGAGCGCAAGGGCGAGGACGTCCTACTCGCCATCACCGCCGGCTTCGGCGACGCTCTCAGGATCGGCTATCAGGCCCGGCCCCGGATCTTCGCCCGCCGGATCGACCTTCCGGAGCCGCTTTATTCCCGGGTGGTCGAGGTCGAAGAACGGGTGACGGCGACCGGCGAGGTGCTGAGGCCGCTCGATCTCGAGGCGTCGCGGGCCGCTTTCCTTGCCGCCTTCGAGGACGGCTTCCGGGCGGTCGCCATCGTCCTGATGCACGGCTGGCAATTTAGCGCCCACGAGGCAGCTCTGGCGGCGCTGGCGCGGGAAATCGGCTTCCTCCAGGTGTCGGCCAGCCACGAGGTCGAGCCGCTCATCAAGCTGATCGGCCGAGGCGATACCGCCGTCGTCGATTCCTATCTTTCGCCGGTGCTCAGGCGCTATGTCGACAAGGTCGTCGCCGGCCTCGACAAGAAGGGACGGCTGTTCTTCATGCAGTCGAACGGAGGGCTCACCGACGCCTCCGCCTTTCGTGGCAAGGACGCGATCCTGTCCGGCCCGGCGGGCGGGATCGTCGGCATGGTGCGAACCGCCCAGCAGGCCGGCCAGGACCGGATCATCGGCTTCGACATGGGCGGAACCTCGACCGACGTCTCCCATTTCGCTGGAAGCTACGAGCGGACCAGCGAGCGGGCGGTGGCCGGTGTCCGGGTGCGGGCGCCGATGCTCGAAATCCATACCGTCGCGGCCGGCGGAGGATCGATCTGCCATTATGACGGCAGCCGATTCCGGGTCGGCCCGGACAGCGCCGGCGCCGTCCCCGGACCCGCCTGCTACCGGCGCGGCGGTCCGCTCACCATCACCGACTGCAATCTCGTTCTTGGGAAGATCCGCCCCGAACATTTCCCGCGTGTCTTCGGACCCGGCGGCGATCAGCCTCTCGACCCGGAAGCGTCGCTGGCTCGGTGCAGCGAGGTGGCCGATCGCGCCGGCAAGTCGGCGATCGAGGTCGCCGAGGGTTTCGTCCGGATCGCGGTCGAGAATATGGCCAATGCCATCAAGCAGATCTCGATCGCCCGCGGCCACGACGTCACCCGCTACACTCTTGTATGTTTCGGCGGCGCCGGCGGTCAGCATGCCTGCCTCGTCGCCGACGCCCTCGGTATCGGCCGGGTGCTGATCCATCCGCTCGCGGGGGTCCTCAGCGCCTATGGCATGGGTCTTGCCGACATGGTCGAGCTTCGCCAGCGCACCCTCGGCGGCCGGGACCTCGAACCGACCCTCGCCGAGCTTGCCGCGGAAGCCGCCGCGGCGCTTCGGCATCAGGGGGTGGAATCGCCGGAAATACGCCGCCGCGTCGCTCTTCGCTACGAGGGCAGCGACACCGCTCTTGAGGTCGAGGCCGGCCCCGACATGGAGCGCCAGTTCGAGGCGGCGCATCGGACCCGATTCGGTTTCGTCTCCGAAGCCGCGATCGTCGCCGAGACGGCGATCGTCGAAGCGGTGGGGCGCGGCGAGGCCCTGGGTTCCTCCGCGGCCCGTGGCGGGGCCGAGGCCCGGTCTGGGCGAGGCGACGGGCCCGGCCGGGCCGAAGCCCTGGCCGCCGGTCTCCACGACCGCGATTCGCTCGTTCCGGGCGATGTCGTATGCGGCCCGGCCGTCATCGTCGAACGGACCGCGACCAGCGTCGTCGAGCCGGGCTGGCAGGCGGAGATGGACGATCTCGGCAATCTCGCCCTCACTCGAGCGACTCCGCGCGAGGCCGCTCCCGCCATGGGCACCGAGGTCGATCCGGTGATGCTCGAAGTGATGGGCAATCTCTTCATGGCGATTGCCGAGGAGATGGGGGTGGCGCTCCAGAACACGGCTTCGTCGGTCAACATCAAGGAG
>CAMPIH010000041.1 GCA_946886275.1 uncultured Sphingosinicella sp.
TCCCGGAATAGTCGAACTCGGCGGCCTGGCCGATGACGATCGGACCGGCGCCGATGATCAGGATCGAGGAAATGTCAGTACGCTTGGGCATTTATTGCTGCGGCTCCTCGATCGACTCGATGTAGATGAGCCGCAGATTGCGGCGTCGCGCCCACTGGTTGACGCAGGCGACTTCCGGACTCGGCGAGGCCGACGAGACCGGCTCAAGCAGAAGGAAGCGCCGCTCCTCGAGGTCCTGGGTCAGAAGCCCGTCCGGAATGGCGCAGCGCTGGGAGACGTCGGCCAGATCCTGGCGCGACAGCAAGGGCGCCGCGCAGCCGGCGACGCAGAGGCTGGCAAAGACGGGGACGGCGATTTCCCCGCCACGTCGCGCAACGGCACCAGGGCTCACCGCAGCTGCCCCACGAACTTCTCGAACAGATAGAGGCTGTCCTGGGGACCGGGGCTCGCTTCGGGATGATATTGAACGCTGAAGGCTGGACGGTCGGTCAGCTCGATCCCGCAATTGCTCCCGTCGAACAGGCTGACATGAGTCTCGCGGACGCTGTCGGGCAGACTTTCCTTCTCGACCGCGAAGCCATGGTTCATGCTGGTGATCTCGACCCTTCCGTCCTCCAGCCGCTTGACCGGATGGTTGGCGCCGCGATGGCCCTGGTGCATCTTCGTGGTTCGGGCGCCGACGGCGAGGCCGAGCAGCTGGTGGCCGAGGCAAATGCCGAAAAGCGGCATTTTCGTCTCGAGCAGCTGGCGGATCACCGGAACGGCATATCGGCCGGTCGCGGCCGGATCGCCTGGTCCGTTCGAGAGAAAGATGCCGTCGGGCTTGTGCGCCATCACCTCGTCGAAGCTGGCGGTGGCGGGAAGGACGGTGACCCGCGCGCCGGCATCGGCCAGGTTGCGGAAGATGTTGCGCTTGGAGCCATAATCGATGGCGACGACATGGGGCTGAGTCTCGTCATGCTCCCCCTCGCCATAACCCAGGCCCAGCTTCCAGCGCCCGCCCGACCATCGATACATCTGCCGGCACGATACTTCGGTGGCGAGGTCCATCCCCTCCAGGCCCGGCCATTCGCGCGCCTTGGCGAGCAGCGAATTGAGGTCGAACTCACCCTTCTCATTATAGGCGATGACCGCATTGGGCGCGCCCTGGCTTCGGATCCGTCGAGTGAGGGCGCGGGTGTCCACCCCCGACAGGCCGATCCGGCCGTTCGATCGCATCCATTCGGTGAAGGTCTGGGCGGCGCGAAAATTGCTCGGCGCCGTGACGTCCTCGCGAACGACGCATCCCAGCGCCCAGGGATTGTCGGCCTCGAGATCCTCGTAATTGGCGCCGACATTGCCGATATGGGGGAAGGTGAAGGTGACGATCTGCCGGGCATAAGAAGGATCGGTCATGATCTCCTGATAACCGGTCATCGCGGTGTTGAAGCAGACCTCTCCGACAGCCTCTCCCTCGGCGCCGAAGCCCTGGCCCCAGATCAGGCTGCCGTCGGCAAGGACCAATAGGCCCGTCGCCCCATCAGGCGCAGGCGTTTTGGTGGCGTCGGCCATATTGGCGGGCACTCCTGAAGCGGGTTTTCCAGCGATGTCGCTAAGGCTCGGTCGCTAGAGACCGGGACCGGAAGCGTCAATCTGTTAAACGGCGGAATGCCCGGCTAAACTGATGGTTTCCACACACGCTTCGAGAGCCCCATGATTCGCGAAACCATCAAGCAGGCGCTCGTCGCCGCCATGAAGGGCGGAGACAAGCCGCGTACCGGAACGATCCGGCTGATCCAGTCGGCCCTCAAGAATCGCGACATCGAGCTTCGCGGCGCGGCCAGCCCGCCCGAGGACGACGTCCTGGTCACCGAGGTGCTCCAGAAGATGATCAAGCAAAGGCGCGAATCGATCGACATGTACAACAAGGGCAACCGCCCCGAGCTGGCCGAGGCCGAAGCGGCCGAAGTGGCCGTGATCGAGGACTTCCTGCCGAAGCAGATGAGCGATGACGAGATCGCCGCCGCGATCGACTCCGCAGCCGCCGAAACCGGCGCCTCGTCGGTCAAGGACATGGGCCGGGTCATGGCGCTCATCAAGGAGCGTCATGCCGGCCAGCTGGACATGAGCAAGGCCAGTCAGATGGTGAAGGCAAAGTTGAGCTGATACGCCCCTCCCGCTTGCGGGAGGTTTGGGGGAGTCCGATGCCTGTTAGCGAGTGTGATGGCGGAGCGCCTTCGGAGTGACGCTGTCCCCTGCCTTTCTCGACGAACTTCGGGCGCGCACCTCCCTTTCCTCGCTGATCGGGCGGAGCGTGAAGCTTCAGAAGGCCGGTCACGAGTGGAAGGCCTGCTGTCCGTTCCACAATGAGAAGACTCCGAGCTTCTACGTCAATGACGACAAGGGCTTTTACCATTGCTTCGGCTGCGAAGCGCATGGCGACGCGATCCGCTGGCTCACCGACGCCCGCGGCCTCGCCTTCATGGACGCCGTCAAGGAGCTGGCCGACGCCGCGGGAATCGAGGTTCCCGCGCCCGACCCGCGATCGCAGGCGCGGGCGGAGCGGGCGGCCGGGCTCTACGAGGTGATGGAGGCCGCTGCCGCCTGGTTCGTCGACCAGCTCGACGGCATCGAAGGCGAAGGCGCCCGCCTTTATCTGAAGCAGAGGGGGATCAGCGAGGAAACGAAGCGCAAGTTCGGCTTCGGATTCGCGCCGGACGGCCGCGGCAGGCTCAAATCCGCGCTCAAGCAGTTCGGCAACGACAAGCTGGTCGAGGCGGGACTCCTGATCCAGCCCGAGGCCGACGGCGCAACCGGCGGCGCAGCCAGCGGCAAGGCGAAGGAACCCTATGACCGTTTCCGCGGCAGGCTCACCTTCCCGATCCGCGACGCTCGCGGACGGGTGATCGCGTTCAGCGCACGAATTCTCGGCTCGGGCGAGCCGAAATATCTGAACTCGCCGGATACGCCCTTGTTCGACAAGGGCCGGACCCTCTTCAACATCGACAAGGCCGGGCCGGTGAGCCGAACGAGCCGGCGGATACTCGTCGTCGAGGGCCAGATGGACGCGATCGCGCTCGACCAGGCCGGGATCTGCGACGTCGTCGCGCCGCTCGGGACCGCGCTCACCGAAACCCAGCTCGCCTTGCTGTGGAAGCTCTCACCCTGCCCTACCCTGTGCTTCGACGGCGATTCGGCCGGTCGCAAGGCGGCGCTTCGAGCCGCGCTCCGGGCCCTTCCCCATGTCGGCCCGAGCCGTTCCCTGGCCTTCGTCGCCCTGCCGGCGGGCAAGGATCCTGACGACGTGATCCGGAGCGGCGGCCGAGCCGCCTTCCTCACTCTGCTCGACTCGGCTGAGCCGCTGGTCGACCGGGTCTGGAAGCACGAGCTCGAATCGGAACCGCTCGGAACCCCCGAGCAAAAAGCGGGGCTGAGACGCCGATTGCTCGATCATGTCGCGACGATCGCCGACATCGACGTTCGCGACCAGTATCGCGCCGAATGGCTGAACCGCTTCGCGGCCCTCAATCCGGCGCCCCAGCGCCGGCCCTGGGTCCAGCGGCCAGGCGGGCGCTACGTGCCGCCGTCTCGTCCCGCTTCGGCCCAGGCCAAGGCGGTGGGACAGAGCGGGCTCGATCCCGAGCTCGGCCATGCCGTGCTCCAGGGCCTCGCCCGTTTCCCGTCGCTGATCGGGGCCCATGCCGAGGCGGTCGCGGCCCTGCCTTTGTCCGGCCGGAGCGCCGCCCGGCTTCGCGACCTCATGCTCGAAGCGGCTATGACGAATGCCGAACTTGATCAGCAACGGCTCAATACCATATTGGGCGACACGGGGGCGGCTGCTCTGATGGAGGAGCTTAGCCTCAGGCGAGGACTTGCATTTTCCTTCACCCGTCGAGATGCCGACGAGGCGCGCGCCTGCCGCGACCTCGCACTGGTGATCGAGACGCTGGCGGCACGTCCCGGGATGGAAGCCGCTCTGGCCGCGGCAACCGTCCGGTTGAAGGAGCAGGGCGACGAAGCGGCGTTCCGGGAGCAGCAGCGGCTCCGGGAGGCAAAAGAAGAGGCGGACCGACAGCTTGCGACATTGATCGAAAGCGATTCGGACTAAGGCCTGAACAGTTTTTATAAGGCGTTGGGATGGCGAAGACGAATACGGCGGACACCGAAGAGAAGAACGAGGCCGGCGACGCGCCCCTCATCGATCTCAACGAAGCCTCCATCAAGAAGCTGATCGCCCGCGCCCGCAAGCGCGGCGTCATCACCTATGACGAGCTCAACGAGGCGCTGCCGCAGGACCAGATGTCCTCCGAGCAGATCGAGGACGTCATGTCCGCGCTTTCCGAGATGGGCGTCAACATCGTCGAGAGCGACGATGGCGAGGACGAGGAGCCGGAAACCGACAGCGCCGAAGAGCCCGGCGAGGGCGGTGAGACCTTCGTTGTCGAGAAGAAGAAGGAAACCGTCGATCGCACCGACGATCCGGTACGCATGTACCTTCGCGAGATGGGCGCGGTCGAGCTGCTCAGCCGCGAGGGCGAGATCGCCATCGCCAAGCGCATCGAGGCCGGCCGCGACACGATGATCTGGGGGCTCTGCGAGAGCCCGATCACGTTCAACGCGATCATCGAATGGTCGAACGCGCTCAACAACGGCCAGATGCAGCTTCGCGAGATCCTCGATCTCGAGGCGATGCTGTCGAAGGGACCGACTCCGGAGCAGGTCGCCGCCGCGGAAGACGAGAGCGGCGACATCTCCGAAAAGACCGCGGGACCGACCTTCAAGGAAGAGGAAGAGCCGGAAGAGGCCGCCGCCGAGGAAGAGGATGACGAGGACAGCCTCGTCGAACGGCGTACGCCCAGGCCGACCGAGGAAGAGGACGAGGACAACACCCTCTCGCTCGCCCAGATGGAGGAAACCCTCAAGCCGGCGGCGCTCGAGAAATTCGCGACGATCACCGACATCTACAAGAAATTCGCGAAGCTCCAGAACTCGCGGATGGAGGCGATGAGCGCCGGCCAGGAATTCTCCAGGGCCGACGAGAACAAATATCAGAAGCTTCGCGAGCAGCTCACCGCCGAGGTCGAGAGCGTCCAGTTCCACGGCGCCAAGATCGAATATCTGGTCGACCAGCTCTACAGCTACAATCGCCGGCTCACGACCCTGGGCGGGCAGATGCTTCGCCTCGCCGAACGCCACAAGGTGCCGCGCAGGGCCTTCCTCGATGCCTATATGGGCCATGAGCTGGACGAAGGCTGGTCCGACCGGGTCTGCAACCTCGACAAGAAGTGGCACGCCTTCTGCACCACCGAGGCGGCCGCGATCGAGCGGATCCGCTCCGAAATCTCCGAGATCGCCCAGGCGACCGGAATGTCGCTCGGCGAGTTCCGAAGGATCGTCAACCAGGTCCAGAAGGGCGAGCGCGAGGCGCGGATCGCCAAGAAGGAGATGGTCGAGGCCAATCTTCGCCTCGTGATCTCGATCGCCAAGAAATATACGAACCGCGGCCTTCAGTTCCTGGATCTCATCCAGGAGGGCAATATCGGCCTGATGAAGGCGGTCGATAAGTTCGAATATCGCCGCGGCTACAAGTTCAGCACCTACGCCACCTGGTGGATCAGGCAGGCGATCACCCGATCGATCGCCGATCAGGCCCGGACGATCAGAATCCCGGTCCACATGATCGAGACGATCAACAAGCTCGTGCGCACCAGCCGCCAGATCCTCCACGAGATCGGCCGCGAGCCGACTCCGGAAGAGCTTGCCGAGCGCCTGTCGATGCCGCTCGAGAAGGTCCGCAAGGTGATGAAGATCGCCAAGGAGCCGATCAGCCTCGAAACGCCGATCGGCGACGAGGAGGACAGCCATCTCGGCGACTTCATCGAGGACAAGAATGCGGTGATTCCGGTCGACGCCGCGATCCAGTCCAACCTGAAGGAGACGGTGACCCGGGTTCTGGCGTCGCTGACTCCGCGCGAGGAGCGGGTGCTTCGTATGCGTTTCGGCATCGGAATGAACACCGATCACACGCTCGAGGAGGTCGGTCAGCAATTCTCGGTGACCCGCGAACGGATCCGGCAGATCGAGGCCAAGGCCTTGAGAAAGCTGAAGCATCCCAGCCGCAGCCGGAAGATGCGCAGCTTCCTCGACCAATAACGAGCCGGCCGCCGACCCGAGGCGATTCGCTTCGCCCGCTCCTAGGGAATGACCCCGGGAGCAGGCGACGAATGGCGGAAGATCACCTGCCAGCGCCCGCCGCGCCGAACCCAGGTATCGGTGACGACGAAATCCTCGGTTCGCGATTGATCGCCCCGACTGATCGTCCAGCTTCCGTCCACCGTGACGACCGCGGAATCGCCGGCGATTGTGGAGCCGAGGACCCTGGTCTCGTAGCGATCGAACCTGAAGCGCCGGGCATTGGCAAACCAGCGATCGCGGGGCGTGAATTCGGCAACGCCCTGCTCGACCCTGACGAGGGTGAATTCGGGCGCGACGATCCGCTCCAGCGACTCGAAATCGCTGGACCGGAACGCAAGGGCCCATTCAGCCTCCAGAGCCTCGATGTCGGACGCATCGTCCGCACTCGCCGGGCTGGCCAATGCCAGCGCCGCCGCAGCCATCAGCAACAAGCTTCGCATCGGGCGTCTCCATCTGCTTGTCATCTTGCAGGGATTTCGAGTCGCGCCGCTACCGGAGCACGCCGTTGCGCCGCATCCGAAGGGCATAGACGAGCAGAAAGATGGCAATCGCCCAGATCAGGACGTGAAAGGCGATCGCCATGGTCGAATCCATATGGCCGGAGGGCATCGGCGCGGTCATCTGGTAGAGCGTGTTCACCGCCAGGCCGGCAAGCGACAGGATGAAGGCCCAGACCGCGTAGCGGCTTCGCGCCAGCAGCAGAAGCGATCCGAGAAGCCCGCCCCAGACGCCGAACGCCCATGAAGCATTCGCCACCATCGGTGCGCTGTCGAGCCAGGCGATCTGGTCCGGCGTCATCTGCGCCATGATCGCCGGGCTGCGGAGCTGGGTCATCGTGTAGTCGGTCGCCCCAATCGCGTTCCAGAGCGCCGCAACCACGCCGACGATCCACAGATGCACTGGAGTCCTTGCTGAAGTTTCCATGCCGTCCTCCCCCTTTTTTTCTCCGACCGAGGATCGAGTCGAAGCGCGAAAGAGTCTCATTGCCGCGACGCCTTTGCAACAGGCGACGCTTGACCGTCGCGGACCGACTGCGGCAGGCCCCGGTGACGGTCATTTGCGGAGCGGCCATGAGACTAATCTATCTTCCACTGCTGACGATCGGCAGCCTCGCTTTGGGCGGCTGCGTCGCCGGCGTCGCCGCGAGTGCCGTGGGTGCCGCGGTCAACGCCTCCCAGCCCCGCGAGACCAACGAGGACCTGCGGCGGCCGGCGGTCGCCGCCTGCACCGCCCGAGCGATCGAGCATGGCGAGGTCCACATCATCGACGCCGAGCAACGCCGCGGCGGCCGGGTAACGGTGTGGGGAACGGTCACCACGCCGGAGCAGCGGCAGGCGTTCGAATGCCGCTACAACGGCCAGGTATCGGACTTCGACTTGCGGGTCCTTCCGCCGCGCTGATTCGCCTCGCTAGATTCGGACGGCTCCGGAGTCGCCATCATGGCCGGGAAGCATGTCCGCCGGGTCACGAAGCCGGCGATGGCGCGCCTCGACGAAGCTGAACAGTCCGAACAGCAGCAGGCCGAAGGCGACGGCGAGCTCGACATTCTTCGGCAGTGAGCCGAGCGCCTCGCCAATGCCGCCGGCCTCACCAGCACGGCCTTCGAGCCCCGCCTGGCCGAGGAACCAGGCCATGATCAGGAACACGATTCCCCGCGCCGCATAGCCGATCCGACCGGCCACTCGCACCCACCCGGAATTGGCCGCGCGAGCGTCGAGCCGCCGAAGGAAGGACCCCTTGGCGGCATTGACGAGCTGATAGCCGCCGACGAGCAGAAGCCCGACCGCTGCGAGCAGGAGCAAGGTCCAGCCGCCGGGCAGATCGAGGGCGGTCGCCGCGCCGTCGCGCGCGCTGTCGCTTCCAGCCTCCCCGCCGCCTGAGCCAAGCGCCAGTCCTGCGGCAAGGTAAGCGAGGCCCAGATGGGCGACTCCGCTGGCGGCTCCGCCCACCCTCATCAGCCATGCCTTGGCGTCCGAACCATGGCCCTCATTGTCGAGCGCCGCATCGGCCAGGCGCCACAAGCCGTAAGCGGTGAACCCCGCGGCCATCAGCGCCAGCAGGAGCTTTCCGGCACCGCCATTCAGCGTTTCCATGGCCCCGGCCCCGTCTTCCGCGCGTCCGGCCTGCAAGGCGAGCAGGCCAATCAAGACATACATGACCCCGCGCGCGGCGAAGCCCAGGCGGGTGAGCATCTCGAGCTTTCCGCGATTTGGTCCAGAAATCCTCATGAGCGGCGCCAACGAGCGTGGAGGAAGTCCGTTCCCGCGCTGCAACGACCATGGAATTGGCCGGCCGGTGGTGGCTCGGTCGCATCTTAAGCTGTGGCCCGGCGTTCATTTTGCGCCTAAGTCACCGCGATTACGGGAGCGACGGACATGGTTCCAATGCCCGCCTTGTTCATCGGCCACGGCAGCCCGATGAACACGCTCGAGCGCAACGGTTTCACCGAGGCCTGGCGCGAGCTCGGCCGGAGCCTGCCCCGGCCGCGTGCGCTCCTGGTCGTCTCGGCCCACTGGTATTTCGGAGCGACCGCGGTGACGGCGATGGCGAAGCCGCGGACGATCCACGATTTCTACGGTTTCCCGCCGGAACTGTTCGCCTTTGATTATCCGGCGCCGGGCGACCCATCGATCGCCGAGGAAGTGGCCGAGGCGGTCAAGCCTCACTGGCTCGGGCTGGACCGCGACCAATGGGGGGTGGACCATGGAACCTGGAGCGTTCTTGCCCATCTCTACCCAGAGGCCGATTTGCCGGTGCTTCAGCTGTCGATCAACGCGCTGAAGCCGATCGATTATCATGTCGAGCTGGCGCGGCGACTGGCGCCGCTGCGCGAGCGCGGGATCCTCATCCTCGGCAGCGGCAATGTCGTCCACAATCTTCGCCGACTCGACTGGAACAACCCGGACGCCGCCTTTGACTGGGCCGAGCGATTCGACGAAGCCGTCGTCGAGCAGCTCGCCAAGGATCCCGCCGACATCCTCAAACTGCAGGAGCATCCGGACTATGCGCTCGCGGTGCCGACTCCCGACCATTTCATCCCGCTGCTTTACCTGGCCGGACTCGCGGCGGAATCGGGCGCCGGGGTCGAGCCGCTGGTGCGCGGCTATGCAATGGGGTCGATCTCGATGACCTGCTACGGAATCGGCCTCGGCAATGGCCATCCCGACGAAGCGACCGGCGCCGCTACCCTTCCGGAAGACGTGCCGGCCGACCAGACGAACATCTAGCCGCCGGCGATCGCCCCGTCCCTCTTCCGAACGGGATCAGGACTGGGTTCCTTGATCGGCATGCGCCGAATCTTCCGCGAGCAGGCGGCGGGCGCGCTGGATCATCTCGACCCAGTCGGCAAAGGCCGAGGCGAGCTTCACGATCAGCCCCTTGAGCTGCCCTTCCTTGAGGCAGCCGTCTGCCTCGAACGAATCGTCGCCGACATGGCCGAGATAGGCCTCGGGTTGCTGCATCACCGGCATGTTGAGGAACACGCAGGCCTGGCGAAGCTGATGGTTGGCGCCGAAGCCCCCAATACTGCCGGGCGAGGCGCTGACGATCGCCGCAGGCTTCTTGTCCCAGACGCTGTGGCCATAGGGCCGTGAGCCGATGTCGATCGCGTTCTTGAGGACGCCGGGGACTCCCCGATTATATTCCGGAGTGACGAACAGGATTCCGTCGGCCGCCGCGATCCGCTCGCGGAAGCGAACGAACGGCTCGGGCGAATCCGAATCATAATCCTGGTTGTAGAGCGGCAGGTCGCCAATCTCGACGATCTCGCAGTCCAGCTTGTCGCCGGCAAAGGCGCAGAGCGACTTCGCCACCTTGCGATTGATGCTGTCCTTCCTGAGGCTGCCGACGATGATCGCGATCCTGTGCGGGGCCATGCACGTTTCTCCTGAGAGTGCGGACGGACAATGAAGGGGGTCGACAAAGGTTGCGCCGGCTAGATTCGCCGCGAAAACTCAGCCTATCCGCGGCTGGCCCCGACCCTCCCGTAAACCTCCTCTTTACGCCGTCTGGAGTAGGCCGGATCGGCATCGGCCGCGAAGCGGCGTTTCGGAGGGCGCAATGGCCTCACTTTCGGTCGTCAAAGCTAGTGGCGCTGGGACCGGCGTCCTGCTTTCGGCCTGTGTTGCCGAACATGGCAGCGCCAATCATCCCTATTTTGTCGGGCCGGCTCTCAGCGACGGAGCCGAGGCGTTGCGCAATCTCGCCGATGCGATTCACTTCCTTTGCGCGCTCCATGGACGCTATCCGGGCGTCATCGACCATGCGGCCGGGCGAACCGCCGATCCCGTGGCGCGCAAATGGCTGTTCGAGGCAGGCGAGGCGCTCGCGGCCGAGCGGCGCTTCCTGACTCGACTCGCGGTCGCCGCGGGTCCGGTACCGAGCACTCCGGGAGGCAGCGCGAGCGAAGCTGCCGTCAATGGCCAGCGAAGCGCTCTTGCCACCCTCGCCCAGTCCGAGCGCAAGGGCTGCGCCCTCGGCGCCGCTTTCGCCTTCGCCCTGGACTGGTCGCCGCTCCGGTCGGTGCTCGAAGACGCTTCAAGTCGCCTTGGAATCGCCCTTTCGCCTTGCGGCTTCGGCAGCGAGCGCGAGATTCAGGATGCCGCCGACGCCTTTGGCGCGGACAATTCGGTCGAACGCGCCATGTTGTTCGGCGCCCAGCAGCTGGCGCTCCAGCATCGCGGCCTTTGGGACTTGCTGGAGGCTCGAGCCCAGGCGCGCGTCGAAGGCTGATCCCCACTCGGCGGGGCCGATTCTCCGCCACCAGCGGCCCTTGCGCCCTCCCCGGCCGCCGCTTATGCCCGGCCGACTTGACGTTCACGTAAGGGCTGCCATGCGCTTCGAAGGCACGAAATCCTATGTCGCCACCGATGACCTAAAGGTCGCGGTCAACGCCGCCGTCGCCTTGCGCCGCCCGCTATTGGTGAAGGGCGAGCCCGGCACCGGCAAGACCGTCCTCGCGCACGAAATCGCTCTGGCCGTCGGCGCGCCCTTGATCGAGTGGCACGTCAAATCGACGACCAAGGCTCACCAGGGGCTTTACGAATATGATGCCGTGGCCAGGTTGCGCGACGGTCAGCTCGGCGATCCGCGGGTGCACGACATCGCCAACTATATCAGGCGCGGCAAATTGTGGGAGGCGTTCACGTCACCGCAGCTGCCGGTCCTCCTCATCGACGAGATCGACAAGGCCGACATCGAATTTCCGAACGACCTCCTCCAGGAGCTCGATCGGATGGAGTTCCACGTCTACGAAACCAGGGAGACGGTCCGCGCCGCCGACCGGCCGATCGTCGTCATCACCTCGAACAACGAGAAGGAGCTGCCCGACGCCTTCCTCCGCCGCTGCTTCTTCCACTACATCAAGTTTCCCGACCGGGAGACGATGCAGGCGATCATCGACGTCCATTTCCCGGGCATCCAGAAGCTGCTCGTCAACAAGGCGCTCGACATCTTCTACCAGGTGCGGGACGTTCCCGGATTGAAGAAGAAGCCTTCGACAAGCGAGCTGATCGACTGGCTGAAGCTGCTTCTCCACGAGGACATGCCGCTGGACGTGCTCCAGTCGAAGGATCCGACCAAGGCCATCCCGCCGCTCCACGGCGCTCTTCTGAAGAACGAACAGGACGTGATGCTGTTCGAGCGGCTCGCCTTCATGACCCGCCGAGGGGGCTAGCGAGCTTCAGTCGATCGTTTTCTTGCGGAGCTGGACGAAGTGGGCTTCGTCGATGGGCACCGGAAAACGCAGGCCGGCGAGCGAACCATTGGTCCAGACTACCTGGCCGTGAACTTCGACTCCCGCTCTTCGCAATATCACCGAATTTCCCGCCTGGGCGCCGTCGGTGGTGATGCGGGCGCCGGTGCGCGACAGTTCGACGATCCGGCCGATCCTCTTGTCGCCGCCCATCTCCAATTCGATGGCAAGCTGAAGCTGGATTCGACGGGCGCGCCTGCGCTCGAAAGGCACGGCGGGCGGGATTGAGCTGAGCGGTACGATCGACATAGGCCCCTTATCGCCCGAATGCGCTAAATCTCCGTCTACGCCCGTGGTTACCAAATGGTGGCTGTTCAGGCACTTGACGCATAGGCTCGGCGCGATCGGCAAGCCCGGTGAAAGCCGGTCAGGGGTCTTCGCCAATCTCCCGCTGCTCGATCCAGATGCCGTTGCCATAGTCGTTGAACGAGCGCCAACCGGACCGTCGGATCGTCTTCACCTCCACTCGCCCACCATCGCCGAGCGCGCTTGGTACCGGCTCGATCGCCGCCGGGAGCTCACCGCCGTCGATGATCTTGCTTCCGCGCCAGCCGGTCGCGTCGCTATAGTCGGCGAGCTTCACCTCGCCGCTGACCCAGCCCTCGACCAGCCGGCGGGCGTCGGCCGATGCCAATTCAGCGGCTTCAGCCACATCGCCGCCATAAGCGGAAATCGGCGTGCACCAGCTCCCGAAATCCAGCAGGATTTGGCCGTCGAGAGTGTCGATCTCGATCGCGAAAAGGGGCTCGAGCGGCTCGCCATCCACTTCCTCTATCCTCAGCCTGAGCCAGCCTTCGCTCAAGCGCGTCCAGCGGCCGGCCGTGGCGAGCGGCCAGCTTCGGAGCGCCTCAAACACGTGCCGCGACCAGGGGTCGATCGGCTCCGGCGAATCCTCGCCAAACGGCGTGCCATGATCAGGATCTGACATGTTGCCGAAATAGGCCGTGGGCGGCTCCGCCGTCCAGCCTCGACCACTTCGCTCATTGCCGAGCACGTCCTCCTTCTGAAGCGAGAACGGACCATTGATTGCGGCAACGGAGGCAACGGTTTAGCCTCGCAAGCCGGAAGCGGGGAGATGACAAGATGCTGATTGGCTGCCGATGCGCGTTGGTGCTGACGATTTCGCTCCTGGGACAGTCCGCGGTTCAGGCTCAGACGGCGGCACCGGCCGGTCAGACAGAGGAAGCCTGGCACCATCGGGGTAGCGGAATCACCGTGCCGGCGACCATCGACGGGATGCGCCGCGGCGAACAGCGGGACCTGTCCCGCGGCGGCGAGTTCGACGTCACCACGCAATTTGGCACCAGCGACGAGCCGGTGACGGTCTACATCTACAGATCCGCTTATCCGAATGTCGCCCTGTGGTTCGAACGGACCCGCCGAGCGATGAACGAGAATTTGCGGTCCCAAGAGATCGACGCGGCGCCTCGCAGCTTCGCCCTTGCCGGCGGCGCGCCGAACGGGCTGAGAGAAGAGTTCGAGCTGCCCGCGGGCGGGCGTTTCCGTTCGACGGCCGTCGCCATGGCGCAGACAGGGGAATGGATCGTCAAGGTTCGGATCACTTCGCGAAGCCTCGACCGGGCGGCCATTGCGGCCCGAATGGATGCCCTGCTCGCGGCAATGCGCCTTCCGGACGGCCGTCCCGAGCCCCATCCACTGCTCCTGCCGCCGCCTTGTCCCGACAGCCTTTCACTCGACTTTCGACCGGTGCGCGGCGATCGCGAAGCGGAGCTCGCCGCCGCTGCCGTGGCCGGAGCGACCGAGTTTGCCGAGGCGCGGGGTTCCGGCGGACTTGCTGCGGAGCCTTCCCAATGGTGCAGAGCCACCGGCCCTCTCGACGCCTTCGGCTCGACCTACCGCCATCGTGACGGGTCGGCCTGGGTCGTTCTGCTGGGGGATTCCGGGATTGCCGTGACAGGCCGATCGACCGGATCGGCCGACGCATCGGGCGCGGCGACCTTCGCAAGCACGCCGAGCTGGACCCGGATCGCCGAAGTCTATGAGAGCCTGCCCAGCCCCGAGCAGGCGGTCGAACCGGCGGTGCCGGTCCTCCTCGGCCAATCGCCCGGCCTCGCCGAAATCAGCGCGACGCCGGACTGAGCCCAGCCTCGCTCAGCGGCCTTCGTCGTCGCGGTAAGCCAGCTCGAAATTGCCCCAGCGGCGACCGCGCACGTAGAACGGCACGAACACGTTCTTGACCGGCAGATATCGGCCCTGGCCGAGGTCCATGCTGTAGGTGGCGAGCATCGCCTCCTTGTCGCTTTCGATGGCGCGGCGAGTGATGTCGTCGAGGAAGTTGCGCCGGTTGCGGCAATATTCCGCATTCCATTCCGGGTCGTTCGACTGCGGCTGAGAACGCGCGGATATATGGGTCGGAAGATAGCCGTTGATGTCGGTCATCGCCGCGGCGATGAGCCGCGATTCCTCGAGCATCAGGCGGTCGAGGATCGGCCGGATATGGTTGTCGGCAAAATCGCAGAAGCCGGTCGAAAATTGGACCGGATTGGTCCCCGGCATCTCCTTATAGTCGGTGTCGAAGACCGCTTCCTCGTCGATCTCGCCGTTGCGGACGGCGGTTTCGACGACGGTCTGGATCTCGCGGGTGGCGCGCTGGGCGAATTCGATGAACGGAGTGTCGTCGATCCGGACGCCGCTGCTGGCCAGCCGGTCGAGCATCTCGTTCGACAGAAGCTCCAGCTTGCTCAGCCGATCATGGGTCTGCTTGAGCTGACCGCCATTGGCCCGAGCATCGGCGGCGAAGAAGGACAGGCCGCTCTTCACGCTGTCGACGCTCTGCTGGATCAGGCTCGTCGACTGGGCGATCCCATCCGTCTGGCGATCGACGAGGGCGACGATGTCGGCGACGTCGCGGACCGTGTCGTTGATCTTCGAGAAGCTCGACTGGGCGACCCGGCTGCGATCGACCCCGACCTTGATCTCGGAGGTGACGGCCTCGGCCTCGCGAGTGAGCGACGCGACCGTCCCGGCGATCTCGCTGGTCGCGGCGCGGGTATCGTGGGCCAGCTTCTTCACCTCGG
>CAMPIH010000042.1 GCA_946886275.1 uncultured Sphingosinicella sp.
GCCGAAAGGCACGGTAATCCTCGACCCTCAACCATTCCGAAGGGGGACGGAATGACCGCAGCCACCGGCGCCGGACCACGAATCCTTAGCCTCGACATCGTCCGCGGAGTCGCGGTGATGGGCATATTGGCGATGAACATCGTCGGCTTCGCCATGCCGTTCCAGGCCTATATGAACCCGGCCGCCTACGGCGAGATGGGATCGGGCGATCTCGCTTCGTGGGCGTTCAGCTTCATCTTCGTCGACGGCAAGATGCGCGGCCTCTTCTCCTTCCTGTTCGGGGCCAGCATGCTTCTCGTCATCGAACGGGCGGAAGCCGGCGGGAAGGATCCGCGGTCGGTCCATTACCGGCGGATGCTGTGGCTGCTCGTCTTCGGCCTTTGCCATTTCTATTTCATCTGGTTCGGCGACATCCTCGCCGGCTACGCGCTCGTCGGGATGATCGCCTTCCTCTTCCGGCGGCTCAGCCCCCGGTCGCTCCTGCGCTGGGGAATCGGGCTGGTGATCGTCCAGCTTGCCGTCTTCTCGTCGATGGCGGCCGGGACTTTCATGCTCGCCGCGAACATGGCCTCGCCAACGCCCGATCCGCAGCTCGTGGCGGAGTGGCAGGAGCTTCAGCATTTTCTCGGGCCGCTTTCCGGCCAGCCGCTGACCGACAAGCTCGCCTTGTTCCAGGGGCCCTGGTCGGGCCTCACCGAGGACCGGCTCGACCGCTGGTTCGAGCCCTTTGCCGGCCTTCTCTATTTCGGCTGGGAGACCCTCGCCTACATGCTGTTCGGAATGGCCGCCCTGAAGACCGGCCTTCTCACCGGCCAGTGGGCGTCGGAGACCTATCGGCGGATCGCCCTGATCGGCCTTGCCATCACCATTCCGGTCTACGCACTTCTCGCCTGGATCCTGGCCTCGGACGGCTTCTCGGTGCCGATGGTGATGGCCGTGTCGATGGCGGCGACGGTTCCGTTCCGGCCGGTGATGGTCATCGCTTATGCCGCCCTGATCATCCTCCTGACCCGGAACGGCGGGGTCCTGATCGATCGGATCGCGGCGGCGGGCCGGGCCGCCTTCACCAACTATCTCGGCACCAGCCTGATCATGACGACTTTCTTCTACGGCTATGGCCTCGGCCTTTACGGCGCGTTTGGCCGGCTCGAGCTGTGGATCGTCGTTTTCGCGATGTGGGCGGTGATGCTGCTCTGGTCGAAGCCGTGGCTCGATCGCTTCCGCTACGGCCCCTTCGAATGGCTCTGGCGGTCGCTGGCGCGGGGCCGGGTGGAGCCGATGCGAAGACCGGCCGTGGCCGGGCTCGCCTGAACGAAGCGCGCAGCGGGACGAGGGCGTGCGCGGCTCAAGCCATCGGCGGAATCGGAAATGGCTGTGCCGGCTCCGCCGACGCCTCGGGCCCGGTATATTCGGCCGCTCCCGACGGGCGAATGACGATCTGCTCCCGCGGCAGCCGAAGCTCGCAGCATAAACCCTCGGGTCGCAGCTCGACGCTCGCCTCGCTTTGGGCGGTCGAGCCGAGCGCCCGATGGATCATCTTCAGCCCAAAGCCCTCTCGCTCGGGTGGCCGCACAGGGGGCCCGCCGCTCTCCAGCCAGCGGAAGAAGAAGGCCTGGCCGCCTTTCTCTTCGAAACCCCAGCTCACCTCCACTTGCCCGACCTCGTTGCTGAGCGCTCCATATTTGACGGCGTTGGTGCAAAGCTCGTGAAGGGTCAGCGCAAGCGCCAAGGCCGGCTGGGGCGGCAGGCCGGCGTCGGGTCCTTGGATGATGAACCGGCGCCCTTCGGCTCCGAAGGGGTCGACGACGCAATGGTGAACCAGGTCTCTGACCTCGACACCGGGCTGCGGCCGGGTCAGCAGGTCCTGGGTCCTGGCGAGCGCAACCAGCCTCTTCTCGAAATCGGCGAAGCGGTCCGCGGGGACATGCGGACGCAGGGTGCTCGACGCGATCGACTGGACCACGGCGAGAACGTTCTTGACCCGATGCGACAGCTCTCGAACCAACAAGGCCGACTGGGACCGGGCGCGGTCGCGCTCGATCGCGAGCGCCGCCGTCCGAACCAGAAGGCCGACCACCTCCCGCTCATTGGCCGACGGGTCGCGCTTCACGTGATGGTAGAGGGCGAAGGTGCCGAGCACCTCGCCGGTCTTGGCGAGGATGGGCGTGGACCAGCAAGCTTCGAGCCCGGCCCCCGCGGCGACTTGTCGATAGTCGACCCAGAGCGGATCGGTCTGGATGTCCGAGACGTAGACCGGCTGACGCCTCCACGCGGCGGTGCCGCATGATCCGGCGCACGGCCCGATCTCGCTGCCGTCTATCGCCTCGATATAGGCCGTCGGAAGGCTCGGCGCAGCGCCGTGGCGAAGGCGATGGCCGTCCTCGATCAACAGCACCGAGGCGAGCATGCCGTCCCGTGAGATCGCCTCGATCTTTCGGGCCATCTGCTCGAGCGTCTCGGGGAGCGGCCGGTCCTGAGCGATCATGTCGAGCACCTCGCGCTCGACGGTGACGAGGCTGATGTGCCGCTGAAGCGTTTCCCCCTGCGCCTCCAGCCTGGCGACCAGCCTTCGGTAATGATCGCCGATCGCGACGAGCGCGGCCGAGACCAATGCGTAGAAGAGGATGGCGTCCAAACTGAAGGCGTCCGGCACGAACCTCTCGAGGGTCGCCCAGGCCAGTGCGAGGCCGAGCGAGGCGGCAAAGGCGCCGGCGAGGCGGCCGGCCCAGATGCTCGTCACCAGGGTTGCGAGAAAGAAGTTCGGCCAGGCCGGAATCTGCCAGTCGGCCGAATGCGCGAGAAGCCGAAGGAGAAGCGCCGTGCCGACGGCGACGGCGGCGATGGCGATGGCCGTAAGCGAGAATGGCCCCACCTGAGACGGGGTGGGCAGCCAGGTTGGCCTGGACAATCTTACTCTCCTGGCAAGGTGCGCGCCGTACCGAGGCAGTCTCTTGGCCCCAATGATGGCCTATCGAGCGCGGCTTGGCGAGTCCGGCCTGCTTTTGCCACAGAGCGGGCACCTGTCACGGCGGGCTCCACGGACGGCAGGGGCTCCATTCCTGGATCCGCGCAAGGACGTGATTCGAGCCTGGCCGGCCCGGTCCTAGATCCGGCCGAATTCCTGGTTGCTCGGCTTTCGGCCGAAGCCCTGGCGGCGCGCCACCAGCGGATTTGTCTCCGCTTCGAGGCGGCTGATCGTCTCGGCATAGATCGGCCTGAGCTTGGCGACCTGAGGAAGGACGTGATCGGGGAAAAGGCCCGATTCGACCGCCCGGCGGCCTGCAAACTCGATCTCCTCGGCAAGGGCGCCGAGCGGCTCGGCGCCGAACTGCCGGGCCTCGGATTTCATCGTGTGGGCCGGAATGACCAAAGCGGCGGCATCGCGGCGATGCATCGCCTCCTCGATCTTCGCGACCGCCTTCTCGCCATCCTCGCGGAAATAGCCGAGAATCCGCACGAAGCTCGCGCCGAGCTCGGTGCGCATCTGCGAGAAAACGGTCCAATCCACCAGTTCGCCGGACGAATCGTCCAAAGCCTCAATCCCTCTGCTCATATTCCCCCTGATCTACGCTCGGCGAGTAAACAGGGCGTTGACGAGAACCCACGTTATGTCGCGGGGAATGCTCAACTCGAACTCCGATCGAACGGGTTCCGGGAGGAGCGGGCGGTGAGCCTTACCGGGACGGCGCCGAAGCCGAGATCGCGGCGGATCCCGTTGACGAGATAGCGGCGGTAGCTTTCCGGGAGCTCGTCGGTCCGGTTGCCGAACAGGACGAAGGTCGGCGGCCGGCTCGCGACCTGGGTGATATAGCGAAGCTTGATTCTCTTGCCGCCGGCGGCGGGCGGCGGGTTCTTTTCCACCGCCTCCTCGAACCAGCGGTTCAGTTCGCCGGTGCCGACCCGGCGCGACCAGGCCTCGCGGATCTCGAACGCCGCCTTCAACAGGGTGTCGATGCCCTTGCCGGTCTTGCCCGACACGGTCAGCAGCGGAATGCCGCGCGCCTGGGCAAGCCCTTCGTCCAGCGCCGCCTTGACCCCGTTGAACAGGGCGCTGGCATTTTCGGCGACGTCCCACTTGTTGATCGCGACGATCAGCGCCCGGCCTTCCTGAAGGACATTGTCGGCGATCCGCAGGTCCTGGGCCTCGAGGCCGCGGGTCCCGTCGAGGAGCAGGACGACGACCTCGGCGAAATCGACCGCCCGTCGGGCGTCGGCGACGGACAGCTTCTCGAGCTTGTCCTCGACCTTGGCCTTCTTGCGCATGCCCGCCGTGTCGATCAGCCGAACCGGCCGGACCTCGCCATCGGGCGATCGCCATTCCCAGTCGACCGCGATCGAATCGCGGGTGATCCCCGCTTCCGGGCCGGTGATGAGCCGCTCCTGATCGAGGATGCGGTTGATCAGGGTCGATTTGCCGGCATTGGGACGGCCGACGATCGCCAGCTTCAGCGGCCCTTCCTGCTCGTCCTCCTCGCCGTCAGCCGTCTCGTCGCGTTCGACATGGGGACGAAGATGCTCGAACAGGTCGACGACGCCCTCGCCATGCTCGGCGCTCATCGCGATCGGCTCGCCGAGGCCGAGCGAATAGGCCTCCAGGATGCCGGTCTCGCCCGATTTGCCTTCCGCCTTGTTGGCGGCGAGGATGATCGGCGTGGTCTCCGATCGGAGCCAGCGGGCAATCTCCTCGTCGAGCGGAGTCACCCCGGCGCGGGAATCGATGAGGAACAAGGCGACGTCCGCCTCGCGCACCGCGGCGACGGTCTGGGCGCGCATCCGGCCCGGCAGCGAGGCGGGATCCTCGTCCTCGTAGCCGGCCGTGTCGATCACCCGGAAATCCATGCCGAGAAGGGTCGCCTCCCCCTCCCGCCGGTCGCGGGTGACTCCGGGGCGATCGTCGACGAGCGCGAGCTTCCGCCCGACGAGCCGGTTGAACAGAGTGGACTTGCCGACATTGGGCCGGCCGATGATCGCGACTATGGGCAGCTTCGCCATGGGCTTTTCAAATACCTGTGCCGGGGAAGGGTTCGACCGGCGGACCGGGGGCTGCCTGCCCCCTTACCTCCAGGCGGTCAACCGGCCGGTATCGTCGAGCACATAGAGCGTGTTGTTCGCGACGACGGGCGGAAGCGAGATCGGCGCCCGGGCCGACACCATCGAAACCACGGTCCCGTCGGTCGGCGAGACATGGGCGATATGGCCGCTCGAGCTGGTCAGGACGAGGCGGTTGCCGGCGAGAACCGGGCCGCGCCAGAAAATCGGCCCCTGCTCGTCCTCGGGATCGCGGAAGCCGGGCAGCTGCGAGATCCAGCGGACCCGGCCCGACGCCCTCGACAGAGCAAGAAGCTGGGCGCGGTCGGTGACGACGAACACCCATTCGCCCGCGGCCCAGGGAGTCGAGATGCCGGCGATATTCAGCTCCCAGACCCGCTGGCCGGTGATCAGCTCGACCGCGACCATTCGGCCGCCCTGGCCGACCGCGAACACCCGTCCCTCGTCGATCACCGGATCGGCGTCGATGTCGGAGATCGTGCCGACGATGGTGCTGACACCGGTGCGCGCGAGCGCGTCCTGCCACACGACCTGGCCGTTCTCGTAGCGATAGGCGGTGAGCTCGCCCGACGAATAGCCGGCGACGATCGTGCTCTGCGAGAAAGCGGGCGCAGCGGCGCCGAACACGCCGGCAAGCTCGAACGCGCCGGTCCCGGTCCAGCGAGTCTCGCCATTGGCCGTGTTGAGCGCATAGAGCTGGTTGTCCTGGCTCACCGCATAGACATTCTCGTTGGCGACGGTCGGGGCGCCGCGAAGCGGACCGCCCGGCTTCACCAGCCAGACGAGGGCGCCGGTCGCGGCATCGAGAGCGGCGGCGTCGCCGGCGCCGTTGGTCGCATAGACCCGGCCGCCGTCGAAGCTGACTCCGCCGCCGAACAGCGCCTCGCTCGGGCTATTCTGGCCGCGGACCTGGGTTTCCCAGATGAGGCCGCCATTCTCGGTGCTGAAGGCCCGGACCCGCGCATTGGTGTCGATCGTATAGACCCGGCCGTCGGCGACGACCGGCTCGGCCGCAAGCCGCGCCTTGTTGCTGCTGCCGGAGCCGATGCTGACGCTCCACGCCTGCTGGAGCGCGGTGGGGAGGGCGACATGGCCCATCGAATGGGACGGATTGCCGCCGGGCTGGGGCCAGTTGGCGTTGAGCGCCGGACCGGGGACAGCGACCGGAACGCCGGCCAGGGTCGGATCGACCTCGATCCGCGATTCGGTGGCGAGCACCGGGATCCGCGTGCCGACCGTCGGCGTGTTGCGCCGCTCGGATCCGTTGAAGATCCCGCAACCGCTCAGCAGACCAAGCGCGGTCAGCGCAATAAGGGCACGCTTCATTCAGTCTCTTCCTTCGTTGCGGGCGCGGCCGCCGGCGCGGCAGCGGGCGCCGCGGCTGGAGCGGCCGGCTCCTCGAGTGCATTGAAACCTAAAGAGCCCGCCATCTGAACGGCTCTTGTACGGATCGTCGGCGGCACCGTCTCGTCGCGCCCGATCCGCTGGAACAGCTGCCCTGCGCGCTGCTGCTGGCCCATCTTGAGATAGGCCACGGCGACCAGCTCGCCGGCACTTCCGAACCAGGGCTGGCCGGGTCGGGCGAGAGCGCCGAGCCGCTGGATCACGACCTGCGGCTGGAGGACGTCAAATTCGAGCGTGGTCTGGCGGACGAGCGCCGCCTGGCGATAGGGCTCGGCCGCGTCCTCGTCGCCGGCGATCGACTTCAAGGTCGCGACCGCGGCGGCGCGGTTGCCGGACTGGATCTGCATGTTGGCGCGGGTGAACAAGGCGGCGAGCCGATAGCCTTCGCGGTCGCTTTCGGCCAATCGGGCGATCTCCGGCTCCGCCGCCTTGGCGTTGCCCGCCTCAAGGCTCTCGAGCGCGCCGACCAGGGTCTCGCCTTCGGCGGCGGCCTGCTGTTGCTGGCGGTTCTGCCACCAGATCCAGCCGCCGATCGCGCCGAGGAAGAGGACGATGCCGGCGATGATCGCCCAGCCATAGCGGGTCATGAAGCGGTTCATCCGCTCCCTGCGCAGCTCCTCGTCCACTTCCCGAAGGAACACGTCACTGTCGTTCGGCTTGATCGCCAACTCGTCTCTCCAGATTGCGGCCGGGTTCGCCCGGTCGGCTGCCGCCTTGTATCGCCTTGTAATCCGGCGCCTTGCCGACGCCCCCCGCGCTCCTTACCGAGGCGCCGCCGCAAACGGAAGGGCCCTCACTTGCGGCTCTTGTAGATCTGCTCCTCGCTCGGAAAGGCGCGGCTCGACACCTCGACGGCATAGGCCTGGGCGGCGGCCGCGATCTCTCCGGCCAGGTTGCCGAAGCATTTGACGAAGCGGGGCGTGCGCTCGAACAGGCCGAGCATGTCCTCGGTGACGAGGATCTGGCCGTCGCACTGAGCCGAGGCACCGATGCCGATCGTCGGGCAGGCGACCAATCGGGTCGCCTCGACCGCAATCTCCTCCATCACGCCTTCGAGCACGAGAGCGAAGCAGCCCGCTTCCGCGACCGCCTTGGCGTCGGCGATCACCTTGTTCGCCTCGGCCTTGTCGCGGCCGCGGGCGCGATAGCCGCCGAGCGCGTTCACCGCCTGTGGGGTCAGGCCGACATGGCCGATCACCGGTATCCCCCGCTTCGTCAGGAAAGCGACGGTTTCGGCCATCGCCTCGCCCCCTTCCAGCTTGACCGCGGCGGCGCCGGTTTCCTTGAGGATACGGGCGGCGTTGAGGAAGGCCTGATCGGGGCTGGCCTCATAGGAACCGAACGGCATGTCGACGGCGACGAGAGCGTGCCACGATCCGCGGACGACGGCGGCGCCGTGGGCGCACATCATCTCCAGAGTGACCGGGATTGTCGAAGGCAGGCCGTAAATGACCTGGCCCAGGCTGTCGCCGACCAGCAGAAGATCGCAATGGGGATCGAGCAACTGCGCGGTGCGCATCGTGTAGGCGGTGAGGGCGACGATCGGATCGCCCCCCTTGCGCGCCATGATGGCCGGCGCGGTGAGCCGCTTCATCGGCGCCGGAGTCGGCGTCGCCCGGCTCGTTGCCGTGTCGATCGTGAAAGTGGACATGGGCCGTGGTTTAGCCGGAGCGGAGCCCGCCGCCAATGGCAGGTGCGTGCGGCCAGGTCGCGATGAATCAAAAAGCCCTCCCCCTGGCTGGGGGAGGGCTAGAATAGGTGGCGACTCTCAGGCCTGGGTGACGCAGGGGCTGGAGGCACCGCGGCCGTCGGGGCCCCATTTGCGATAGCCGTTCGAATCGACGTGGAATCGCTTGCCGCTGTAGAAGCCGAGGCCGGCGCGGTAGACGCTTCCGCTGCGGGCGTGGGCGGCGCAGATCCCGCGGATCATCCGGTCGCGGCTGACGTCCGCCGCCACCGGGGTCAAATCGAGGGCGAAGAACTGGCGGTGGGCGCTCTTCGGGGCGCCGGCGGAGCAGGCGTTGAGACGCTCGTTGCGATAGGCGGACAGAGCCTCGACCTTGCCGATCGCCGGCTCGACCTTGTCGCGGACGAACTTCAGGGTGGTGACGATATTGTCCCATTTGTCGGCCGGAGCGACCTCGAACGGCTCGGCGCCGCACTGCCGCCAGGACGAGGAGGTACGCACCAGCTGCCAGACCGGAACGACGCCGTCGACGCCGTCCGCCTCGAGCCGATCCTCGAAGGCGCCGAGGCGGGCGCGATTGGCAGGCGATTTGGCCAGCCAGGCACGGAAATCGTCGGCGCTCTGGCCGGGCGCGAGGCCCGAGCCATGGTCATGCTCGTGGGCGTGAAGGCCGAATTCAGGTTCGGGCGCCGGTGCTCGCGCCGGAGCGGCGGCCGAAGCCGCAGCGATCGCCGTGGCGGCCCGCGCCTGCGGCGCAGGCGCCGGCACGGCCGAAGAGGTCCCGCCGAGGCTTGCGCCCGGAGCGAGGGTGAGCGTGAGCGTCGCCGCGATCGCGGCCAAGCGAAGTTTGTCCAGCATCCCTGTTCCTGTCCTGTGGGTAGCCCCCGAGGGCCCCGATCGCCTGCGGCTGAGCCGCGGCTGTTTCTTATCAAGCGGCGGATTTTGTCCCCGCTATGTATCTGGATTTATAAGCGAATCAGCCTGAACGGCGGATGAAGACAGGCGATTCGGGTGCCGGTCGAGCGCCGCGAAAGACTCTAATCGGGCTGCGTGGCGGGCGGAGTTGATGGACGGTCGACAGCCGGAGCGACGGGCTGGACCAGGACCGGTTGCGGATCGGCAGGGGCGGCGATCCGCGGCGGCGGCGGGGCTTCGGGGTCGCCGCCCCGCTCGAGGACGGCGCAGGGACTTTCATTGCCGTTGGGGCCGGCCGAGCCCCAGCGCCGGAAGCCGCGCGTGTCGATGTGGAAACGGCTGAAACTGTAGAAGCCGAGGCCGACATCGGAGGCCGCGCCGCTCGTCGAGTGCATCGGGCAGAGCCGTTCGAAAAGCTGGCGCCGGCTGAGCGGCTGGAGCGGGACCAGGTCGAGTGCGAAGAAATCGAGATGGGCGCTTCGCTGCGATCCGCGCGCGCAGGCGTTGAGGGCGGGATTGCGATAGCCCGAGACGGCCTCGACCGGGCCGACGGCGGGACGGACCTCGTCACGGATGAATCGCAGCGTCTTGACCATATCGGGCCAGAAGCTCGCCGGCGGCACTTCGAACGGGGCGCCGCCGCATTCGCGCCACATGCTCGCGGTGCGGATCACCTGCCAGGTCGGGAGAACGCCGGCGACTCCGGCCGCCTGCTGCCAGGCTTCGAACGACAGCACGCCGCCGCGAAAGCCGGGAGACGATTCATAGGCCAGGCGATATTCCGCCTCGCCCTGGCCCTCGGGCAGTTCCTGGGCGGCCGCGGGAATGGCGGCGAAGAGGAGGATGAACGCAACGAGCCGGGACAGCATCGCCCTTCTATAGCCGAAGCCCGGTCCGCCTTGCACCCCGTGCGGCGGGCTCCACCGCCATTTTCGAACCCTCAGGTCGTGGGCGTCGGATGGACGAAGGCGCGGCGGGTCTCGGTCAGGGTCATCGGCGGCAGAGTGAAGAAGATGAAATCCGGAGTCACCGTGTAGCTCATCGTGATGTCGAGATAGTCGGCACCCGCCGAGACGCCGGTCGAATAGGTCGGGCCGCTGATGTTCGCGGACTTCAGCCCGAATCGTCCGTCGGTGAGACGCTGGGTGATCTGCGCGTTGGTCGGACGCGGATAGATGGTGGCGTAACGGGCGCCTTCGCCGACGGCGTTGCTGAGCCCGTTATTGGCCATGAACAGCACGCCGAACTGGGCGATGCCGACGATGAAGAGGATCAGGGCCGGCGCGACCAGGGCGAATTCGAGCGCGGCCGCGCCCTTCTCCTCGCGCTTCAGACGGAAGAACAGGTTCATCACTGGACCCTCACCGACGAGGCCGCCGCAAGCGCGACATTGCCGTTGGAATCGCCGAACGCCGCAAGCGGCCCTTCGAAGAAGATCGGCCGATAGGTGTAGGCGATGCTGACCCCGACATAGCGCGAGATCATCTGGTTCGGCAGGCAGGTGCCGTCGAACAAGGGCTGGGGCACGTGGTCGCATTCGAGCCGGGTCGTTACGGTGACATGGCTTTCGGTGACCCCGCCGGGCCCGTCCGCGGCCGCTGCCTCGGCCCTCAGATAATTATAATCCGACTGGACCGTCCCGACCGTCACCTTCTCGAGAGCGCGGAAGGCCGCCTGCTCGAGCGCCAGCTGATTGGAATAAGCGAGCGAGATATCGGTGACGCCCATCAGGGTGACCGCGAGGATCGGCGCGAGCAAGGCGAACTCGATGACGCTGGTGCCGTCCGAATCTCGGCGGAGGGCGCGAAGCCTGGAGAGGATTGGATTCAGCATCGGCTCAGCCCACCAGCCTGACGAACATCGCCTGGATGGCCCTGCCGCCGCCGTTTGACGGGCAGTTGTTCTGGATGTGTCCGTTACCGCTGAAGGCGAGCCTTCGGCCGACGAGCTGGATGCACTGGGTCTGCATTCCGGTGGTGCCGTTGAAGGTCAGCTGGCGTGCCGGGAAGTAGAAGGCGCCCTCGAACGACGTGGCGCTGTTGCCGTTGATGTGGCTGTCGCCGTAGGGCGCCCGCCGATCCTGGTACATCAGCACCCCCTTGTAGGTGCCGCTGGTCGGCGAGGTCAGGTTCATCTGGGCCGTGCCGTTGATGCTGATATTGGCGATCGACGACGGATTGCTCGCCGCATTGCTGCTGGTGAGGATGAAGGTGACGCCGGTGCCGTTGACGACGGACTGGGCGCCGAAACCGAGGTCGCCGCCGTCGATATAATAGATTCCGGGCGCGAGATTGAGCGATCCCTTGATGTCCATTCCCCGGTAGCAATAGATGCCGCTCGCATTGGGCGTGACGGTGTGGGACTCCGTCGGATTGACGCTCAGTCTCGCCGAGCAGGGATTCGGAACGACCGGCTCGGGCAGGCCGGCGAACGGATCGGGCTGCTGCAGCGAGTGTGGCAGGAGCAGGGTTCCGGGCTGATAGGCGCCGCTTGACGGGACTCCGCCGACGGCCGCGACCGGATCGGCGATGACGGTGGCGCTGCCGCCGGCGCTGACCGCGGCGTTCGACCGCGAATTGCTGATCACGCCGCAGCCGAGATTGGCCGTCGTGTTGCCGATGAAGGTGATCCCGGTGACGGCGCTGTCTTCGAGCGAGATCAGGCAATATTCGCCGGTATAGACGACGGCGCCGGTCGCTTCGACCGAAACCCCCATCGTCTCGCCGCGGAAGAAGGACATGAACGGGACCGCCCGCTGGTGCGACAGCACGACCCGGACCGCGCGCGGGTTGCCGGCATAGGTGCCGACCGTCGGCGCATTCTCGATCGTCGCGGCGCCGCTCAGCGTCATGTCGCTGTTGAGCGTGAGATCGCGATTGACCGAGGCGTTGACGTTCTGGGTCCGAGTCGAGGCGGAAGCCTCGAGGCTCTGGGCGACGGCATAGGCGCCGGCGAGGGCGGCGGAGTCGGCGGATCTCTGGAGCTGCCTCCGGGCGAGCGCGACCTGGGCCGTGTCGACGGCAATGGCCGCAGCACCGACGATCAGCGGCATGACCGCTGCGCCGATGACGAGCGCATTGCCTTTCTGGTCCCGGATCAGGCTGCGCAACCGAGCGAGTGCACGCATCGCATCAGTCCCCTCTGCGAATGGAATATGTGCATATCCATCTGCAATGCTTAGGAAACCGCTTCGGCTGATGGTTAACGAGATATTATCCGGGGCAAGCCGTTGCAAAGCGGCGGTTGTCGCCGCCAATCCCGTCGCTAGATTGAAGCGATGAGCAGCCCGATCAGCGTCGAAATTCCCCATCGCCTCGGCGCCGAGGAGGCCAGACGGCGAATCGCCGGCGGCGTCGGCAGCCTCCAGAACTTCATCCCGGGCGCCGCCGACGTCCGCTCGACCTGGAACGGGGACCAGCTGGCGCTTCAGATCGGAATGATGGGCCAGGAGGTGGATGCCCGGATCGACGTCCGCGATGCCCTCGTCCGGGTCGAGCTGGTGCTTCCGCCGGCTTTGGCCTTCTTCGGCAAGGCGATCGAGGCGGGAATCCGGCGGACCGGTGCCGAGCTGCTCGAGGATCGAAGCGGCGAACGCCGCTAGGCCAGGACCATTGCAGCCATTGCCGGTGTCGAGCGCAGACCCTAGCATCGCCGGCGGATCCACGGGGGAGGCGGCATGCGGCACGTTGCGGTGATCGGATCGGGGCCGGCCGGCTATTATACCGCCGAGGCCCTCCAGAAGCAGTTCGGCGAAGAGGTCCGGATCGACATCATCGACCGGATGCCTGTGCCCTACGGCCTGATCCGTTTCGGCGTCGCCCCCGACCATCAGTCGATCAAGGGGGTCTACAAGCGCTACGAGAAGGTCGCTTTGTCCGGCACTGTCCGCTTTGCAGGCAATGTCCTCGTCGGGCGCGACGTCACCATCCCGGAGCTGCTCCAGCTCTACGATTCGGTGATCCTCGCCACCGGCGCGCCGAACGACCGGCCGCTCGACATACCCGGCGCCGATCTGCCCGGCGTGATCGGCTCCGCCGCCTTCGTCGGCTGGTATAACGGACATCCCGAGTTCGCCGATCTCGATCCGCCGCTCGACAGCGAATCGGCGGCGGTGATCGGCAATGGCAATGTCGCGCTCGACGTCGCCAGGATCCTTTCGAAGACGCCGGCCGAGTTCGTCGGATCGGACATCGTCGCCCATGCCTTCGAGGCGCTCGGCAACAGCGCGATCCGGACGATCCGAGTGCTCGGCCGGCGCGGCCCGCACCAGATCGCCATGACTCCCAAGGAGCTGGGTGAGCTCGGCCATCTCGAGGCGGCGGTTCCGAAGGTCGACCTCGAGGATTTCCCGCCCGAGCTCGACGATGCCCTGCTCGAGCCGGGTCTTCGCAAATCGGTGACCCATCTTCGCGACTTCGCCAAGCTCGAAGAGGGAAAGCCCAAGACGATCGACTTCGATTTCTTCGCCCGGCCGGTGGCGATCGAGGGCGACGGCAAGGCCGAGCGGATGATCGTCGAGAGGACTCGGCTGGACGAGCGCAAGGCTGCGGTCGGCACCGGCGAGACCTATGTCATCCCGTGCGGCCTCGTCATCAGCTGCATCGGCTACAAGACCCCGCCAATCGAGGGCGTCCCCTATGAGGAGGATCGAGGCCGCTTCGCCAATGACGAAGGCGTGATCGGCGACGGCCTCTACTGCGTCGGCTGGGCGCGGCGCGGGCCGACCGGGACGATCGGCACCAACCGGCCCGACGGTTTCGAGGTGGCGGAGAAGATCGCCGCGCATCTGAGCGGCGGCGGCGGAAGCAAGCAAGGCCGGGACGGGCTCGACCGATTGCTCGAGGCTCGCGGAGTGGATGTCGTCACCTTCCGCGACTGGCAGAAGATCGAGGCCGCCGAGGCGGCGCGCGCCCGGGCAGGCCATCCGCGCGAGAAGTTCGTCGCGATCGAGGAGATGCTGGCCGAGCTCAAGCGCTGACGGCCATGGAGGGGAAAATGACGAGCAGCGACGAAATCCTCTCCGGCCAGGTTACCCAGATCGGCGACCGAATCGACGAGGACGCTCTGAGGGCCGCGGTCGGTACCAATTCCGATTATTATCTCGCCCGCTGGAACGAGATGCAGGCGAAAGGCAGCCGGGTCAGCTGGAATTGGGCGGCCTGCCTCGCCAACCTCTACTGGCTCGCCTGGCGAAAGATGTGGGCGCCGCTCACGCTGCTGGTGGTCGCCTTCGTCCTCGTGGGGATAGTGGGAGCGTTATTGCCGGCGCTCGCCCAGGCGACCTTGCTGATCAGCATCGGCTTCACCTTCGTCACTGGCGCCTATGGCAACGAAATCTATCGCCGTCATTGCGAACGGCTCGTCGCCGGCACGGCCGGGCTTGAGGGGGAGGAGGCGCTCGCCGGCCTTCGCCGCCGCGGCGGCACCTCGGCGACCGCGCTCGCCGTCACGATCGCTGCGACCCTGCTCCTCATCGGGCTTCCGATCGGCCTCCAGATCGCCGCACCCTGAAGCGGCCGCGCCGCTACCGCAGCGGCCGACGAAATATATGGCCGCGGCGGGTGAGCGGCGCTTGAACTGCTCCGAACCGGTCCCTATAGACCCGCGACTGCCTGTCCCGGTGCGCTTCCGCGCCGCCGGGCCCGCTTCGGTCGGGGAGTAGCTCAGCCTGGTAGAGCACTGTCTTCGGGAGGCAGGGGCCG
>CAMPIH010000043.1 GCA_946886275.1 uncultured Sphingosinicella sp.
CGACGAAGTGTGGCGCGGCGTGCCGGTCACCGACGAAGCGCTCACCCAGTGCATCCGGACCCTCCGCCGCCAGCTCGGCGACGATGCCGGCTCGCCCCGGTTCATCGAGACGGTGCCCAAGCATGGCTATCGCTTCATCGCCCCCGTTTCGCCGGCGATGGCGCCGGCCTCCACGGTACCGAACGGGCCAGAGCCGTCCGCGCCGTTTTCCGCTTCGCCCTCCGAATCGCCCCCGGAAACGCCCCCCAAATCGCGGATGCAGCTTGCGCCCGGACCGGCCCCGCTTCGGGCCTGGCAAGCTTTCCTGCTCACCGCCGGTGCGGCGACCGTCGGCGGCGGCATCGCCGGTATCATCGGCGGCCTGTTCTACGGCTTTGCCGGCGCTTCCCAGCCGCTTTCGCCGGGCATCGGCTCCGCCTCGGTGCTCCTCGTCCTGGTCTGTCTCACCCTTCTTGCCGCTCTCGCGGGAGCGGCCGGGGTCGGCATCGGGATCGCCGCCGCCGGCCATGCCGGCGGTCGCTTCGGGCCATGGACGATCGCCGGCGCGGCTGGCGGCGGGCTCGTCGTCGGCGCGTTCGGCAAGCTGCTGGGCCTCGACGCGTTCAACCTCCTTCTCGGCCGATCTCCGGGCGACATTACCGGCGCCGCCGAAGGGGCCCTGCTCGGCGCCGCGGTCGGGCTCGGCGCCTGGCTCGCCGGTCGTGGCGGGACCCCGATGCCGCTGCGCCGGAGCATGATCGTCGCAGGCGCAGCCGGCGCGGTCGCGGGAATGCTGATCCCGCTGCTCGGCGGCCGGCTGATGGGCGGAAGCCTCGATCTGCTCGCCCGCGCCTTCCCCGGATCCCGGCTCCGGCTCGATCAGATCGGCGCTCTGTTCGGCGAGAACGGCTTCGGCCCGATCAGCCAGATCGTCACCGGCGGACTGGAAGGCCTGCTCTTCGCCGCCGGAATCGTCGGTGCGATCATCGTCGCCCAGCGAAGCTTCGGCGGGGAATCCTGAGCGCGCCGGGCTCACGCCCGGCAAACTCGCGCTAGACCGCTGATCCTTCTTCCCGTGGACTCCGAAGCCGCTGGCTGCCGGCGGCGGGACGAAGGCCATTCCAGGCGCTCCATGTGCCGATCGCGTGGGCAAGGCCGAAGACGAGGACGATCGCCGAGCTCCACAGCAGGAACGGGTCTATCAATTCGGGCCGCAACAGCAGGATCGGCACCACCACCAGGCCGCGCGCCAGATAGATCGCGCTGATCGCGACCAGCCCGGTCCGAAGCCATGGCAGCCGAAGGATCAGGCCGGCCCCGGAGAAGGCATAGGCCGCCCAGGTGGCGAGGACGGAGGCGATGGCGATCGTGATCAGCGTCGGCCGGACGGAACCGCTTTGCGCCGCCTGGGCCATGGCCTCGCCGGCACCAAAGAACCGGTACCAGTCGGGCCCGCCGAAGGTGATGGCGACATGAAGAAGGGCCGCAGCCACGTCGAGGAGGCCGGCGGCGATGAGCCACTTGTTCGACCGCATCGTCCCTCCCCTTGCTTCTGCCGTCTAGGTGGTCGGCCGATCTAGAGCAATGTCCCGATCGCCAGCCGCCCGCCGGAACAAGCCGGCGCTGATCAGCCACAGGCTGACGAAGAAGATCGTGATCGGACCGGTGAAGCCGAAACCGGCGCCCAGCGCGACGACGAAGGTTGCGGCCTGGGCGATGGCGGCGGCGAGCATCGCCTTCGCCATGCCTGCGGAACGAAATCCGGCAATTGCTGCTCCAGCCACGGCCACCGCGATGACAACGGCGTAGATCAGGTTGATGGGATCGTCCTCGGAGCCGATGATCCCGACCGCGAGATTGACCCAGATCTGAAGCAGCCCGGCGAGGATGGCGAGGCCGAGTCCGGCGCCATAGGCGATCCGGTCCGGCACCCGAGCCGCGACTTCCAGGGCAAGCCCGATCCCGGAGACAAGAATGAGAAGAAAGACGGCATCGCCGGGATCCCATTCATAGCCATGGATCGCCCTCAGGACGACGACCGGCACGATCATCAGCGCCGCAATCCCGCCGAGAAGGCCCACCCTTCCCAGAGCCTTGGTTCGGTCCAATGCACCTGCCGCCATCTTCGTCGCTCCCATTGCCTTGCGCCGGGCCGGCTGTGGCCCGGGCGGCGGGTGAGCGTCATGAGCAAAGAGTGAGGCTTTGGTGAGAATCGCCAAGGCCCGGCGTCCAGGTCGAGGTTGGACGCCGATGAGCGGCCTATCGGTTCGAAAGGCGCGCGGCGATCCGAAGCGCGATCGCCCGTCTCATCGCTTGCTCGCCGGCGGGCGAGCCGTAATCGGACTCGACCTGCTCGTAGCCGGCGCGGGCGACCAGCCGCTCGGCGAGGACATGGCGGCGTGCCTCGGGCATGGCCGCGAGCTCGGCCGCGCAGGCGTCGGCGACCCATTCCCACGCCGCCATCTCCGTGGGGCAATGGGATATGTCGCGTGAGCAGGGAATCGCGGGCGCAGGAGCCCTGGAAGCGACCGGACGGCACGCCGCTTGCGGCCGTTCGCCGTGCCGGTGCATCTGGAAGGCGAGCGAGGCGCTGACCCACATGCCGAAATAGCCGGCCCAGACCGCCACCCATTTGAAGTTGGTCTCGAACGGCAAGGGCAGCTCGTAGAAGAGCTCGTCGATCGCCAGGCGGGCGGCGAGCACGAGCAGAGAGGCGGGCAGGATCGCGGCGATCGCCGAGGCGGGATTGAGGATGCCGTCCCTCGCCCGGCGCGCGATGCACGTCAGGACGAGGCCGAAGGCGAGCGCTCCGACCGTCGTGCCGAGAATCCGGCGAACCGTGAAGAGGTTGAACTGGTCGCCGAGGATCAGCTCGGTTCGCACCGACAAGGCGGCATAAGTGAAGAACCAGAAGAGCCCCGCGAAGATCAGGATGTTCATCGGCGGAAGGCGCGTGGCGGGAGGTCGGACGGACAAGCTGTTCATGCGTCGCCCCTATGGGCCGCGGCCGGCCCCGCGCAAGCTCGTGATTACCGCAGGGAGGCGCCCTTTCACCGGCAGCTGCCATCGCGGCGACGGCGCCCATCGCCGGTGGGTCAAGCGCTCAGAAGAGGCTCCAGACCGACCGGGACAAGGGAAGGCTGAGCACGCGTCCCACTTGCTCGAGCCGGGCCCTGGCGCGCGGTCGATCGCGGAGGGCGATGAGCCGCTCGTGAAACGGTCTCAAGGCGGGCCTGATTTCGCCCAGCTGATAATTCTGCAAGCCGTCGAGCGGGGTGTCGAGCTTGTCTTCTTCGAGTTGTGCCAGGAGGAGGGTCTCCGCCGCCGCCAGGTCCCCGACGCACAGATGGGCGCGAAGCATCGGCTCGGGATATTCGGCGCCATTGGGACGCATCCGTTCAAGCCAGGGCTCAGCTCCGGACGGCTGCTCGAGCTGGGCGAAGGCGCAAACCGCGGCGGTGGCGATCAGCATCTTCCCATAATCGTTGGACGCTTCCGCCGCGATTTGGTCGAGCCGCTCGACCTGGCGCAGGGCGTCGGCAGGGCGACCGGTCTCGACCAGCATTCCCGCCAGATTGATGCTCGGGCCGATAAGCTCCGGATATTGGTCAAGCGGCAGGGCGACGAGCTGCTCCATCATCGCGATCGCTTCGTCGTCACGGCCGAGAGCGATCAACGCTCGCGCCGCTTCGTTGACCATCCACATGCCGAGCCGATCGCTGGCAACGACCGCTGGAAGATCCCGGGTGAAGGGCTCGAGCAGCGCCAGCGCCTCCTCCTCGCGAGCGATGCTCCTGAGGTATATGGCACGATCGAATGTCGCATCGATCCCGCCTGGATCGAGCGCCAGCGCCTCGGCGGTTTGCCGGTCCTCTTCCCGAAGCGCCTCGCGGAGCCGCTCGACCCGGTCCATTCCCGGAGCGAAGATGTCGTCGAATCGGGGCTGGACGATGAGCTCGAGGCTGTCGCGGACGCCGGTGATGCCCGATGCATATTCGGCGGCCGTGACACGATCGCCTTCGCGGAGACTTGCTTCGAGGAGGATCGTCCGAAGCGAATCGGTCCAGCCGGGATCGCCCGGCGGATCGCCCGCCCAGCCGATGTGGAAAAGCGCGCGGGCAAGACGGACTCGCTCCGCCTCCCTCTCGCCGCTCAACGTGCGAAGCAGCTGCCCGGCGACGTCGGCTGGAACGAGCGATCGAAGCTCGGCCCAGCCGGAGCTCCGGACGGTTCGGCTGGCCTGCTCGAGGACATTCACCGCCAGCGGCAGGTCGTCCATTCGAAGCGCGGTCCACCACAGCTGGCGATAGGCTTCTGCTTCGGTCGGGCGCCGACGAAGCAATCGATCCAGCACAGTGCGCGCCTCGGCCGGCCGCTCGAGCGTGACCAGGGCTGCCAGTCGCACCGAATCCAGCCAAGCCTCGAATTCCGGCTCCGGATCCGTCCCCGCCGCGGACGCGATGCGATCAACATGACCAAGGATGGAAGCCGCATAAGCGCGGTCGGTTGAAAGCCGTTCGGAATCCAGAGCCGCCAGGGACTCCTCCGCGCCGGGCTGGATCGGGGCTTCGGAGGCCGTCGCCACCGCATCCTGCGCCTCCACCGATGCGGCTGCCGCCGGAACACCAAGTCCGAGCAGAAAGCCCGGGACGGCAAGACCAAGGCTGAAGATCATCCTGTACATGGTTTCGGGTGTAGCCGGTGCGGTGTCGGAGGCAAGCGCGGGCTGCGGCATCCGATCGCGAGGTCGAAGTTGACGAAGTTTACGCCTGCCATTCGTCATGCAGCCCCCTTGGGATCATGACAACTGGCACGGAGCAAGCGGCCGTCGGCCGAGTCCGGGAAGCTTCGCGAAGTTCACAAGGTTCACGCCCTCCATGGCGTTTTCATCCGCCGGACGTCTAGAGGTTCGACACTTTCTTTCGGACCCGTCCGACCAGGGTGAAGCCCTGGCGGCCGATGAAGATCGTCTGGTGGCTCGGATTGCTCGAGCAGGGCGCAAGGCGGGCGGGATTGTCGAGATATTGCTTGAAGGTCGTCTCGCCCTCGGCGTTGCGGACGACATAATATTTGCCGGCGATGAGATCCATGTCCCTGGGATCGACGATGACCTGCTCTCCGGCCGCGGCGACCTGGTCCATCGAATCCCCCTCGACGCGGACCACGAAACTGTCGCGGCTGAGGCTTCGATCGGGCGCCGGGACCCAGTCGGTCACCCCTTCGAATCCGTCGCGCCACGCACCCGCCGAGACGAGGCCGACGACGGGAAGCATCGGCGGTCGATCGCTGTCGGGCACCTCGTCCCTGATCCCGAAATAACGGCGGAGCCGGTTGGCCTCGTCGAGCTTGAGCTGGCGCTTGCCCTTGAGCGTCTTGGAAAGCTTGTCGGGCGTGATCCCGAGCAGCCGGGCGATCCCCGCCTGGCTCTCCTTGCGCTCGGCCATCAGCCGCTTGAGCCGGTCGACGTCCATCGCCTCTGTTCCGGTGCTTGCCGATCATGATATTGCGATTATCGCAAAATCTCTCCTTGAAGGCAAGTTGCGATTATCGCACAATCGGCGCTCGTGATTCGCAATGGGAGCAGGTGATGGGTGCCAAGGCCAAGGCGGCGAGAAAGAAGAGCAGGCGGATCCGGCCGGCAAAGGAGGAGCCGCTCGTCTCCCCCTTCGTCGCCCGCCACGGCGATTATCGGCGCGAGCTCATCGTCGATCTGAGCGGCGAGCTCGGCGGCCGGCGCCAGTCGATGGTTCGGGTCGTCAGGAACGCGGCGGTGACGACCGTCGACCGCTGGCTCACCCAGGGCGGCCCGGGATTCGAGGCGCCGCAGCGCCAGGCGATCGACCATGTCCGCTCGCTCTGGGCGATCACCGGCTCGGGGCCTCGGCTCACCGCCCGCTACGACGGCATCGGCATTCCCAGCACCGCCGGCGGCGGCGAGCGCGAGAATTATCTGTCGGCGCTCCACGCGCTCGGAAACTATCAGCGGGAATTTCCACGCTACGTCTGGGAGGCGTTCGAGCGGGTCGTCCGCTTCGACGAGCCGGCCGGTGCCGCCGGATCGCTCATGGCCGCCAACAGCGCCCAGCAGCAGGCCCACGCCAAGGCCTGCGTCGGCTTCGTCGCCAGCAAGATCGCCGAGTGGCGGGGCTATTAGGGTGTTTCCGCCGGCCGAACCTTGTATGCCGCTTCGTTTGACGCTATATAGCGTCGGAACAAGCGCACGGATGGCAGATCATGGGACTGGCGCAATATGCCGATGACGGGCTTTTCGCCCCGCGGAAAATCGCCAGCGCCCTTCGCACGACCAGCGAGGAAGTCGCCCGAACCGCGGGCCTGGGACGCGATGCGGTCCAGCGCAAGGAGCGCGTGCGATCCGACAAGACCCAGCGCCGGCTTCGCGAGATGGTCGAGATCATCAACAAGACTGAGCCGCGTCTCGGATCGGCCCTGATGGCCTATGCCTGGTATCGTTCTCAGCCCCTCCCCGGATTTTCCGGCCAGACTGCGATGCAGCTCGTCAAGGCCGGCCGGGCGGACGAGGTGTTGGATTATATCGATTCGGTCGACGCCGGCGTCCACGCCTGACCGGCGACGATGCGCTTCCAGGGCAAGCTGTTCCGGGCACTGAACCCGCTCTACGCGCGCGATCCCCTTTCCGGATATGGCGCCGAGCTCCACGGCGGACGCTTCAATCCCAGGGGCACCCCCGCAATCTATGCCTCACTGTCCGTCGCTACGGCCCTTCGCGAGGCGAACCAGGTCGGCGACCTTCAGCCGACCCTTCTCGTCTCCTATCAAGCCGACATCGCCAATCTCTTCGACACGAGAGACGAAGCCGAGTTGAAGCGCTTCGGAATGGACTCGGCCGCCCTCGCCGATCCGTCGTGGCGCGACCGGATGAAGGCCGACGGCGTGGCGCCGACCCAGGACTTCGCTCGAAAGCTCATCGCCCAGGATCATGACGGTCTCCTCGTCCGAAGCTTTGCTCCGGGCGCCACTGAGGACGACCTCAACCTCGTTCTCTGGCGCTGGGGCAGCGAAGCGCCCCCGCGCCTCCTCCCGATCGACGACGAGGAGCGCTTGGGTCGAGGCCGCTGACGCCTTTCTTCAGCCGAGCGCCTCCGACCGAAGCATCTTCAGCCTTCCACGCATTCGGAACCCCCGCCTTCGCCACGGCGTTTCACCGCGGCAACAATTCGGGAACCGGAATGGCCGAAGGCGAAAGAGAGACCGTCGTCGTGACCGGGGGCGCGGGACGCGGTGCAACGGCGCTCGCGGCCGTGATCGCGTTCGTCCTGCTGCTCATCGTGCTCGCTTATGCCTTTGGCGGCGAGCTCTACGGCAGCGGCGGTGACTCCACCGACGTGAAGGTGAACGTCCAGCCGAGCTGAGGCGCCCGCCTCCGCCCGCAGCACCCCATTTTTCCACCCTCCCCTCGAAGCAAGGAGACGAACCATGAAGAAATTCGCACTGACCGCCACGGTCGCAGCGGCCGTTCTGGGGCTCGCCGCCTGTGGCGACGCCGACGTCGAAGTCAACGAGGCCGCCACCAACGACACTGGCGCTGTCACCGACACCTCCGCCGACGGCGCGACGGCGACGACGACCACGGGCAACTGGCAGGGCGCCAGGATCGTCGAGGAGAACGGAACCACCTACCGGATCGACCCCGACGGCACCCGAGTCGTGCTCGGCCCGAACGATTCCCGAATCGTCGTCGAGGATAATGTCCGCTACCGCGTCGACCCCGACGGTACCCGGGTGAGGATCGGCGATGACGGCCTGGAAGTCGACATCGACGGACCGGACGTCGATCTTCCCGACGTCGATGTCGGCGTGAACGACAAGGGCAATCTCGACGTCGACGTCGGCGATCGGGATCCCGACGGCGGCCGCTGAGCCCCTCCCCTGACGAAAATGCTCACGGGCGCTGCGCCGAAGCGCGGCGCCCGTGAGGTGAACAACTTTCCCGCCCGGAACCTTCGTGATTGATCGAGGTTAAGACCGGAACACGGGGACCCCGACATGACAGCACTCAGCGACTCGGAGAAGCTTGGCGACGACGCCTGTGCATCGCTTCGCCGGAGTCTCCGGCGAGGCAAGCAGCTCACCGCCGACGCCAGGCAGCGCCTCAGCGAGCTGACCTCCGACTCGATCTATCCGGGGCTTGCGGACGTCATCCTGACCGACCCGAGCAACCTGCCGATCGATCCGGACGGCGACGACGCGCCGCTACTCGAACCGTCTCCGAAAGTCTCCTGATCGGCTCCGGCCCGGCGGGCTTGCCGCTCAGGCCGCTTTCCTGAGGTGCCGACGGCCGAGCAGCTCGGCGATCTGGACCGCGTTCAGAGCGGCGCCCTTGCGCAGATTATCGGACACGCACCACAGGCTGAGGCCGTTCTCGACGGTGGGATCTTCGCGCACCCGGCTGACATAGGTGGCATATTCGCCGACGCATTCGACCGGGGTGACGTAGCCGCCGTCCTCGCGCTTGTCGACGAGCATCACGCCCGGCGCCTCGCGAAGGATGTTCTGGGCCTCGCTCGCCGAGATCTCCTTCTCGAACTCGATGTTGATCGCTTCGCTGTGGCCGACGAAGACCGGCACGCGAACGCAGGTCGCCGACACCTTGATCCGGGGATCGAGGATCTTCTTGGTCTCCACCATCAGCTTCCATTCCTCGGTGGTCGAGCCGTCCTCGAGGAAGTCGCCGGCCTGCGGAATGACGTTGAAGGCGATCTGCTTCGGGAATTTTCCAGGCTCGGCCCCATCGCCGACGAAGATGTTGCGGCTCTGCTCGAACAGCTCGTCCATGCCCGCCTTGCCGGCGCCGGATACCGATTGATAGGTGGCGACGACCACCCGCCTGATCACCGCCGCGTCGTGAAGCGGCTTCAGGGCGACGACCATCTGCGCGGTCGAGCAATTGGGATTGGCGATGATGTTGCGGCTCTTGTAGCCGTCGATCGCGTCGGCATTCACCTCGGGCACGATCAAGGGCACGTCCGGGTCCATCCGGTAGAGCGAGCTGTTGTCGATGACGGTGCAGCCGGCGGCGGCGGCGCGCGGCGCATGGAGCTTCGACGCCTCGGAGCCGGCGGCGAACAAGGCCATGTCCCAGCCGGCGAAATCGAAATGCTCGATGTTGCGGACCTTCAATTCACGGCCGCTGTCGCCGAAATCGATGATTCTTCCGGTCGACTGCGCCGAGGCGACCGCAGCGACCTCCTCGGCCGGAAATTCCCGCTCGGCCAGGATGTTGAGCATTTCGCGCCCGACATTGCCGGTCGCGCCGACGACGACCACCCGATAAGCCATTTTCCCGAAACTCCTTCGGCGCCCATCTAGGGTCTGCGCCCCCCGCTCGCAATGAGCGGCCGGGGGGAAAGCGGGCGTCATCCCAATCCTCCCCGTCATGCCAGCGAAGGCTGGCATCCATGGTGCATCCGAATGGACGTTTGCCTTCGCGGGGTGACGGGATCGGCTGGCTAAGACGATGTTGGGATGGCCGCTTGTCTTGCGGCCGCTCCTCGCCAATGCGATGCAGCGTCCGGGGAGCGAAGGGGGGAGCCATGACGCGATCGGCAGCAGATTCGGCGGCGTCGCCGTGCGCCGGAGCTTCATCCGCTGACGAGCCGCGGCGATGAAGCTCCCGCAGGACCTTTCGCCGGGCGCGCTTCGCTCCGCCTTCGCCCTGATCGGCCTGCTCCTGCTGCTCGTCGCCGCGATGGCGACCAAGGGCCTGCTGGTCGCCCTCCCCGACGCTCCCGAGGTCGCCGCTCAAGGCGAGTTCGATTCGCACCGCGCCGCCGCCCGGCTTGCACGGGTGCTCGGCGACGAGAGGCCCCACCCGGTCGACAGCGACGCCGGTGATTCCGTCCGCGCCCGATTGCTCGCCGAGATGCGCGCCGCCGGTCTCGAGCCGAGGGTGAGCGACGATTTCGCCTGCAACAGCTTCGCCCGAAGCCGGGCGATCGCCTGCGCCAGGGTCCGAAACCTGGTCGCCACCCTTGGTCCGGCGCAGGGACGACATCTGCTGCTGTCGGCCCATTATGACAGCACCTTCGCCGGCCCCGGTGCCGCCGACACGGGGATCGGAGTCGCGACCCTGCTCGAGACCGCGGCGCTGCTTCGCGGCCAGAGGCTCGACCGTCCCGTCACGTTCCTGTTCAACGAAGGCGAGGAGATGGGCCTGCTCGGCGCCCGCGCCTTCCTCGGCCGCGATCCGATCGCCGGCCGGGTCGATACCCTGATCAACCTGGAGGCGCGCGGCGTCGAAGGCCCGGCGGTGATGTTCGAGACCAGCCGGCCCAATGCCGCCGCGATCGCCGCCTTCGCCGCGGCGGTGGACCGGCCCGTCGCCAACTCGCTCACCACCGATCTTTACGGCCTGATCCCCAATTCGACCGACGTCGCCGTCTTCGCCGGCCGCGGCTGGACGATCCTCAACTTCGCCATCATCGGCAACGAAACCCGCTATCACAGCGCCGGCGACAATCTCGAGGCGCTCGACCGGGCAAGTCTCCAGCACATGGGCGACCAGACGCTGAAGCTGACCCGAATGCTCGCCGCGGGCCCGGTGCCGAACGTTTCGGGCGATCGCCTCTATGCCGATCTGTTCGGCCGCCAGCTCGTCGTCCTGCCGCTGCTGCCGGGGCTGGTCCTGCTCGGCCTGCTCGTCATCGGCTTTCTGCTCGTCGCGTGGCGCCGGCGAGCGCTCGGCCGGCCGCTGCTCGCCATGTACGCCGCGACGTTCGGCTCGGCCGGCCTCGCCTGGCGCGGAACGATCCTGCTCGGGCTGCTGCGCGACGGCGATTATTGGCGCGGTCATCCGATCGTCACCGCCGCCGCGGTCTACGCCTCGGCGATCGCCGCCTGCCTGGTCGTCCTGCTGCTGATCGCCCGCCATTGCGACCGCACCCGGTTGCGCTCGGCCTATTGGCTCTATTTCCTGCTGACCGGCGCCGCTCTCGCGACGATCGCTCCGGGCGCAGCGATCTTCTTCCTGTTCCCACCCTTGCTCGTCGCTTCGGGCATGATCGCTCGGCGCTGGCATGTCTCGGCCGAGCGGATCGCCGCAATGGCGGCTGCCTTGCTCGTCTTCGTCACCTTCGGCCCGGCCCTCGCTCTGTTCGAGGAGCTGATGAACAACGGCCCTCACTGGATGCTGGCGCCGCTCGGCGCCCTGGTCCTTCTGCCCTTCCTCGTCGAGCTGGTCCCGCTCGCCCGCCGGGTCGTTCCCCTCCTCGCTTATGGCGCGGCCGCCGACCTGTTCCTTCTGGGCTGGATCGCCGTGCTTTTGACTCCGGCTTATTCCGACGATCGGCGCCAGGCCTTCACCATCGAATATGTCCGCGACCTGACGGCGGGCGAGACACGCTTCGCGGTCAACAATGACGGCCGGCCTGTCCCCTTCGCCGCGGACTGGCGGCGCGGGGAGGTCCCCTGGTCGAGCCGCAAGCGCTGGCTTGCTCCCGCGCCGGCCATCGCTTTGCCTCCACCGGCCGTGGAGCTGGTCGGCGAGCGGCCGCAAGGAGAAGGTCGACGACTGATCCTTCGCCTCCGTCCAAACGGCGCCCACAGCGTCTCCCTGATCGCTCCGCCCGAGGCTGAGCTCGTCGAGGCGGGGGCCGGCCGCTTCAGCGGCCACTTCGCCGCGGAAACGGGCCCCGATCCGCGCTACTTCCTGCGCTGCGTCGGCCGAGCCTGCGACGGCGCCGTCTTCCATGTCGTGACCGCCTCGGACGAACCGATCCCCTTCACCATCATCGGCAGCAGGCCCGGTTTGCCGCCGCAGGCAGCGCCCCTGGTCGGCGCCCGCCCGGCGCTGGCCAGGCCGCAATATGCGCCGGATTCGACCCTGACGGTGAGCGCCGCTCGCTTCTAGGTTTCAGGGACCAGCTGACGGCGTCTTTCGCTCCTGCGCAACAGATCCGCCACGCAACGCTCCGCGGCGCGGCCATCCCAAAGCTCGGGCCGCTCGCGCGGTTCACTGCCGCCAAGCGCCGCCGCGACCGCTTCCTCGAGACCGGCGGCCCGGACCAGGCGATTGGTGCCCTGGTCGATCGTGATCGGCCGCTCGGTATTTTCGCGCAGCGTCAGGCAGGGGATTCCCAGGTAGGTCGTCTCTTCCTGGATTCCGCCGCTGTCGGTGATCGCCGCGGCACAATCCACGACCAGGCTCATGAACTGGACATAGGGCAAGGGGTCGACGAGCCGGATTCCGCTCGCTTCGAGCCGTTCGCGAAGCCCGAACAGGGCGAGCCTGGCGGCGGTCCGGGGATGGACGGCGAAGACGAGCGGCAGCCGCGCCTGAACCGCGACGAGGGCGTCAACCAGTTCGCCCAGCTTGGCGGGATCGTCGACATTGGACGGGCGATGGAGGGTGACGACGCCATAGCCGCCGGCTTCGAGACCGAGCGACCGGGCCATCGCCGCCGCCTCGATCCTGGGGCGGACCAGCTCGAAGCTGTCGAGCATGATGTTGCCGACCCGCGTGATCCGATCGTCGGGCACGCCCTCGGCGCGCAGATTCTCGTCGGCGTCCGGCGATGGCGTCCACAGCACGTCGGCGATGACGTCGGTGACGAGCCGGTTGATCTCCTCGGGCATCGCCCGGTCGCGGCTTCGAAGGCCCGCCTCGAGATGGACGACGGGGATCAGCAGCTTGGCGCCCACCATCGCCGCGGCCGCGGTCGAGTTGACGTCGCCGACGACGACCAGCCAGTCGGGCCGATCGGCGAGTGCGACCTTCTCATAGGCGATCATCACTCCGGCGGTCTGCTCGGCATGGCTGCCGGAGCCGATCCCGAGCCGATGGGCCGGCGGCGGCAGCTTCAGATCGCGCAAGATGTCGTCCGACATGTTGGCGTCGTAATGCTGGCCGGTATGGACGAGCACCGGTTCGAACGCCTCGCTGGCGGCAAGAGCGTGCCAGAGCGGCGCCACCTTCATGAAGTTCGGCCGCGCGGCGGCGATGAGATGGACTCGCGGCTTGATCAAGACGTTCTCCTGCTGGCGCCCCCGAGCGCAGTGGAAGGATGCGGACCGATCAGGGTTCGGTCCCGGCGGCTCGCGGCTCGGAAAGCGTCAGGACGTAGAAGACGAACAGGGCCATGATGGCCGGAGTCCGGATCGGATAATCGACGAGGCTGTGGGCGAGGATGATGCCGATGACGACCGAGGCGGTCTGAGTCCAATAGGCATCGGGACGAGCGTCCCGCCACGCCTGGACCGAACGAAGTCCCCACCAGGCGAGAAAGGCGAGGATCAGGACGGCGCCCAGCAGGCCCGTCTCGGCGAACACCTCCAGATAGTCGTTATGCGCATGGTTGACGAAGACGTTGGTCACCTCGTCCGGATCCTCGAAGAGCCTGTAGACTCGGTTGAACGAGCCGATGCCGCTTCCGACCGGCCAGCTGCTCATCGCTGCCTCGATCGTCGTCCGGCCGATTTCGAGCCGACCTCCCGGTTCGGCGCCGAACCGCGTCATGAAGGCGCCGCTTTCCGAGCGGTAGGCGGCGACGAGCAGAAGCCCGATCGACGCCACCGGAAGGACGAGGACGGAGCGTCTCAGCCACCCGGACGAACGGGCCGAGGCGATCAGGAGCGCGGCCGCAAGCGCCATCGGAAACAAGAGGAGGCCGGCGACGGTCCTGGCGAGAAAGATCCCGACGACGACGAACGTCCCGTAAAGCGCGACCGTCCCGATCCTGACCCAGGCCTGTTCGGGAAGCGGCAGCTTCCATCGCAGAAGCGCGGCCAGCACCGGCAGCGAGATCAGCAGGAAAGTGGAGAAGTGATTGGCGTTGGCGAAAAAGCCGACGGCCATGCCCCAATTGGTGAAGGCATGGATGTAAAGCGGCGACTGGTGCGATCCCGCCACCTGGAGCGCGCCCATGACGAGCGAGAGCAAGGCGAAAGCGACGATCAGAAGTCCGACCTCGACGCTCGGGAGTCGCCCGGACCGAATGGTGACGATCGCGAGCGTGACTGCCGGCACCAGGCCGAGCGCCGAAGCGAAGGCGGCGGGCGGATCGAGCGTGAGCGGAAGCCAGGCGTCTTCGGCGCCCATCAGCTCCATTCCCCTGACGGCGACTTCCCGGCCGGGAAGCTGGGTCCAGAGCGAGGGCGGGAGCGGCACGAGATGGAGGATGATCAGCGCCAGGATGGCCAGAAGGAAATAGGCCGGGACCGGATCGAACAGGAGCAAAGCGGCCGGGGGCCGGCGCAGGAGCGCGTAGGTGAGAAAGGGTACGCAGACGAGCGACAGGATGAAGGCGTGCCCGGACGACGGGCTGCTCGCGCCGCCAAGCACCAGGATCGTCGACAGGACGACGAGCACGAACAGGGATCGGCGAACCCCTCCCGCCCTCGTCTGTGGCGGTCCGGACCGAAAGCCGGCGCGCCGATCACGATTTATGGTCTTGAGCAATCCTGTCCTGCCGAAATTCGAACCAAGAGTGCCAGCGGCGTGGCGCGGGACGAACTGACTAGCATGAATGGGCCTGGGCTCAATGTTTCGTCACCGAACCGACACGACGCCGAAGGTCTTCGGGTGCTCGCCTTTGGCAAGAACTTTGCGCTATGGACCCATCAACGCCGGGTTAGCTCAGCTGGTAGAGCAACCGCCTTGTAAGCGGTAGGTCGTCGGTTCGAGTCCGACACCCGGCACCAGGCCCGCCAGGGTCGATAAAACCCACCGAGCCAGCCTGTCAGCGGCAAGCCGACTGAAGCGCGATCGC
>CAMPIH010000044.1 GCA_946886275.1 uncultured Sphingosinicella sp.
TATGATCAGTCGGGCGTCGGCGGCGAAACCTTCCTGGTCAACGTCGCGACCTCCCAGAATCAGCGCAATCCCGTCTCGACCGGTCTTTCCTGGGGCGGAATTGCAGTCGCCTGGGACGATACCGGCGGGTCGACGCCGGGCAACAGCGCCACCCTTCACGCTCGGATCTACTCGCCGGGCACGTTCGACGCCGTCGACGACGATGTCGAGGCGAAAGATCCGGGAATCGCCACCGGCAGCCTCTTCGAAGACAATGGCCACGGCGCCGATATTCCTCCCACTGCCGGCACGCCGGTCGTCAGTGCCGTCAACGGTTCCGAAACGGCCGTCGGTCGCGAGATCCAGCTGGCTTCGGGTGCCCTCCTGACCGTCCACTCGGACGGTAGCTATATCTACGACCCCAACGGCGCCTTCGCCCTCCCCGAGCCGGGAAGCGGGGGCCCGGCGGTCGGAGCCGACAGCTTCACCTACAGTCTCGCGAGCGGGGACAGCGCGACCGTGAACGTCACCGTCCGCGGCCGCTGGGCTGACGCCACCCTGGTCACCGGCAGCGACGGCAATGACGTTCTGACGGGCGCTTCGGGCGGCGAAATATTCGATTCGGGTTCTGGCGACGACACGCTTTCGGGCGGCGGCGGCGACGATCTCTATTTCGTCGACGACGAGGGCGATCAGGTGATCGAGACGGCCGACGGCGGCACCGATGGAGTCGTCAGCTCGGTCTGGCTCTACACCTTGCCGGACCATGTCGAGATCCTCATCGGCACCGATCCGCGCGGGCAGGGGCTATATGGCAACGGCCTCGCCAACCTCATCAAGGGCGGCGTCGGCGATGACGGCCTCAACGACAGTTCGGGAGGCGATGACCGCCTCTATGGCGGCGATGGCCACGACGGCCTCTCGGTCATGCGCTACGAGAGCCACTTGGCGAGCAATCTCCGCCTCGATGGCGGCGCCGGCCACGACGTGCTCACCTATTTCGGCGCCCGCTACGTCGACACGGTGACTCTGATCGGCGGAGAAGGCGATGATCATATCAGCGCTTTCCGAGGCGGGTCGGTCACCATCGACGCCGGCGCCGGCGCGGACCGGATCGGGCTCAATTTCCTTGGTGCCGATTATCGGATCTCGCTCGGCGAGGGCCAGGACCTGCTGTCGCTCGCCGCGGTGATCGACGATCGGCCGGGAACGATCACCGTCACCGACTTCAGCGTCGGCGATTCTGGCGACCGCCTCGAGATGCTCGGCTACCTGATCTCTGTGGTCGAAGGGTGGGACGGCGAATCGAACCTCTTCGCCACCGGCCATCTCCGCCTGGTCGACGACCGCGCCGATGCTTTGCTCCAGATCGACCGGGATGGAGCGGCGGGTCCGGGCGGATTCATCGATCTCGTTCGTTTCGCCGGCTCGGCCGGCGCCGGCTTCAGTCATTTCAACCTGGGCGGCTTTCCCGCCGATGGCGACCCGCCGCCGACGACTCATTTCATCGGCACGCCGGAGTTCGACCTGCTTTGGGGCAGCTTCGCCGACGATCTGATCCAGGGTCTTGCCGGCCATGACGAGATTCGAGGCGGCGCCGGTGACGATCGGATCGAGGGCGGCGACGGCAGTGACTGGATCGACGGCCAGCTCGGCGACGACGTGCTGCTCGGAGGCGGCAATGACGATAATCTGACCGACTCGATGGGTGGCGACGACAGCCTCTTCGGCGGCGAAGGGAGCGATCGGCTCCACGTCGAGCGAAGCGGTTCGGCGCCGGCCTCGACCCTGATCCTGAACGGCGACGAGGGGCTGGACGTGCTCCGATTCACCGCCTTTTCGAGGACCGCCGACACGGCCACTTTGTCCGGCGGTGCCGGCAATGACGATCTCTATGTCAACGGCGGCGGCACGATCTCCCTCGACGGCGGTACCGGCGACGATTACGTCCATATCGATTTCTCGCTCGGCCATTATTCGATCGCGCTCGGCGCCGGCTATGACCAGGTCTATCTCGGCGCCTTCGTGGCGAGCGGCGGCGCTCCCACCTTGCTTTCGATAGACGATTTCTCGACCGGTGAGCTCGGCCCCGAGACCGACGTCCTCTTCCTTCGCGACTATCTCGGAGCGATGCTCCCCGATTGGGACCGCGGCGCGAATCTCGTCGATTCCGGACATCTTCGGCTTGTCCAGATCGGCGCTGACACGGTCATCCGCCTCGATTCCGACGGCTTTGCCGGTTCGGGGGCAGGGCGCGATTTCGTGCAACTGACCGGCGTCTCGGTGGCTTCCCTGACCGGCTATAATCTGAACGCCTTCACTCCGTCGGTGCTTCACTTCGAGGGGAGCGCGGGTGCCGACGTCGTCAACGGAAGCGACCGAGGTGACCGGATCGACGGTCTCGCCGGCGCCGACCAGATGAGTGGTGGCCTGGGCGATGATGTCTACTTCGTCGACAATGCCGGGGATTCGATTGTCGAGGGCGCGAACGGGGGCACCGACAACATCGTCGCTTCGGTCAATTATGCGCTGGCGAACGGAGTTCATGTCGAACGGATCGAGGCTGCCGGCAGCGGAGCAATCCAGCTGCGCGGCAACGATTTCGCCAACCAGATCAGCGGCAATTCCGGTGCCAACCACCTTTACGGCAATGGCGGCAACGACCTTCTGATCGGCGGCGGCGGGCAGGATTGGCTCGACGGCGGAACCGGCGCGGATCGCCTCTCCGGCGGAACCGGCGACGACCGCTATGTCGTCGACAGCAGCGACAGCGTCTTCGAGCTCGACGGCGAGGGCCACGACATCGCCTATGCGCTGACGAGCTTCACCTTGACGGCGGGGGCGTATGTCGAGCTGCTTGCCGCCTATGAAGCGACCGCCAACACCCGAATCGACCTCAACGGCAACGAGCTGAACAACAACCTTCAGGGCAACGGCTACGACAATACCTTGCGGGGCAATGGCGGCGACGACTGGCTCGTCGGCCTTACCGGTCACGACTGGCTCGACGGCGGTGCCGGATTCGACGTGCTCGTCGGCGGGGTCGGCAACGATCGCTATTATGTCGACGCCGGGGACCGGGTGACGGAGCGCGCCGGCGAAGGCAATGACGTGGTCTATGCGCGGACGAGCTTCGTTCTCAATGCGGGAAGCCATGCCGAGCTGCTGACGGCCATATCGACCGCCGCCACCGACAGCCTGGACCTCACCGGCAACGAGCTGAACAACACGATCCAGGGCAATGACGGGATCAATATGCTGCGCGGCGGCGCCGGCGCCGATTATCTCGTCGGCTTTGCCGGCGACGACATGATCGAAGGGGGTTCGGAGGACGACCGGCTGCTGGGCGGCGCCGGCGACGACAGGCTCGACGGCGGGGCCGGAAAGGACCGCCTCGAGGGCGGCGCGGGCGCGGACAGCTTCGCCTTCGCTTCCGCAGCCCACAGCGCAAGCGGCGCGGCCGACCAGGTCTGGGACTTCGCCTCCGGGATCGACCGGCTGGACCTTTCCGCGATCGACGCCATCGCCGGGTCCGCGGCGAACGACGCCTTCACCTTCATCGGCAATTCGGCCTTCTCGAATGTCGCCGGTCAATTGAGGGTGCAGACGGTCGGCGGCCAGGCGCATATTTTCGGCGACACCAATGGCGACGGACTGGCCGACTTCCAGATCATCGTCGCGAACACGACATTGGTCGCCGCCGGCGACTTCATTCTCTGAAGGCGCGCATCGCGGCGCATGGCGGAGGCGCCGCGATCGGATTATGATCGTCCGATGAGCAAGATCGTCCTTCATGATTATTTCCGGTCCTCGGCCGCCTACCGGGTCCGGATCGCGCTGAACCTCAAGGGCGTCCCTTACGAGGCCGCGCCGGTGAATCTTCTCGAGGGGGAGCACAAGGAGCCCGAGTATCGGCGTCTGAACCCGCAAGGCCTGGTTCCGACACTGACCGTCGATGGTCGGCCGATCACCCAGAGCATCGCGATCATCGCCTGGCTCGAAGGCGCCTATCCCGAGCCGCGGCTGCTTCCGGCCGATCCGTTGGACGCCGCCCATGTCCGGGCGATGGTGCTGACGATCGCCTGCGACATCCACCCGCTCAACAATGTGCGAGTCCTGAAGCGTCTCGCGCACATGGAGATCGATCAGGCGGCGAGGGACGATTGGTATCGCCACTGGATCGAGGAAGGCTTTTCGGCGCTCGAGGCGCTCGCGGCGCCCAGTTCGGGCAAATTCCTGTTCGGCGACTCGCCGAGCATGGCGGACCTGTGCCTGGTGCCGCAGATGTTCAACGCCCGCCGCTTCGACGTCGCTCTTGACCCATTCCCGACGCTGGTCCGAGTCGACGCCGAGGCTTGCCGGCTCGAGGCCTTCGCGGCTGCTCATCCGAACAGGGTCGCGCCGCAAGCCGCCGGCAGCTAAGAGATCGGCAGTCAGGAGGCACGAAGATGGGAAGGGTCGACGCGATCAACCAGGGCATGGCGGAGCTGAGCCCGCTGGCGTCAGTCGACATCCCTTCGCTCGAAGGGCGGGTCAGCGCGGAGGAATGGAAGATCCGGGTCGATCTCGCCGCCGCCTATCGACTCGTCGCTCATCATGGCTGGGACGATCTCATCTTCACCCATCTCTCGGCCCGGGTGCCTGGGCCGGACCATCATTTCCTCCTCAATCCCTATAATCTCATGTTCGAGGAGGTGACCGCCTCCTCGCTGGTCAAGGTCGACCTCGATGGCCATCCGGTCGAGCCGTCGCCGTTCATCACCAACCCGGCCGGGTTCGTCATCCACAGCGCGATCCATATGGCGCGCGCTGACGCGCAGGCGGTGATGCATCTCCACACGCCGCACGGCCAGGCCGTCTCCGCTCATTCGGAAGGCCTGCTGCCGCTGACTCAGACGGCGATGCTCATTCGCGACGAGATCGCCTATCACGATTATGAAGGCGTCGCCGTCGACCTTGGCGAGCGCGAGCGGCTGGTCGCCGACCTTGGCGACAAGGGCGCGATGCTGCTCAGGAACCATGGCACCCTGACGGTCGGCGAGACGGTCGGCGAGGCGTTCGTGAAGCTCTATTTCTTCGAGCGCGCCTGCCAGGCGCAGATCCTCGCGCTTTCGGCCGGGGAGGGGAACCTCAACAATCCGCCGCAGGGCGCGCCCGAGGTGACGGCCCAGCAGGGCAAAATCGGGCTGAAGATGGCGGCCGGGGCGCTGGCCTGGCCGGCTTTGCTCCGCAAGGCGCACCGGCTCGATCCCGGCTTCGCGACCTAGGCGTCGGCTCGGTACCAGTCCCGCTTCAACCGGGTCGACGCGGCGAAATAGAGCAGCGCGCTGAGCAAATAGAAGCCGAGCCCGTAGAGGATCGAGTAGCGAAGCGAATCCTCGCCATAGGCCGCGCTCATCGTGTCCGACATGAAGCCCAGGAAGAAGATCCCGAAGCCGATACCGATCAGATTGTTGATGAACAGGAAGCTCGCCGAAGCCGTCGCCCGCATGTTCGGCGGGACGATATGCTGGACCGCGGCGATCACCGGGCCGAGCCAGGCGAGGGCCAGCATCTGGCCGATGGCGAACAGAATCCAGCCGACGACGAGCGAGGGCGCGAACAGGCCGAAGGCGAAGACCGGCGCGGTGACCAGGAAGCACAGGGCCGGGATCAGGGCATAGGCCGCCGGATTGCCGGCGCCGGTCCGATCGGCGAGCCAGCCGCCGAGCCAGGTGCCCGCCATTCCGCCGACCAGAACGATCGTTCCGTAGAACCAGCCGACCTCGTTCAATTCGAGATCGAAGCTCCGGCTGAAGAAGCTGGGAAGCCAGAAGATGAGGCCGTAGCCGAGGATCGATCCGGATGCCGCGCCGAACGAGAGCAGCCAGAAGCTGGGAGTCGAGGCGAGCCTTGCGGCGACTTCGAGGAAGGGCGGCGCCGGATCGCTTGCGCTTCCGTCGACGCTGTCGTGGCCGCCTCGGACCGGCTCCCTGATCCCGAGCCTGACGAGCAAGGCGGCGGGAAGGCCGGCGAGGCCGACGATGATGAAGGCGGAGCGCCAGTCGAGATGGGTGGCGATCCAGCCGCCGAAGAAGACCCCGAGCGCCGAGCCGATCGGGATTCCGAGCGAGAAGAGCGCCAGCGCCCGGGCCCTTTTCTCCTTGGGATAGAAATCAGAGACCAGGGCATAAGAGGGCGCAACTCCGCCCGCTTCGCCGATGCCGACGCCCATCCGGGCGAGGAACAGGTGCCAGAAATTCTGGGCGAGGCCGCAGGCGGCGGTGAAGGCGCTCCACAAGGCGACCGAGACGGCGATGATCCTGACCCGGCTCTTGCGGTCGGCGAGCCAGGCGATCGGAATAGCGAGGCCGCTATAGAAGAGGGCGAAGGCGATGCCGCCCATCAGGCTGAGCTCGGTGTCGCTGAGCTGGAGCTCGGCCTTGATCGGCACCGCCAGGATGCCGATGATCTGCCGATCGATGAAATTGAAGATGTAGGCGAGGAGCAGGATCGCCAGCACCCGTCCTCCGGGTGTCTCGTTCCTGCTCCCCGTTATGTTCATTATTTCAGAACCTCACTTCGCCGCTGACCGTGAACGTGCGCGGCGGCCCGTAGAAGCCGATGATCGAATTGCCGAACAAAGCTCCGGGGAAGTTGTAGCCGCCGATCCGGTAGCGCGCATCGGTCAAGTTGCGGCCGGTCAGCGAAAGCTGGAAGCGCTCGTCGCGAGTCGTCCAGACGATCGCCGCGTCGATCAGCGTGTAGCCGTCCTCGTCGAGCAACGGGTTCGGCACCTCGAACTGCGAATAAGCCGAACGGTAGGAGAGCGACGGAGCGATCGTGACCGTTCCTCCGCCGAGATCGTGGCGGAAGGTCGGAGCGATCATGAAGGTGTTCGACGGCGTGTTCTGGAACACCCGCTGGTCGGCGACGTCGATGAACTGGTTGGTGGCCAGATCGAAGGTGCTGAAGCGTTTGAATTCGCCGTTGATGTAGCCGTACATCGCCGAGATCGAGACATTCTCGTTGAGCGTCGCCCGCGCTTCCAGCTCGATTCCCCAGATCCGGGAATCGCCGGCATTGTCGACGAAGCTGGCGACGCTCGGCCCGGGCGCGACCTGCTGGATCGTCACCTGCTGGTCGCGATAGTCGGAATAGAAGGCCGCCGCCGCGAAATAGAGCGTGCGATCGAGCGCATAGGCCTTCAGGCCGGCCTCGTAGGCGTCGACGGTTTCCGGATCGTAGCCGTTGACCGTGGACGGCGTCAGGAAAGCGTCGCCGCGCATGTCGAAGCCGCCCGATTTGAAGCCGCGCGAATAGGACGCGTAGAGAGTCAGGTCCGGGTTGGGCAGATAGGACAGGCTCACGCGCGGCGTGAACTGGTTGTCGGTCCGCTCATTGGTGTAATCGGTCCGAACCAGGCCGGGGACCGCCGCGGCATTGCCGAAGAACGGGCTCCTGATGCCGGTGAAGTTCTGCCGGAACACCGTGCCTTCGCGCTGATCGCTGGTGTAGCGGGCGCCGAGGGAGACCCGGAACTGATCGCTCAGGCTGTAGCTGAAATCGGCATAGCCGGCGATGCTCTTGGTGTTGACGCTGCCGGTCGTGAAGATGGTCAGATTGGCAAGGCCGAGAACGGTGTCGAACGCGCCCGAAGCAAAGCCGTCCAGATAGAAAACGCCGGCGACGCCCTGAAGCCTGTCGCCTTCGTAGATGACCTGGAATTCCTGGGTGAACTGGTCGTCCTCGTAGAAGGCCGGAATGTCGAGCACCGGCCCCGGCGTGTTGTCGAAGTCGATATTGCCGTTGGTCTCGCCGTCGCGATAGGCGGTGATCGACTTCAGGGTGAAGCGATCGTCCAGGCGCCATTCCCCGGTGAGCGAGATGCCCCGGGTCTCGACCTCGTTCTCGTCGCCGGCGCCAGCCCTCGTGTCATAGACGCTGTCGAGCGGCTCGAAAGCGGCGAGGCCGCCATTGCCCACTTCGCGATACCCGTGACGGGCGTTGGACGTGTCGCGGATCCAGTCGCCGGACAGGCGGAAGAACAGGTCCGGGGTCGCCTCGAACTCGGCCGAGACACGGGCGGCGAGCACGTCCTTGTTGTAATGCTCGTTGCCGGTGTTGAGATTCTCGCCGAAACCGTCGCGCTGGAGCCAGGCGACAGCGCCGCCGACGGCGAAGCCGTTGCCGAGCGGAGCGTTGATCGAGCCGACCAGATCGATCTGGTCATAGCTCCCATAAGCGGCACGCACTCGCCCGCCGAACTCCTCGCCGAGCCTGCGGGTGACATATTTGACGGCGCCGCCGATCGTGTTGCGGCCATAGAGCGTGCCCTGCGGGCCGCGAAGGACCTCGATCCGCTCGACGTCGAAGATGTCGAGAACCGCCGCCTGGGGACGGGCGATATAGACGTCGTCGATATAAAGGCCGACGCCGGGCTCGAAGCCCCAGAGCGGATCCTGCTGGCCGATGCCGCGGATGAATCCGATCAGCGTGGAATTGGATCCGCGTGCGACCTGGAGGGTCGTATTGGGAGTCCGCTGCATGACGGCGGTAAGATCGACCGCGCCCTGGTCCTCGAGCGTCTCGCCATCGAGGGCGGTGACGGCGATCGGCACGTCCTGGGCTTCTTCGGCGCGGCGACGGGCGGTGATGAGGATGGCTTCCTCCTCGCCGGCCGCCGTGTCTTCCACGCCAGCGGCGTTGGCGGCGGCGGCCTGTTCTTCCTCACTTCCGGGCTGAGCCAGAGCGGGGGCGGCGACGGCGAGGGCGGCGCTGGCGGCGCCGAGCCTCAGCAAGGTCGAAAGTTCGAGCTTCATCATATTTCTCCTCGTGTTTCGGTGACTGGGTCGGTGCGGCCGCAGGACAGGCGGTCCGCGAAATCCTTCAGAGTGCGGTTGAACAGGATCGGCTGCTCGAGATGCGGGGCGTGGCCGGATTGCTCGAAGCGGACGGCGCGGGCGTTCGGCAGAGCGGCGACGAGATGGTCGGCGGTGTCGTCGCCGTAGAGGCTGCTCTGCGCGCCATGGATGATCAGGGTGGGGTGATCGATCCGGCGAAGCAGGGCGCGCGCATCCTGGCGGACGAGCGATTCCCAGACCGAAGCGATCGCGTCCGGCCGATTGCGGGCGAATTCGTCACTGGCCCAGTCGGCGACCGCGCGTCGTTCCGGGCCGATCGGCTGGGCGAAGATCGCCTGGCCGGCGGCGACGGCGAAGCTTTCGAAATCCTCGCTGATCGCGGCGGTCCGCGCGTCGCAGGCCTCGGGCGAGAGGCCGAGGCCCCATTCGTCGCCGTTCATCACCCGTGCGGTCATGTCGATGACGACGGCGCCGCAGAATCGACTGGCGGCGCGGCCGGTGAGAACGTGCCAGAGCACGGTCGCTCCGAGCGACCAGCCGACCCCGATCGCGTCGCGCAGGTCGAGCGCTTCGGCGAGCTCGGTGACGTCGGCGGCGATCCGCTCGACGCTCGGCGCCTCGTCGGCATCGGCGGAGGCGCCGTGACCGCGAAGATCCACGTTGACGAGCCGGAAATGGTCGGCGAGGGCGGATTGCTCGCGGAAGAAGCCGCCATGGGCCATCAGGCCGTGAAGAAGCACAATCGGCGTGCCTTCACCTTCGTCGCGATAGCATATCCGCGCCCCGTCCGAGGCGATAAAATGGTCCAGATAATCCTCCCCCGCCCTCGCCCGTTCACAGGTCTTTCGGCGCCCCGCCTCTGCACTGAAGTGAAACCTGAGTCAATGTTCAACTTAGCTGGTCTTGCACTTATTTGAGAGTCGGTTCAGGTTCGCGGCTCGGGAGAGGGGCAAAAGATGAACGAGCTCGGCCAGGCGGCGGTTTCGGCGGACAAGGCCCCGCGCACGGAACGGGGGCGCCGAACCGTGCGCAAGCTGCTCGAGGCGGCGGCTCAGGAATTCGGCGAGCGCGGCTATCACGAGGCGGCGATCACCGGCATCACCGCCCGCGCCGGCGTCGCCCTCGGCACCTTTTACACCTATTTCCAGAGCAAGGAGGAGCTGTTCCGGGCCCTGGTCCGCGACATGAGCCGGGCGACGAGGGCCCATGTCGCCGAGGCCGTGAAGGGCGCTCCCGACCGGCTCGCGGCCGAACGGATCGGCCTTGCCGCCTTCATCGCCTTCACCCGCCGCCATCCCGAGCTCTACCGGATCATCGAGGAGGCGCAGTTCGTCGCCGAGGACGTCTATCGCGAACATTATCTCACCTTCGCCGAGGGCTATCGGCGCAACCTCGCCGCGGCCCGTGGCCGCGGCGAGATCGGCGAAGGCCCGGACGAGCTTCGCGCCTGGGCGCTGATCGGGATGAGCGTCTTCCTCGGAATGCGCTACGGCATCTGGCGGGACGACATGCCGGCCGAGCAAGTGGCTGACCTGGCGATCGACTTCGTCTCCGAGGGACTGAGGAAGCGCGGGCCATGACCGGCGATTTCCCCGACTTCGCGGCCAAGCGCGCCGAGCTGTCACCGGACAGGATCGCGCTCGAGGAGGCGGCGACGGGCCGCACCCTGACCTATGCCCAGCTCGACTCCCGCGCTGCCGCCGCCGCATCACTGATGGCGCAGCGAGGGGTGAAAGCCGGCGATCGGGTCGCCATCCTGTGCCGGAACAGGATCGCTTTCTTCGAGATCCTGTTCGGCTGCGCCAAATTGGGGGCAATCCTGGTGCCGCTCAACTGGCGGATGCCGCCGGCGGAGCTGGACGGGCTGGTCGCCGATTGCGAGCCGAGCTTCCTCTTCTGCGACGGCGGCGGAGCGGCGACGGCCAGGGCACTCGCCGCTGCGCCGCCGATCCTCTGCCTCGACGAGGAGTATGAGCGCGCTCTGGCCTCGGCCGAACCGCGCGCCTGGCGACGCAGCTGGCCGGCCGAATCCACCTGGTACCTGATCTATACGTCAGGGACGACGGGGCGGCCGAAAGGCGTCATCTATGCCTATCGGATGGCGCTTTCGAACCACGTCAGCATCGGCGCCGCGATCGGCCTGAGCGGCGCCGACCGAACGATCGCCTTCCTTCCCAATTTCCACACCGCCGGGATCAACCTTCACGCCTTGCCGACCCTGATTGCCGGCGGTCAGGTGACGATCCTCGAATCGTTCGACGCCGATGCGCTCGTCGGTCTGCTCACGGAGCGGCGGCTCGACACCTTCTTCGGGGTCCCGACCGTCTATCAGGAACTACTCGACCATCCCGATTTTGCCCGGGCGCCGCTCCGGTCGGTCCGCCACTGGGGCTGCGGCGGAGCACCGCTTCCCGATCGCCTGGTCGAGCGCTACCGCGAACTCGGAGTCCGGGTCTGCAACGGCATGGGCATGACCGAGACCGGTCCGACCGCCTTCCTCGTCGATCCGGCCGACGCGTGGGACAGGATCGGATCGGTCGGCAAGCCGCAGCTGCTGTGCAATGTCCGGATCGTCGATCGCGAGGGGAGGGATGTCGCCGACGGCGAGGTGGGCGACCTTCTCTTTGCCGGCCCTGGCATCACGCCCGGCTATTGGCGCAACGAGGAAGCGACTCGGGCCGCCTTCGTCGACGGCTGCTGGCTTCGTTCGGGCGATCTGGCGAAACGGGATCCTGACGGCTTTTACTACATTGCCGGCCGCCGGAAGGAGATGTTCATCTCCGGCGGCGAGAACGTCTATCCGGCCGAGGTGGAGAACGTGCTTTGCGCCCATCCCGCGGTCCAGGACGTGGCTGTGCTCGGCGAGCCCGACCCGAAATGGGGAGAGGTGGGGCGGGCCTTCGTCCAGCTCGCCAGCGGCGCCGATCCGGACAGCGGCGAGCTCGCCAATTTCTGCCGCCAGCGGCTCGCCCCCTACAAGGTGCCGCGCCGGTTCGATTTCGTCGACGAATTCCCGCGCACTTCGGCAGGCAAGATCCAGAAGCATCTGCTGAGCTGAAAGCCGGCGCCGGCGGCGCTTCGGCCGGTCACGCCGCCAGCTTCGCGGCTCCGTCCTTGGCGTCAGCGTCCGCAGCGGTGGCATCGTCGGCCGGCGCGGCCTGGCGGACGAGGCCGAGGATCTCCTCCTCGCCGAAAGCGGTGCCGATGTCGCAGAAGCGAAGATCGTGAAGCTCGATATGCGGCAGGCCTGCAGCGACCCTGACAACGTCCCAGCTTCGGTGTATCGATCGATAGGGCTGACGCGTCGTCGGGTTGGGCAGCAGATAAGGGCAATTCTCCCACCGCGGCAGTTCCGCGATCAGGGCGATCGCCCCCGGAGTCAGGCGAAGCCCTTGAGCCGCGGCTTCGCCGTGAGAGGGAAGATTCCAGATCCCTGAATCGAGGTCCACCTGCTCCCATTTCGCCTTGAGCAATTCCCCCGGCCTCGCTCCCGTCAGCATCAGCAGCGGGATGATGAAGCGCAATTGCCGATTATGGCTGACTCGAGCGGCGTCGAGCAGCTTCTGCACCTCGGGAACCGTGAGCCCGGCATTCGCGTCGGTCCTCCGGGCGACCCAATTCTGCCCATCGAGCGGATTCGGCTCGGCCCCCGGCATCTTGAGCTGCCCCGCCAGGGTCCACATCTGGGTCAGAAGAGTATGAAGCCGAACGTCCGTGCCCGGCGGCTGTCCCTCGATCGCCATCTTGTCGCCAAGCCAGCCCGAAATGTCGGAACCGGAAACCTGGTCCAGCCGGAACTGTCCGAAGCGCGGTAGGATGTGGTTGCGCAGATCCCTCCAGGCGCCCTCGCGGGCCTGGGGGTCGTCGGCGATCGACTGAAGATAATGTTCCGACAGCTGACGAAGGGTCGGGACCTTCGACACGTCCTCGATCCGCTCGGCCGCGCCGCTTGGCCTTCGCCGGGCGACCGGCGGCGCGAGGGTGAGGCCGAGTTTCTCGGCGAGCTGCTCCATCGGCATGACGTTGCCGACCGCCGATCCGGTGTCGGCCTTGTCCGGCGAAGGCAGCCCCGCCGTCTTGAGCAAATAGGAGGAGACCCGATGGCTGGTGCAGAGCCCGCCCTCGCCATCGTCGACGAGCGGCTGTTCGAAGGCGATCCCGAACTGCGGACCGTGAGAGCGGCTCACCCGGGCGAAGGCGAGCTGGCCGTCGCCGAAATCGACGACGACCAGGGTCCCGGACTGAAGTCCCGAGACGCCTTCGATGAGGGCGCCCGAATCCGACAGGTTGCGGATGATGACCCGATCGTAGCGGGTGCCGTGGATCAGTCCGACCTTTCGGTAGACGGTGCGCCGATTGCTGCGTTGCCTGGCGGGACCGACCGGATCGATCACCCAGTCCCCCCTGGTCACCTTCTGGCGGAGATCGGCGCAGCTGATCGCCTTGCTGTAGATCCAGCCCTGGACGTGGCTGACCCGGAGGTCGCGGATCAGCTCGAGCTGGTCCAGATATTCGATCCCTTCCGCAGTGGTTTCCATGTCGAGCGCGTCCGCGAGCGCGACAATGGCGGCGATGATCGCGGCGTTGCGCGATCCGGGCAGCGTCGCCGCGTGGACGAAGCTCTGGTCGATCTTGATCTTGTCGAACGGGGCGGTGCGCAGATAGCCGAGCGAGGAATAGCCGGTTCCGAAGTCGTCGAGCGCGAGCCGGACTCCGATATCCTTGAGCGTCGTGAACATCGTGTCGGTTTCGGACGCTTCGCCGAGGAAGACGCCTTCAGTGATCTCGAGCTCCAGCTGGCCCGGCGGCAGGCCGGATTGCGCGAGCGCCGCCCTCACAGTCTCGGGGAAGGCGTCGTTCGCGAACTGGATCGGCGAGACGTTCACCGCCACGCGCAGCTTGCCCGGCCATTTGGCCGCGTCCCGGCAGGCCTGGCGAAGCAGCCAGTCGCCGATCCCGGCAATGAGTCCGGCCTCTTCCGCGATCGGGATGAACATGCTCGGGCAGATTTCGCCGCGCGTCGGGTGCTGCCACCGGATCAGCGCCTCGGCGCCGGTCATGACATTGGTCGTGGCGCAGACGATCGGCTGATAGGCGACTCGCAGCTCGTCTCGAGCCAAAGCGTCCCGAAGGTCTTCCTCGAGCGTCCGCCTGTCCTCCGCGAGCTTCAGAAGCTCGCCCGAGAAGAAGCGGAACTGGCCGCCACCACCGGTTTTCGACGCGTTGAGGGCGAGATCGGCGCTTCGGATCAGCTCGTCGCTGGTGGTGCCGTCCGCCGGCGCGATCGCGATCCCGACCGATGCGCCGACGATGCAGCGGCTGCCGCCGAGTGAATAGGGACGAGACAGACTGGCGATGACGTCCTTCGCCATGTCGCCGATGATTCCGCGATTGCCGCAATTCTGGAGGATGATCTTATATTCGTCCGCGCCGATCCGGAAGACCTTCTCGCGGTCGCCGACGATGAGCACCAGCCGGTCCGCGACCTGCTTGAGGAGATCGTCTCCGGCCGGGTGGCCGAGCGTGTCGTTGACCTGCTTGAAGCGGTCGAGATCGACCATCATGACCGCGCACGAGGTTTCTTCCGGCTCGCCGACGAGGAGGCTGGAATCGAGCAATTCGGTCATCCGGTGCCGGTTCGGAAGCCCGGTGAGGATGTCGTATTTGGCGAGCCTGGACGCCTGTTCGGTGGATCGGCGATGCTCGGTCACGTCGATGCCGCTTCCGCGATAGCCGACGAAGCGGCTTTG
>CAMPIH010000045.1 GCA_946886275.1 uncultured Sphingosinicella sp.
GCGGCAGTTCCTGATCGAAAAGCTCGTTCGCCCGGATCGTCTCGGCAAGGACCCGCACATGCTCCCATTCGGGATGATCGAGGCGGGTGTGGAGGCGCTCCCGCCCTTCCTCGCCCTCGGGCAGATGTTGAAGAAGGATCCCGCCGGCGACATGGCCGGTATCGTCCACGGCCAGCCTGACGAGGCTCGGAATCTGCTCGGACTGGCTGAAATAATGCTGTGCCGCCTCAGCGAGGCTGCCGCCCTCGAGCGGGACGATGCCCTGGTAGCGCTCCTTGGTGGCGGCCTGGTCGAAGGTGATCGCCAGATAGCCCTTGCCGAACATGGCGAAGAGCGAAGGCAAGGTGGAGGCCTCGGCCAGCCGCGCCGAATCGAAGCGGACATAGCCGCGAAGCTCGCCGCCCTTATAGTCGCAGACGAGGAGATCGATGATTCCTTCCTCGGTCTGGGCCTGGAGAGTCAGCTGGCCGCCGACGTCCTTCAGCATCGCCCCGAGCAGGGCCGTCAGGGTCAGCGCCTCGGACAGGATCCGGGCGATCGGCGCCGGATAATCATGGGCGGACAGGACCTCGTCCAGCACGGGACCGAGCCTCACCAGCCGGCCTCGGGCCTTGCTTGACGGAAGGGTGAAACCGACCGCCTCGTCGAGATTGGCGGCCGCCACCGCCTGGTTCAAATGTTCGGAAGCCATGACGACCATGTGGCGACTCGGCCGCCACGTTCAATAACTCCGAACTTTCGAGGCCCGGCGCGGTTCGCCCGGCCGTCGCGGCGAGAAATCAAGCCGCCTTCGGCACCTGATAGTCGCGCGCCGCCTTCGACAGCCTTTCCACGAACTCGGCGACATGAGTCTCCTCGATGACGAGCGGAGGAAGGACGCGCATGACATTGTCGCCAGCGGCGACGGTGAGAAGTCCGTGCTCGCGAAGATAATTGACGAAGGCGCGGCTGTCCGACTTCATCTTCACGCCGAGCATCAGGCCGACACCGCGTACGCCTTCGAACAAATGGTCGTGATTGGGGATCATCTGCTCGAGCGCGCCCCGAAGCCGTTCGCTGATCCGCCTGACATGATCGAGGAACTCGTCATTGGCGACGACGTCGAGAACCGCCTGGCCGGCGGCGCAGGCGAGCGGATTGCCGCCATAGGTCGAGCCGTGGGTGCCGATCACCATTCCGGAGGCCGCCTTCTCGGTGGCGAGGCAGGCGCCCATCGGAAAGCCGCCGCCAATCCCCTTGGCGGCAGCGAGGATGTCGGGCTCGATGCCATAATGCTCATAGGCGAAGAGGTGGCCCGATCGTCCGAAGCCGCACTGAACCTCGTCAAGCACGAGCATCAGGTCATTCTCGTCGGCGAGACGGCGAAGCCCCTTCATGAAGGCCTCGCTTGCCGGGCGGATACCGCCTTCGCCCTGGATCGGCTCGATCAGGAATCCGGCGGTATGGGGCCCGATCGCCGCCTCGACCGCGTCGAGATTGTCGAATTCGACGACGGTGAAACCCGGCAGAAGCGGCGCGAAGCCGTCCCGGAGCTTCTCCTGGTTGGTGGCGCTGATCGTGCCGAGGGTCCGCCCGTGAAAGGCGCTGGCGAAGGTGATCAGCTCGTGCTTCTCGGGCCGGCCCTGATGATGATGGTAGCGGCGAGCGGTCTTGATCGCGCATTCGACCGCCTCGGCGCCGCTGTTGGTAAGGAAGACGGTGTCGGCGAAGGTGAGATCGACGAGCCGCCTGGCATAGGCCTCGCCCTGGGGCGATCCGTAGAGATTGGAGACATGGATCAGGGTCGCGGCCTGGTCCTGGATCGCCCGGGTCAGAACCGGATGGCCGTGGCCGAGCAGGTTGACGGCGATTCCGCTCGCGAAATCGAGATAGCGCTCGCCATTCTCGCCATAGAGATAGACCCCCTCCCCTCGCACCGGCCGAACCGGCGAACGCGGATAAACGGGCATGAGCGGGGTGATGGCCATGGTGGCTCCTCGAATTGGCGTTTCAAGAGAAAAAGGCGACCCTTTCAGGCCGCCTTCTCACTTCCCGCTATAGGAATATGGCGGGCGCCGCGTCAATCGAAGCGGCGCCCGTTTGGTCTAGCCGCGGCGATTGTCGCGGTCGCGACGCTCGAAGCGCAGATCCTGCTGGAGCCGGTTGACCTGGACCCGAAGCTCCGCGAACTCGCGGCCGCTAAGGCCGTTGCGGCCGGCATTGTGAAGGCGGTTGCGGATCCGGTTCGCCTGCCGGTTCAAGGCGATGCCCTCGCGGCGGGAGATCGCGCCGCGCCGCACCTGGCGATCGATCCGGACGTCGACCTGGTTGAGCTGACGAACCAGCTGGTTGACGGCATGGCGGTCAGGTCCGCGCTGATGCCAGCCATGGTTCGTGTTGTACTGGGCCGCAGCCGGAACAGCGGCCAGCGTGGCGGTCGCGAGAGCGACGGAAACGAGCAATTTACGCATTTTACTACTCCTGCTGCACGATTGCAGGAGCCCCTTCTAGGCGCGCCCGGCTAGGACAGGGCTGAACGGACTCGTCAGAATCCGTTCATAATTGTCGCAACTTTTATGAACGGATTTTCCAGCCGCTTTTCAGCAGGATGAAGCAGATCAGCCCGAGGCCGAGGTTGATCGCGAGGAGCAGCAAGGCGCCGAACAGGATCGGCGAATCCGCTTCGCCGATGAACCCGTAACGGAAGCCGGAGATGACGTAGAAGAAGGGGTTGGCGTGGCTGAACGCCCGGAACAGCGGCGACAAGGTGTCGATCGAATAGAAGGTGCCGGACAGAAGCGACAACGGCGCCACGACGAAATTACTGACCGCGGCGGCGTGGTCGAACTTCTCGGCCCAGATCGACGTGATCAGGCCGAGAAAGCCGAGCATGAGGCTTCCCATCAGGCCGAACCAGAGAATCGCCCAGAGATGCGCCGGCGCCACGTCGACTCCGGGCCAGGCCAGCATCGCCAGCCAGACCGCGGCGCCAACGAGGAAGGCCCGGGTCACCGAAGCGCCGACGAGCGCCGAGATCAGCTCGCCGACCGAGAGCGGAGGCATCAGATAATCGACGATCGTGCCCTGGATCTTGCCGACGAGCAGCGAGAAGCTGGCATTGGCGAAGCTGTTCTGGATCATCCCCATCACGATCAGGCCGGGAGCGAGGAAATCGGCGAACGGAACAGGCGTGCCGCCGAGCGCGACGGTCCGTCCTTCACGGCCGAGCGCGACCGTGAAGATGACGAGGAAAAGGAGGGTGGTGACCGCCGGCGCCCAGATCGTCTGAAGCTGGACCTTGAAGAAACGCCTCACCTCCTTCACATAGAGGGTCCCGAGGCCGCCCCAATTGACGTTTCTGATGACGGGAACGCCGGGGGCGGTACGAACCCAATTCGAAGGCAAATCGTGCGCGGGTCTGTCGGTCACTGGCGCCGTCGCTAGTCGCAGACGCTGTGGCCCGCAAGCCGTGAACTTGTAAGGATAGTGACTGATGTCGTGGACCGACGAGAGGATCGATCGCCTGAAGGCGCTTTGGCTTCAGGGCATGACGGCGAGCCAGATCGCCGATGAGCTTGGCGGCGTTTCCCGCAATGCCGTGATCGGCAAGGCCCACCGGCTCGGCCTCCAGTCGCGTCCGTCGCCGGTCAAGCACGAGCCTGAGGGCGAAGTCGCCGAGCCGGCGCCCAAGCCGAAAGAAAAGCGCGCCGAGGCAAGCGCGCCGGCCGCCGAGCCGGCGGCAGAGCCGCGGCCCGAGCCGCGCCGTTCAGCGCCGCAGCCGGCGGCGCCGGCCGGCGCCGCCGCCGGCCCGGCCCAGCCCCAGGTGCGGTCGATCGGACCAGGCGGCTTCGTTCGCCAGGGGCCGAGCGACCAGCAGGCGCCGATCCCGCCAGCACCGCCGCGCCGGCTCGTCCCGGCCAAGCCGAGCCCGGAAGTGGCCGACAAGACCAGCCTGCTCGATCTCAACGAGAAGATCTGCAAATGGCCGATCGGGCATCCCGGCGAGCCCGATTTCCATTTCTGCGGGAAGCCGGCCAATCCCGGCTTCCCTTATTGCGTCGACCATTGCGGAGTCGCCTATCAGGCGCAGCTTCCGAGACGCGATCGCCGGCCGCCGCCGCCGCTTCCCTTCGGTGGACCGAGGGTCCGCTAAGTCCCTGAAAAGGCAAGCGGACTAACCTGGGTCAAAGCGATTTTCAGGAACGGGCGAGGCGTGCCTCGCGTTCTTTGCGAAAGATCGAGCAGCCGGGAAAACCGGCCGGCTTTTCAACCTGTGGAGAAGGGCTGTCATGGCCGCGGACGACGTGAACTATCTCGAGAAAAGGGCCGAAGCGGAGCTCGAGCTGGCGCAGCGCGCCACTCATGCCTGCGCCGTCAGAGCGCATTACGAAATGGCGACCGCCTATCTGGATCGGATCCATCAGGACGAAGGCGCCGATCCCGAGCAGGCCTGAAGGTTTCGAGCGAAGGTGAAAGGCCCCGGCGGGCGCCGGGGCCTTTTCCCATTCAGTGCCTTGTGTCGGCGTTGATGGGAATTCGCCTTCCTCGCTCGGCCTGGGCCGATCGAGGCATTCTGACCGTCAGGACACCGTCGCGGAAATCCGCTTTGCAATTTTCCTGCTCGGTTCCGTCCGGGAGCGCGATCCGCCGTTCGAAGCGCCCATAGAAGCGCTCGGACCAGCCACGGCCGCGGTCCTCGTTTTCGCTCTTCTTCTCGCCTCGAAGGGTGAGCATCCCGTCCTCGACGAAAAGCTCGACATCCTTCTCGCTGAGACCCGGCAGCTCGGCGGTGATCCGCACCTCGTCGTCAGTATCGTTCACCTCGACCTGAGGCCAGCCCAGGCCTCGTCCCATCTCGCCACCCAGGAGCGGGGCCTGGAAGAAATCGTCGAACAGCCGGTCCATCTCGCGGCGGAAGCTCATCAGCGGACTAGGCCGCTCCTCCGGCCGATAGATGGAAGGCGCCCTATCCTCCTGCCGACTCCACGGCACCAAATCGCGAATGGTCATGATCCTTCTCCTGCTTGCTTTCTCCTTCTGAACATCTTTGCGCCCGGCGCCCCGGCACGGCCGAGCCGCCGGAAGGGGAGGCTCAGGCCGCTTCCAGCTCCCTGGTCTTGCTGCTGCGGTCCTGTTCCCCGGTCTCCCTTTCGAGCCGCTGGGCCTTTTCGCCGCCGATCTCGATCCGGCGGGGCTTCATCTCTTCGGGAATCTCGCGGACGAGTTCGATCGAGAGCATGCCGTCGCGAAGCTCGGCGCTCTTGACCTGGACGTAGTCGGCGAGCCCGAAGCGCCGCTCAAACGCTCCGCCGGAAATGCCGCGGTGGATGAAGCGGCGGTCATCGTCCTCGTTCCTGCGGCCCGCCACGATCAGCATGTTCTGCTGAGCGGTGATTTCGATCTCGTCCGGGCGGAAGCCGGCGACCGCGAGCGTGATCCGATAGCGATCGTCGCCTTCTTGAACGAGATCGAACGGCGGATGATTGTCGTTGAGCTGGGCAGGGATGCTGCTTTCCAGCAGATCGAAAAGGCGATCGAACCCGACGGTCGACCGCCGGTACGGCGTGAAATCAAGATTGGTCCTCATGTCCATGTCCTCCTTCGAGCAACGTGGTTTCCATGAGAGAGCGCCCCAAGAGAGCAGGCGCCCTCCCAGACGGCACAACGGCCGGCGTTCGCCTATATGGTTCGTGCGATTAGCTTTGCAAGACCTATGCGGTTCGAAGACGCGCTGTCGCCTCCGTCCCACGGCGAAGGAGGCAGGGCATCGAGCAAGGCGGATGTGGATGAAATGGGGAAGGCGCTTGGCATCGGGAGTCGCGACCTTCTATAGCTGATCCATGTCAGACTTGTTCGTTTCCGCCGGCCGCCAACCCCAGGATTATGACGCCCATTCGATCGAGGTGCTGGAGGGACTGGAGCCGGTCCGCCGCCGCCCCGGAATGTATGTCGGAGGCACCGACGAGAGGGCGCTCCATCACCTCGCCGCCGAAGTGCTCGACAACAGCATGGACGAAGCGGTGGCCGGACACGCGACCCGGATCGAGGTGACTCTCGAAGCCGGCAACCGCCTGACGATCGCCGACAATGGCCGCGGCATTCCCACTGGCGAGCACCCCAAATATCCCGGCAAGTCCGCGCTCGAAGTCATTCTCACCATGCTCCATTCGGGGGGCAAATTCTCGAACAAGGCCTATGCCACTTCGGGCGGCCTCCACGGCGTCGGGGTCAGCGTCGTCAACGCCTTGTCAAGCGAGACGATCGTCGAGGTCGCCCGCAACCGCGAGCTGTTCCGTCAGACCTTCGCCCGCGGCCTTCCGACCTCGTCCCTCGAAATGCTCGGCTCGACGCCCAATCGCCGGGGAACGACGATCAGCTTCACGCCCGACGCCGAGATCTTCGGCGAGGACGCCAAGTTCCGGCCGGCCCGGCTCTACCGCCTTGCGCGATCCAAGGCCTATCTCTTTGCCGGGGTGGAGATCCGCTGGCGCTGCGACCCGGCGCTGATCTCCGAAGACACGCCGGCCGAGGCGGTTTTCCAGTTTCCCGGTGGCCTGGCGGACCATCTGCGCGAGCAGATCGGCGACAAGGAAACCGCGACCAGCGACTTCTTCGCCGGCAAGCACGACTTCCCGAACGAGCAGGGATCGGTCGAATGGGCGGTGGCCTGGCCGGTCTGGGGCGACGGCAACGCCTCTTATTATTGCAACACCATTCCGACCCCGGACGGCGGCACCCACGAACAGGGGCTCCGGACGGCGCTGACTCGCGGCCTTCGTGCCTTCGGCGAGCTGGTCGGGCAGAAAAAATCCAAGGACGTCCAGGCGGAGGACGTCCTGACTGGCGCCGAGATCATGCTTTCGGTGTTCATCCGCGACCCGCAATTCCAGAGCCAGACCAAGGACAGGCTGACCTCGCCGGACGCCGCCCGGCTGGTCGAGAATGCGGTCCGCGACCATTTCGACCATTTCCTGTCGGACCATATGGAGCGGGGACGATCGCTCCTCGGCTTCGTCCTCGACCGGATGGACGAGCGCCTGAAGCGGCGCGCGGAGCGCGAGATCAAGCGCAAGACGGCCACCTCGCACCGCAAGCTGCGCCTGCCGGGCAAGCTGACCGACTGCGCCAATGACGATCCTGCCGGAACCGAATTGTTCATCGTCGAAGGCGACAGCGCCGGCGGATCGGCCAAGCAGGCGCGCGACCGCAAGACCCAGGCGATCCTGCCGATCCGGGGCAAGATCCTCAACGTCGCCTCGGCCACGGCCGACAAGATCCGGGCCAACCAGGAGGTGGCCGACCTGATCCAGGCGCTCGGCTGCGGCTCGCGCGAACGCTGCAACCCGGACGATCTTCGCTACGAGAGGATCGTCATCATGACCGACGCCGACGTCGACGGCGCCCATATCGCGACCCTGCTGATGACCTTCTTCTTCCAGGAAATGCCGGAGCTGGTGAAGCGAGGCCACCTCTTCCTCGCCCAGCCTCCGCTCTACCGCCTCGCCGCCGGCGGCACCGTCGCCTATGCGCGCGACGACGCCCACCGGGCGGAGCTGGAAGCGAGCCTTTTCAAGAACAAGAAGGTCGAGGTGTCGCGGTTCAAGGGCCTTGGCGAAATGAACCCCCAGCAGCTCAAGGAAACGACGATGGACCCCAAATCGAGGGGCCTGATCCGGATCACCCTGCCTCAGGAATATGAGGAGAGATTGGCGGTCCGGGACCTCGTCGAACGGCTGATGGGCCGAAATCCCGAACATCGATTCCAGTTCATCCAGAGCCATGCCGCGGAGCTGGACGAGGAAGCGATCGACGCGTGAGCCGTCGTCGCGCTCCGGCGCCGCAACCGGGCCTGAGAAGCTGGACGATGCAGCGCGCCACCGGGACCGGGGCCGTCGCCGGGCTCGCCGCCTTGCTGGTGGCGACGGTGATCCAGGCCTGGCCGGAAGGCCTGCTCTATCCCTATGCGGCACTTCTGGCCCTGACCGCCTTCTGCGGAGTATCGATCCTGTGGATCACGGCGAGCGACATGCGCAGCCGAGGCACGAGCGGGCGGATGCGGCCGATCCGCGGCTTCGACCTCGCTTTGGGTTTCGTCCTTCTCATTCCGGCGCTCTACGGCCTGTGGCTGATCGCTCCGGAGATAGGCCTTTGAGCGAGCCGCTCAGGAGGTACGGGCGCTGACGTCCTCGCCCACTTCGGCCAGGGCCGCCTCGATCATCCGTTCCCACGTCTCGACGTCGCCGGCCTCGGCCATGGCCGGATCGGGCTCGCGAAGGGTACGGATCACCGACACCGCATCGTCGCGATAGTCGCGCCAGATCGAGTCGACCCGGTCACCGGCCGAAGAATCCGATCCGCCGGCATTGATGCTGACGACTCGCCCGGCAATGACTCGAGCGATCCGCTCGACGAGGCTGGTGTTCGAAACCGGCATGATTGGTCTCCCGAAAGGCTTTCGGAGGTGAAACGGTGGAAGCGGCCGCGGGTTTCAGCGGCGGCCAAGATGATCAGGCGGCGGCGCGCCGGGATTGCTGCGCCTGCCTCGCCAGCGCGGTGAGGCGCTCGCCGAGGAAATCCATCACCACCCGGATCCGAGGCGTGTGCCGAAGCCGTTCGTGGGTAAGAAGCCAAAGCCCGCGCTCGATGTCCGGGTCCGGCGGAAGGCACATGAGAAGGTCCGGATCCATGTCGGCAATGAGGCTCGGAAGCACCGCCAGCCCGACGCCGGCGCGGACGGCGGCGAGCAGGCCGGTCGAGGTGCCGTGCTGCATCGCGACCGAATCGGCGAGTCCGTTGCGCTCGAGCCAGGCCCGGTAATAGAGCCAGACGCCCGGCCCGCCGCCGCCGATGAAGGCGTGCCCCTTCAGCTCCCGCCGGCGGGTCGGCCGGCCATGCGCCTCGGCATAAGCGCGGCTGCAATAGATGGTCCAATTGTCGGTGGTGAGGCGCCGGCCGACGAGACCGGCGCCGGTCGGGCGATCCGCCATCCGAAGCGCCACGTCGGCCTCGCCGGCGGCGAGATCGCGCTTCACCTCGGTCGTGTCGAGCTCGATCCGAATGCCGGGGTGGGCGTCATGAAGGTCCCGCAGAAGCGGCGCGAGCAGGGTGACCGCGTAGATCTCGTCGACCGTCAGCTTGACGGTTCCGCTCGCTTCGCGCGACTGCGAAGCCGCCCCGTCCGAGAAAGCGGCCGCCGCCACCTCCATCGCCTCGGCGCGCTCGACCAACGCCTCTCCGGCCGGGGTCAGCCGGTAGCCGGCAGCACGGCGCTCGAACAAGGTGAGGCCAAGTTCGCGCTCAAGCGCCGCGACCCGCCGAGCGGCCGTCGTCTGGCTGACCCGAAGCGCCTTCCCCGCGGCCAGCGTGCTGCCGGTCCGGGCGACGGCGAGGAAATGACGGAGATCGTTCCAGTCGAGCATGGCCGGCTCCGATCTGCACTTTTGCAGAACAGGCGCGCAATAACAGTGTTAGTTTCGAATCGCAACTGAGACTAGATGAAGCGGGTCACTCACTCCAGACAAGGAGCCGAAGATGAAGACCCTCCTCACTTTCTCCCTCGCCGCCGCCGCCCTGGCGCTCACCTCCGCTCCGGCCTTCGCCTTTCCCGAATCCGGTTCCAGGCAATTGGTGGTGAGCTATGCCGACCTTGACCTGTCCACCCGGCAGGGCGTCCGGATCCTCGACCGTCGGCTGCGGGCGGCGGCCGCGACCGCGTGCGGCCCGACCTCCGATTTCGATCCCGAAGGCAAGAACGATGCCCGTCTCTGCCGGACCGAGACCCTCGCTCAGGCGCGGGCTCAGCGCGACAGCGCCATTGCCGGCCTCAACCGGTCCCCGCAGATCGAGGTCGCCTCCCGGCGCTGAACAACGGACCCCTCCTGGAGGCGGATCCCTCGGGCCGCCTCCCCTTTTTGCGCCGACGGACCTCTGCCCCGGCCAGAATAAGGATCAGCTCGCGACCGCCGGAGCAATGAGCGGGAAGCGCGGAATCACCACGGCGAAGGCCGATCCGTCCGCGGCGACCATATGATATTGGCCCTCCATCGAACCGGTCGGGGTCGTCAGCGGGCAACCCGAGACATAATCGAAGGATTCGCCCGGCTCGAGCACGGGCTGCTCTCCGACCACGCCCTCGCCGCGCACCTCATGGCGGCTGCCGCGACCGTCGCTGATGATCCATTCCCGGCTGACCAGCTGAACGGCGCGGCCGCCGTCATTCTCGATCCGGATATGATAGGCCCAGAACCAGCGGCCCTTGTTCGGCTCCGACTGTTCCGGAAGGTAGGAGACGGAGACCCGAACCGTGATGTCGGCCGTGGTGGCGCTGTGAGGGAAGAATTCTTTCACCCGCTTTTCCTGTGACGGGGCGCTGCCGCGGTCAACCGCTCATCCGCTTCAGCCGCTCGACGAGCCGCTCGCGGGCCGCGAGCACGTCCGACTGGCGTTCGATCAGAAGGTCGCGGGCGAGGAAATGGCCGGTCAGCCGGAGGCCGTCGCTTATCTCATCCCAGGCCGGGGTTCCGGTCCCGCCGAGGAGGAAGGACGGCAGCGGCAGCAGCCGGTCGCGATAGGCCGAAGCGGCGTCCTCGCTGACCGCGCGTCCGCTCTTCGGACTGACGAAGGCGAGATGGTCGGGCCGGCCGGTAACCGCGCATTGGCCGAGATCGAGGCCGAACCCAAGCTCGCCGAGGACGAGAAGCTCGAACCGAACGAGCGCCGCCGCCCAGCCGCGGGCGCTCGGCGCCGCCTCGATCGCCGAGAGCACGCCGTCGAGCCCGCTAAAGAGGTTCGGATAAGGCTGGCCCTCGGCAAGGGCGGTGGCGACCAGGGCGCAGCACCATTCCAGGCCGGCGGCGGCGAGCGGCTCGCCGAGCAGGAAGGCGCGGCTCCGGCTGAGCTCGACGCTGAGATGCGGCAATTGTTCGTCGGTCCGGGCGCGATATTCCGCCTGGACCTCGTTGCCCGGGACCAGGACCGGCCGAAGGCGCCGCGACTTGCCGCCGCGGACATAGCCCGCCTGAAGCCCGTCCGAAGGGGTCAATGCCCGCACGATCGCGCCATGTTCGCCGTGCGGACGGACCGCGACGATGATGGCCTTGCTCTCGATCCGCATGATCAGCCGGCGGGGTGGAAATAATCGTAGATCCCGCGGGCGGTGGTGCGCGAGATTCCCGGCACCTTCTCGAGATCCTCGAGCGCCGCATTGCGCACCGCCCGGGCCGTTCCGAAATGCATCAGAAGCGCCTTCTTCCGTCCCGGCCCGATGCCGGGCACCTCGTCGAGCGGGCTTGCGGCGAAATTCTTCGCCCTTTTCTGGCGATGGGCGCCGATCGCGAAGCGATGCGCCTCGTCGCGCAGCCGCTGAAGGTAGAAGAGCGTCGGCGAGTTGGGTGGGAGAGTGATCTCGCGCCCGCCGGGAAGATGGAAGATCTCGCGGCCGGCGTTGCGGTCCGGTCCCTTGGCGACGCTGACCACCGGCACGTCGTGGACTCCGGCATCCTCGAGAGTCTCGCAGACCGCCGAAAGTTGCCCCTTGCCGCCGTCGATGAGCAGCAGGTCCGGCCAGTCGCCGCGGCTTCGATCGGGATCCTCGCGCTCGAGCCGGGCGAAGCGCCGGCTGAGCACTTCGCGCATCATCGCGAAATCGTCGCCCGGAGCGGTTTCGGGCCGCTTGATGTTGAACTTGCGATAGGCGTTCTTGCGGAAACCTTCAGGCCCGGCCACGACCATCGCCCCGACCGCGCTCGTCCCCATGACGTGGCTATTGTCGTAGATCTCGATCCGCTGCGGCGGCTCGGCCAGCTCGAACAGGTCGGCGACCTCGCGCAGATTGCGCGCCTGGGTCGATGTCTCGGCGAGGCGCCGGTCGAGCTCCTCCTCGGCATTGCGGCTGGCCTGGCGGATCATCCGGGCCTGCTCGCCGCGCTTCGGCGCCTTGATCGCGACCCGGCGGCCGGCGCGCTCGGAAAAGGCCTCTTCGATCAGCTCGGTCTCGGGAAGCGGGCGATCGACCAGAACGAGCCGCGGCGGCGGCATCTCGGCGTAGAACTGGGCGAGGAAGCTCGCCAGCACCTCGTCTTCCGGAATGTCGCTGGTATGGGCCGGGAAGAAGCTTCGATGGCCCCAATTCTGGCCGCCCCTGATGAAGAAGGCCTGGATGCACATCGTTCCGCCCTTCGAGGCGAGCGCGAAGAGATCGGCGTCGCCGAGCCGCTCGGCATGGATCGCCTGGCTGCCCTGGATGTAGGTCAAGGCGCGAAGCCGGTCCCGGAACAGAGCGGCGAGCTCGAAATCCATCGCTTCGGCGGCCTCGGACATCTGCTTGCCGAGCTTCTGCTGGATCTTCGTCGACCGACCGCTGAGGAAGTCCTTGGCGTCGCGGACGAGCTCCTCATAGCCGGCCTCGTCGATCCGGCCGACGCACGGCGCCGAGCAGCGGCGGATCTGGTAGAGAAGGCAGGGCCGCGACCGGTTGGCGAAGAAGCTGTCGGTGCAGCTTCGAAGAAGGAAAAGCTTCTGGAGCGCGTTGAGGGTCTCGCGAACCGAACCGGCGCTCGCGAAGGGGCCGTAATATTGCCCCTTGTGGCGGCGGGCGCCGCGATGGAGCTGGACCCGCGGGAAATCATGGTCCTCGCGAAGCAGGATGAAGGGGAAGCTTTTGTCGTCGCGAAGAAGGACGTTGTAGGGCGGGCGATAGCGCTTGATCAGCTGCGCCTCGAGAAGGAGCGCCTCGGCCTCGTTGTGGGTGGTGACGATCTGCATCGAGCGGGTCTGGGAGACCATGCGCTGAAGCCGCTTCGTCAGCCGGGCGACCTGGGTATATTGGGTGACCCGGTTCTTCAGCGCCCGCGCCTTACCGACGTACAAGACGTCGCCGCGCCCATCCAGCATCCGGTAGACGCCGGGGCGGATCGGGAGGCTCCTCACCACCGCCCGGATCGCCGCCACCCCCGCGTCGAGATCGGGCTTCTCGCCGCCACGGACGGTGTAAGCGGCCTTTTCCTCGTTGAATCGATCAGGGGCGTCGGGCGTGTCGGTCACGAAGCCGGATGTAGGGGATCGGCGAAGCCGCTTCCACAGCCGGCATGCCGAACCCGATCGGTACGGCGACGCCAGGATCAGCGGCGGGCGAGTTCCGAGATCGTCGAATCCACCATCGCCTTGTCTGCGCCGGCGTCCATCCGCTCGCGGATGAGCTGCTCGGCGGCGGCGGCGGCGGCAACAGCGGCCCTGGCGCGGACCTCGTCGACCGCGGCGCGCTCGGCGGCGGCGATCTTGTCCTCGGCCATTCGGGTCCGGCGCTCGACCAAGGCGGCGGCATTGGCCTCGGCCTGGCTGACGATTCCTTCCGCCTCGTGGCGGGCGCGGTCGATCATCGTCGCCGCCTCGGCGTCCGCAGCAGCGGACTTGGCTTCATATTCGGCGCGAAGCGCTTCCGCCTCGGCGCGAAGCTGAGCCGCTTCGTCGAGCTGCTGACGGATCGCGTCGATCTTCTTGTCGAGCGACCTGCCGATCGCCGACGGCACCTTCTTCCAGATGAGGAGGGCGAAGACGGCGACCATCGCAAGAGCGACCCAGCCGCTGGCGTCGAGGCCCCAGGCGGTCGGCTCGACGTGGCCGCCGCCATGATCCTCGGTCGCGCCGACCAGCTCGGCATGACCGGGAGCGGCGTGGCCTTCCTCGGTGTCGCCCTGCTTCACGGAGTCGGTCGGAGGAGGAGTATGTACCTCAGCCATTGGCCATTGCCGCCTTCACTGCCTGGGCCGCGTCGTCGCGGCCGACGGTGACTCCGGACAGCCGGGCCACCATGTCCTGCGCGGCCTCCGCCGCGACCGTTTCGATATCGGCCAGAGCCGCGTCGGTCGCGGAGCGAAGCCGGGCTTCCGCCGCCTCGACCTTTTCCCGGATCGCCGAATCGGCCTGAGCCACGCGCTTTTCGGTGGCTCGTGCGCCCTCCTGCTTGGCGGCGGCGGTGACCTTCAGGGCCTCGGCCCGGCTCTCGTTGATCCGGGTGCGATAGGCTTCCTCGGTCTCGTCCGCGTCGCGGCGGGCCGCCTCGGCGGCGGCAAGATCCTGGGTGATTCGGCTGTCGCGGGCATCCATCGTCGACATGATCTTCGGAAGCATCGCCTTGCCGATGCCGAAATAGATGACGGCAAGGGTCAGCGCGAGCCAGAAGAGCTGCGAGTAGAGGACGTCCGAGAGCTGGTTGATCTGAGGCATTTCGGGCCTTCATGTCCCTTCGGTTCGCGGCATTGCCGATCCGAGCGGCCTAAGCCGCCTTTTCGAGCAACGCCCTCGCCGGCGGGCGCGAGGCCCGCCATGCATCGAACTTAACGGGCGTAGAGAATGATCATCGCGACGGCGAACGCGATCAGGCCGAGCAGCTCGGCGGCCGCGAAGCCGATGAA
>CAMPIH010000046.1 GCA_946886275.1 uncultured Sphingosinicella sp.
GAGGGGGTGGGGGTGGCGGGCTGCTTCCGCCGCCGCCGCCGCATCCCCCGACGAGCGCCAAGATGGCGAGCGCCGCCCCCAGATTCTTCCTCCGCATATCAAGAGATTAACAGATGGAAGCGAGTGCGCCACAAAATTCCGAGACACCGCCGGCCGGGCATCGGGACGGCCGGTAACCCCCCTCGACGTCGCCGGGCTTCCCTCGGCTGCCGGTCGCGAATAAAGCCGCCTGATGGCGACGACGATCGAAGAACTTGAGAAGAGGCGCGAGCAGGCGCGGCTGGGCGGCGGCGAGAAGAGGATCGAGGCCCAGCATTCCAAGGGCAGGCTGACCGCCCGCGAGCGGCTGACCGTTCTCCTCGATCCCGGCTCGTTCGAAGAATATGACATGTTCGTCGAGCATAATTGCGCCGACTTCGGGATGGAGTCGCAGAAGGTGCCGGGTGACGGGGTCGTCACCGGATCGGGAACGATCAACGGCCGCCTGGTCTTCGTCTTCGCCCAGGACTTCACCGTCTTCGGCGGCTCGCTCTCGGAACGCCACGCCCAGAAGATCTGCAAGGTCATGGACATGGCGATGAAGGTCGGCGCCCCGGTGATCGGCCTCAACGACAGCGGCGGCGCCCGGATCCAGGAAGGCGTCGCGAGCCTCGCCGGCTATGCCGAGGTCTTCCAGCGCAACGTCCTCGCTTCCGGAGTCGTGCCCCAGATCAGCCTGATCATGGGCCCGTGCGCTGGCGGCGCCGTCTATTCGCCGGCGATGACCGACTTCATCTTCATGGTGAAGGACAGTTCCTACATGTTCGTCACCGGGCCGGACGTCGTGAAGACCGTCACCAACGAGGTCGTCACCCAGGACGAGCTGGGCGGCGCCGTTACCCACACCACCAAGTCGGGAGTCGCCGACGTCGCCTTCGACAACGACATCGACACGCTGCTGGCGACCCGCGACTTCTTCGATTTCCTGCCTTTGTCCAACCGCCATCCGCAGCCGGAACGGCCGTGCACCGACCCCTGGGACAGGATCGACGACAGTCTCGACACCTTGATTCCGGACAGCGCCTCCAGGCCCTACGACATTCACGAGCTGATCCGGAAGGTCGTCGACGACAGCGACTTCTTCGAGCTTCAGCCCGCCCACGCCGCCAACATCATCATCGGCTTCGGCCGGGTCGAGGGCAGGACCGTCGGAATCGTCGCCAACCAGCCGATGGTCCTTGCCGGGGTGCTCGACATCAAGTCGTCGAAGAAGGCGGCGCGGTTCGTCCGCTTCTGCGACGCGTTCGACATTCCGATCCTCACCTTCGTCGACGTCCCCGGCTTCCTCCCCGGAGTGGCCCAGGAGCATGACGGGATCATCAAGAACGGCGCCAAGCTTCTGTTCGCTTATGCCGAGGCGACGGTTCCGAAGATCACGATCATCACCCGCAAGGCCTATGGCGGCGCCTATGACGTGATGGCCTCCAAGCATCTGCGCGGCGACCTCAATTATGCCTGGCCGACCGCCGAGATCGCGGTGATGGGGGCGAAGGGGGCGGTCGAGATCATCTTCCGCAAGGATATCGGCGATCCGGAGAAGATCGCCGATCGGACCGCCGATTATGAGGCGCGCTTCGCCAACCCGTTCGTGGCGGCGAGCAAGGGCTTCATCGACGAGGTGATCATGCCCCATTCGACGCGCCGGCGGATCGCTCTCGGCCTTCGCAAGCTGCGCGACAAGCAGCTCGAGAATCCGTGGAAGAAGCATGACAATATCCCGCTGTGAAGCGGAACCGGTGATCGTGATCGTCGCGGCGGTGGTGCTCGACGATGAAGGTCGCCTGCTTCTGGTCCGCAAGCAGGGCACCGATTGCTTCATGCTCCCCGGCGGCAAGCTCGCTCCGGGTGAAGGGCCGATTGAAGCTCTGGAGCGCGAGCTTGTCGAGGAACTGGGCAGCGGCCTCGCGGCCGAACCGCGCCTGCTCGGCGAATATGAGGCGCCGGCGGCGAACGAGCCGGGTCATCGCGTCGAGGCGAGGATCTTCACCGCGAAGCTGGCGGGAGTGCCAATCGCCTGCTCCGAGATCTGCGAACTGGTCTGGCACGATCCCGATCTGGAACCCATGTTCAGGCTCGCGCCGCTCGCGCGAGACCGGGTCCTTCCCGAGCTTCGCGCCCTGCGCCGGGCCGCCTGACGATGGCGGAGTTTCGAGCCGACGAGGCCCTGGTCGGACTGATCGCGCTGGCGACGATCCCGTGGATCGTCTGGATCCTCAGGCGCGGGCTTCGCGACCGTCAGCTTCCTGTCGGCAAGGGCCGGGTCGGACGGGACGAACGGCCGGCGGCCTTCCGCATCCTCTTCGCGCTCTATGTCGTCGCGGCCCTCGCCATGGCCTATATCGGGCTGGACCTGCTGGTCGGCATCGGCGGATAGGGAAGCGGTCCCGACGCGTCTTTCGAACCCGCTCAAACCGGAGTCTCATCATGAATCTCGGCCGTCTCAATCATGTCGGCGTCGCCACCCCGTCGATCGACGACAGCGTCGCTCTGTACCGGGACCTGCTCGGCGCGACGAAGATCCACGCGCCCTTCGATCTGCCCGCCCAGGGCGTTCGGGTCTGTTTCGTCGACACGCCCAATAGCCAGATCGAGCTGATCGAGCCGCTCGGCGAGAATTCGCCGCTTCACGGCTTCCTGGCGAGGAATCCGGCAGGCGGTCAGCACCATGTCTGCTTCGAGGTGCCGGACATCCATGAGGCCAAGTCGGAGATGGAAGCCAAGGGCGCCAGGGTGCTTGGCGAACCGCGCATCGGCGCGCACGGTACCCCGGTGATCTTCGTCCACCCGAAGAACATGGGCGGAGTCCTGGTGGAATTGATGGAGACACCGAAAGCGGCGCATTGACACTCACGCTCGTCGCGATGAGCGAGCAGACGTCCGGCGCCGATGGTCCGGATCGCTTCGCATCACTCGCAATGACGGCTAAGACACGCGGAAATGACTGACAAGACGACCAAAGCCGATTGGGAAGCCGCCGCCGAAAGGGAGGTGAAGGGCAAGGATCTCGCCTGGCCCACGCCGGAGGGCATCGAGGTGCGCCCGCTCTACACGGCGGAGGACGTTGCCGGTATCGACCCCGGTCTTCCCGGTTTCGCCCCCTACACGCGAGGCCCCTATGCCTCGATGTATACCGGCCGGCCCTGGACGATCCGCCAATATGCCGGATTCTCGACCGCCGAGGAATCCAACGCCTTCTATCGCCGCAATCTGGACGCCGGGCAGAAGGGCCTGTCGGTGGCCTTCGATCTGGCGACCCACCGCGGCTATGACAGCGATCATCCGCGGGTCGTCGGCGACGTCGGCAAGGCCGGCGTGGCGATCGACACGGTCGAGGACATGAAGATCCTGTTCGACGGCATCCCGCTCGGCGAGATGTCGGTGAGCATGACCATGAACGGCGCCGTCCTGCCGGTCATGGCCTTCTATATCGTCGCCGCCGAGGAGCAGGGGGTGGCGCCGGACCGCCTCAACGGCACCATCCAGAACGACATCCTCAAGGAGTTCGCGGTCCGCAACACCTACATCTATCCGCCGGCGCCCTCGATGCGGATCGTTGCCGACGTGATCGCTTATTGCGCCGGCAACATGCCGAAATTCAACTCGATCTCGATCAGCGGCTATCACATGCACGAGGCCGGGGCGACGGCCGTCCAGGAGCTCGCCTTCACCCTCGCCGACGGCATGGAATATGTCAGGGCCGCCCAGGCGAAGGGGCTCGACGTCGACCATTTCGCGCCGCGCCTGTCCTTCTTCTTCGGCATCGGCATGAACTTCTTCATGGAGGTCGCCAAGCTCCGCGCCGCCCGCTTGCTCTGGCACCGGATCATGGAAGGGTTCGGCGCCCGCAACGCCAAGTCGAAGATGCTTCGGACCCATTGCCAGACGTCGGGCGTGTCGCTGACCGAGCAGGACCCGTGGAACAACGTCGTCCGGACCACGATCGAGGCGATGGCGGCGGTGCTCGGCGGCACCCAGTCGCTCCACACCAACAGCTTCGACGAGGCGATCGCCTTGCCGACCGATTTCTCGGCCCGGATCGCTCGCAACACCCAGCTCATCCTCGCCGAGGAAAGCGGCATCCCGAACGTCGCCGATCCGCTCGGCGGCTCTTATTATGTCGAGGCGCTCACCGCCCAGCTCGCCGATCAGGCCTGGGCGCTGATCGAGGAGGTCGAGGGTCTCGGCGGGATGACCGGCGCCGTTGCCGAGGGCATGCCGAAGCGGCGAATCGAGGAAGCCGCTGCGGCCCGCGCCGCGAAGGTCGATCGCGGCGAGACGGTGATCGTCGGGGTCAATCGCTACCGCCTGGCCGAGGAAGCGCCGCTCGACATCCTCCAGATCGACAATGCCAGGGTCAGGGCCGACCAGATCGCCCGGATCGAGCGGGTGAAGGCGGAACGCGACGAAAAGGCCGCCCAGGCGGCACTCGACGCGTTGCGCTCGGGCGCCCGAAACGACGCCGCCGGCACCAATCTCCTCGCTTTGTCGGTCGAGGCGGCCCGGGCGCGTTGCACCTTGGGCGAAATCTCGTCCGCGCTCGAGGACGTGTTCGGCCGCTACGGCACCACCCCCGAACCGGTTCGCGGAATCTATGGCGGCGCCTATCGCGGCGATCCGAAATGGGCCCGAGCCCAGCAGGGCGTCGGCGCCGTCGAGCGGCGGCTCGGCCGCAAGCCGCGAATGCTCGTCGCGAAGATGGGCCAGGACGGCCATGACCGAGGCGCCAATCTCGTCGCCTCGGCCTTCGCCGATCTCGGCTTCGAGGTCGTCCCCGGGCCGCTGTTCCAGACGCCGCAGGAAAGCGCCCGTTTGGCCGTCGAGCAAGGGGTCGACGTGGTCGGCGCTTCGAGCCTCGCTGCCGGCCACAAGACTCTCGTGCCCGAGCTCATCGGCCATTTGCGCGAAATGGGCCATGCCGACATCAAGGTCGTCGTCGGCGGAGTCATACCGGCCCAGGATTACGAGATGCTGAGGGAAGCGGGGGCGCAGGCCATCTTCGGTCCCGGGACCAATCTGGTCGAGGCGGCGGGCGAGGTTCTGAAGCTGCTCGGCCACAACATGCCGCCGCTCGAGGAAGCCGCGGAATGAGCGGCGCCCCTTTCCCGGAATCGGCCGTGCCCAGGATCGATCATGAGGCGGAATTGGCTTCGATGAACGCACGTATGGACTGGACCCGTGCCGAGATCGCCTCATTGTTCGAGAGGCCGCTGCTCGATCTCCTGTTCGAGGCCCAGCAGGTCCACCGCCGCTGGCACGCTCCGAACGAAGTGCAGCTTTCGACTTTGCTGTCGATCAAGACCGGCGGCTGTCCCGAGGATTGCGGCTATTGCAGCCAGTCGGCTCATGCCCGGACCGGCCTCAAGGCCGAGAAGCTGATGGAGGCCGAGGCGGTCCTCGCCGCCGCGGCCGAGGCCAAGGCGGCGGGCTCCGGCCGCTTCTGCATGGGGGCGGCGTGGCGCGAGCCCAAGGACCGCGACATGGACGCCCTGTGCGACATGGTCGCCGGGGTGAAGGCGATGGGCCTCGAGACCTGCATGACCCTGGGCATGCTGAGCCAGGACCAGGCCAAGCGGCTCGCCGCTGCCGGCCTGGATTATTACAATCATAATCTCGACACCTCGCCCGAACATTATGGCGCCGTCATCACCACCCGGACGTGGCAGGACCGGCTCGACACGCTGGCGGCGGTGCGCGAATCGGGAATGGCCGTCTGCTGCGGCGGGATCGTCGGCATGGGCGAAAGCCGGGAGGACCGGGTCGGCTTCATCCATGCCCTCGCGACCTTGCCAGCCCATCCCGAGAGCGTACCGATCAACGCTCTGGTGCCGATTGCGGGCACCGTGCTCGGCGACATGCTCGCCGGTACGCCGCTCGCCCGGATCGACGATATCGAGTTCGTCCGAACCGTCGCGGCCGCCCGTATCACGATGCCGCAAAGCATGGTCCGGCTCTCCGCCGGCCGGGAGAGCATGAGCGAATCGACCCAGGCGCTCTGCTTCATCGCCGGCGCCAATTCGATCTTCACCGGCGACAGGTTGCTGACCACGGGCAATGCCGGCGCCGGCGCCGATTCCGCCTTGTTCGAGAAGCTCGGCCTGGTCGCGATGGCGGCGGAAGCGCCGGCGCGGGTGGCGGCCGAATGATCTTCCTCGCGGCCCTTCTCGCTCTTCTCCAGCCGGCAGAGCCTGGGGAGGAGCCCTTCTCCGACCGCCAGCCGGTGAGGCTGACGCCTTTGACTCCGGATCGCGCTTTGGCGGCCTTCCGCGACGTCTGCGTCGCCGGCTTCCCCGATCCGGCCGCCTTCGATCGCGCCGCCGCGGCCGCGGACCTGGAGCTGGTCCGGCGCGAGGAGCCCCAGAGGGGAGCTCACGAATGGAGCTCGGCCAACGGCCATTTCGTCCTTCGCGAGGCGCCGAGCCGCAATGCCGTCGAGCGTCGCGATCGCCGCGAGGGGCGATCGCCCCGGCAGCGGTGGCAGATCCGATGCGATTTCTGGGTGGCGCTCCGCGACACCGGCGATGTCGGAATCCTGCTCTCTCGGATCAGCGAACAGCTGGCCGGCGGACACGGGCCCGTCGAGGAGATTGTCGGCGCTTCGTGGGACCTCGGATCCGGCGGCGAGGGAGGCACTCGCAAGCTGCTGTTCCTGCCGTCGATCGATGATCCGCGTCTTTTCACCTTGTCGCTTCAGCAACTAGCTGACAATCCGGCCCGCTGATGTTTTCGAAGATATTGATCGCGAACCGCGGCGAGATCGCCTGTCGAGTCATAAGAAGCGCCCGCAAGATGGGGATCGCCACGGTCGCCGTCTATTCCGACGCCGATGCCCGTGCGCCGCACGTGAAGCTGGCCGACGAAAAGGTTCGTCTCGGTCCGCCGCCCGCGTCGGAATCCTATCTCGACGCAGAGCTGATCATCGATGCCTGCCGCGCCACCGGCGCCGAGGCGGTCCATCCGGGCTACGGCTTCCTGTCGGAGCGGGAGAGCTTCGCCCGGGCGCTGGCGGAGGCGGGAATCGCCTTCATCGGACCGCCGCCCGAAGCGATCGCCGCGATGGGCGACAAGATCCAGTCCAAGAAGCTTGCCCAGGCCGCCGGAGTCAGCGTCGTTCCCGGCTTCATCGGCGAGATCGCCGACACCGACCATGCCGTCGAGATCGCCAACGGGATCGGCTATCCGGTGATGATGAAGGCCTCCGCCGGGGGCGGCGGCAAGGGCATGCGCCTCGCTTATAGCGAGAAGGATGTCCGCGAGACGTTCGACAGCGTCCGCCGGGAAGGCAAGGCCAGCTTCGGCGACGACCGGGTCTTCATCGAGAAGTTCGTCGAGGATCCGCGCCACATCGAGATCCAGGTGCTCGGCGATCGCCACGGCAACATCCTCTATCTCGGCGAGCGCGAATGTTCGGTCCAGCGCCGCCACCAGAAGGTCGTCGAGGAGGCCCCTTCGCCGTTCGTGACGCCGGAGATGCGCAGGGCGATGGGCGAGCAGGCCGTCGCTCTGGCCAGCGCCGTCGGCTATCATTCGGCCGGCACGGTCGAGTTCATCGCCGGCGCCGATCGAAGCTTCTACTTCCTCGAGATGAACACCCGGCTTCAGGTCGAGCATCCGGTGACCGAGCAGGTGACCGGTCTCGATCTCGTCGAGCAGATGATCCGGGTCGCCGCCGGCGAGAAGCTGCCTCTGGCACAGGAGGAGGTGAAGCTGACCGGCTGGTCGGTCGAGAGCCGGGTCTATGCCGAGGACCCCTATCGCGGCTTCCTGCCTTCGACCGGAAGGCTGGTCCGCTACCGCCCGCCGCTCGAGAAGGAAGGGGTCCGGGTCGACGACGGCGTGGTCGAGGGCGGCGAAGTCTCGATGTTCTACGATCCGATGATCGCCAAGCTCATCACCTGGGCCGACACGCGCGGGGAGGCGATCGACGCGCAGATCGCGGCGCTCGACGCCTTCATCGTCGATGGCATCGGCCACAATGTCGATTTCCTCTCCGCGCTGATGCAGCATCCGCGCTTTCGCGCCGGCGAGCTCACCACCGGCTTCATCGCCGAAGAATATCCCGAAGGCTTTCTCGGAGCGCCGGCGGACGAGGGTCTGACTCAGGCCCTGGCCGCGGCGGCCGCGGGAATGTCGTTCAGCGAGGCGGCTCGGGCGCGCGAAATTTCCGGCCAGCTCGGCGAACCGATCCCGGTGCCGTGCGACTGGGTGGTTCGGATCGCCGGCCGTGAGCATTTGGTCCATCTCCAGGACGGCGGTGCCCTCGTCGACGGCGAGCTCGTCGAGGGCCGCCTCGACTGGGAGCCGGGAGATCGAAGCGCTCGGGCCTCGGCGGGCAATCTGTCGCTGACCATGGGGGTCGTTCGGCGCACCGGCGGCTGGCGGCTCACCACCCGCGGTGCCTCGCATCTCGTCCAGGTGCTTCCGGCCCATGTCGCGGAACTGTCCCGCTTCATGATCGAGAAGGTCCCTCCGGATCTCTCGAAATTCCTCATCTGCCCGATGCCCGGCTTGCTCACCGCGCTCCACGTCCAGGAAGGCGACAAGGTCGAGGCCGGCCAGCCGCTCGCCGTCGTCGAGGCGATGAAGATGGAGAATATCCTCCGCGCCGAAAAGGCCGGCATCGTGAAGAAGGTGGACGCCAAGCCGGGCGACAGCCTCGCGGTCGACGCGGTGATCCTCGAGTTCGAATAGGCCGCGCGTCTTTCGCAGGCTCCGCCGGCGAAACCGCTTTTCCGAACTATTCCGCCGCTGGCATCAGAACGGTGTCGATGCTGTGGACGACCCCGTTCGAATGGAGCTGGTCGGCCTGGGTGATCCGTGCCCGGGCGCCCGAGCCATCGCTGATGACGAGGGCGTCGCCGTCGCGGCTGACGGTGAGGTTGTCCCCGGCGACGGTGGCGAGCTCGGCTCGTCCCCCCTGCCCGGAATCGATCGCTCGGCCGAGGTCCTGAGCGGTCACGGTCCCTGGAACGATGTGATAGCTGAGCAAGGCGATCAGCCGCTCGCGCTGCCCCGCGCTGTTGAGGCCTTCGCGGGTCTCGGCGGGGATCGCGGCGAAGCCGGCATTGTTGGGGGCGAAGACGGTATAGGGGCCGACTCCGCGCAAGGTCTGGGTCAGCCCTGCCGTCTCGAGCGCCTGCATGAAGCTGGAATGATCGCCGGACTGGGTCAGCGCTTCGGCGATATCGGTGCGGGACTGATTTTGTGCGTCCGCCGCCTTGTCGGCCGATCCATTGGTGGCCGCCTGGTCGTTGGCCTCGTCACCGCCGCAGGCGGCGAGCGCGAGGCCGAGGCAAAGTGCGAGCATCCTTCGAGACATGGTTCACGTCCTCTTTCGAATGCGGTGCAAATGCGCGAGCGGCCGTTGCGGTTGCGTCATATCGCCCGCAACGGCCGCCTCGCTCAGATGATCATCGAGATGACCTGCTCGATCAGCCGGGTCTGCGGATCGACCTGATAGATCGAATTGTCCGCATAGCGGTACCAGGCGTCGTCGCTGTCGACATAGCGATCGCGATAATCCATCGGCACGTTGTAGGCGTCGTACCCGATCGGCAGCGTGTCGCCGATTCCAAGCCCGCCAAGTCCGCCGACTCCGCCGGTCAGAAGCGCGACGATCCCTTCGATCAGACCGCTGTCATTATCGACCTGATAGATGGCGCCGTCGTCATAGCGATAGAGATAGTCGTCGCCGTCCGGATAATAGGACCGGTAGGCGAGCGGGACGTTATAGACCTCGTAGCCGAGCGGCATCGGTTCGCCGATCAGCAGGTCGCTCCCGAACAAGGGCACGATCGAGTTCACCAGGCCGCTGTCGCGGTCGAAGCGATAGACATAGCCCTCGTCGTCATAGCGATAGAGCCAGTCGTCATTGTCGACGAAACGGTAGCTGTAGCGATCGGGGACATTGTAGGCCAGGCTCGAGAAAGGCAGGCGCTGGCCGATGAGCTGCGCCTTGCGAAGCTGCCCCGGCGGCATGCAGAAGGCATTCTGCCGGGCAAGCCCCGGCGGGCAGCCGTTGGGCCCGACACCCCGCCGATCGCCGTTCCGGAAAAGCCGAAGGTCGTCGCGGAATCGGTCCGCCGCGATGAGGCGGCGTTCGCTCCAGTCGCTCCAGTCGCGACGCTCGGAACGCCTCGCCTCGCGCAATTCGCCGCGATCGCCTCGTTCCCGGCGCGCGTCGCGAACGAGCCTGCGTTCGTCGCGCAGGGCGCGTTCGACCCGGCGCTCTTCGCGGTCCGTCCGCCGCTCGGCCCGATCTCTCACGCGAGTCTCTCGGTTGGCCCGACGATCTTCGCGGTCGCGACCGCGAACCTGGTTGCCGCGATCATCGCCGCCTCGGCCACGCCCGCGTGCCTCGCGTCCGCGGTCGTCGCCGCCCTGGCCGCGGCTCGCAAGGCGGGGGCCGTCGCCCCCGCCACGGCCGCGCCGAGGGTTCGCTTCGCCGCCATTGCCTCCGCGGCCGCGCTCGGCCTTGCCGTGGCCGCCGCCATGGTTCCGTTCGGCGGCCGGCTGGCCGCCACCCTTGCCGCGGCCCTGATTTTCCTTCGCAACGACCGGAAGCGACACCGACAAGGCGGCGACTCCGGCGAGCAGCATCAACTTACGCATGGGTAAACTCCTTTGGGGAGAAGAACGGATCGACGGCACCGCGCGTTCCTGCCCATTTGGCTCCATTGAACCCGGCGAAGCGTCGATCAGTCGCCGCAAAGTTAAGGCGAAGTGAATGAGAGCCTTTTTGTACTGCAGCCGCAACGAAGTTCGGGCCTGCCCGTTGGGCCCGCCATGACCCTGGCTTCATCTCGTCTGCGCCTGGCGTTCGCCGCCGGCATCGCCGCTTTCTCGCTCCTATCGGCCGGTCCGGCTTCCGCCCAGGATTCCGGCCGCGGCCGGATCGTCTCGATCGGCGGTGGAATCGACCTGACTCCGAAATTTCCCGGTTCGGACGAGGTCGGGATCGGCCCTTTGCCCTATTTCGACATTCGCCGCGAAGGCGCTCCGCTGACCTTCGAAGCGCCCGACGAAGGAATCGGCATGGGCGTGGTCGGCGACGATGACGGCTTTTCGGTCGGCCCCACGGTCCGATTCCAGGGGAAGCGACAGGAGGAGGACGTCGGCGCGCCGGTCGGCGATGTCGGCTTCACCGTCGAGGTGGGCGCCTTCGCCCAGGCCTTCCTGGCCGAGAATGTCCGAATCCGCGGGGAGGCCCGCAAGGGGCTCGGCGGCCATGAAGGCTGGACCGGCGATCTTTCGGCGGACTTCGTCGTTCGGGACCGCGACACGTACGTCCTCTCGCTCGGCCCCCGCGCCCGCTGGGCGGACGACGATTATCACGACGCCTATTTCGGCGTGACCCCGGCCGTGTCCGCCGCGACCGGGCTTGCGCCTTTCGATCCGGGCGGCGGCTTTCATTCGGTCGGCGTGGTGGCGGGGATCACCCACATGCTCGGCCGCAATTTCGGAATCTATGCCCATGCCGGCTACGACCGGCTGATCGGCGACGCCGCCGATTCCCCGATCGTCCGGACCTTCGGCTGTAGGGATCAATATTCCGGCGGCGTCACCCTGTTCTTCAGCTTCGACGCCGGCCGCCTGCTCTAGAACCGGCGCTCGAGCGAAGATCAGTCGTTGGTCCGGCCGACCCTGGGATCGGCGCCTTGGCCGAGTCCGGCATCATTTTCGACATCGCCCTCGACGGTGTTCTCGCCTTCGATCAGCTCGGCGTCGTCGGGCGAGTTGCGGCTGAAAAGACCTTTGGACTGACCGATCGACGGGTTGCGATCGAGATCGTCCTGCCGTTCGACCGGCTGGTCCGCCGGCTTGGGGTGCTTGTTCGTCATCACCTGCTCCTTCCGATCGGCCAACGCTTGACGCCGCCATCCGTTCGCCCGGCTTGACGCTTCCGCCTCAAATCCCGATCAAGCAGCGCCGCCACGGAGATCCCGATGAGATTCATGACCTTGCTGCTCCCGCTCCTGCTCGTCCTGCCGACCGCGGCGCCTGCCGAGCTCTCTCGGCCGGAACGGCGGATGATCGACACGGTCGCGACCGAGCGAGAACGGTCGGTGCAGCTCCTCGAGCGGCTGGTGAACCAGAATAGCGGAAGCCTGAACCTCGAAGGGGTCGAGGCGGTCGGGCGGATGATCCGCGAGGAGCTCGAGCCGCTCGGGTTCGACGTGCGCTGGATCGACATGAGCGAAACCGGCCGGGCGGGGCACATCGTCGCGACCCACCGGCCCTCCTCGTCCGGCGCTAGAGGCAAGCGCCTGCTTCTCATCGGCCATCTCGACACGGTGTTCGAGCCGGACAGCCCCTTCCAGGCCTTCACCCTGGAAGGCGATCGTGCCGTCGGTCCCGGGGTCGGCGACGACAAGGGCGGCCTCGTCGTCATCGTCGCCGCCTTGCGGGCGATGAAGGCGGCGGGAACGCTTGACGATGCCGACATCACCGTCGTGCTCACCGGCGACGAGGAGCGCCCCGGATCGCCGCTCGAGCTGGCCCGCCGCGACCTGATCGAAGCCGGCCGAAACGCCGATCTCGCGCTCGAGTTCGAGAATCTGGCACGCGACGGCGGCACCGATTTCGGCACCATCGCCAGGCGAAGCTCGACGAGCTGGACCTTGCGGACCAACGGCCGCTCGGGCCATTCGAGCGGAGTCTTCGGCGAGAATCTGGGCTATGGCGCGATCTACGAAATGGCGCGGATCCTCGACGCCTTCCGGCGCGAGCTGCCCGAGCCGAACCTCACCTACAATGTCGGCGTGATCGGCGGCGGCACCCCCGCCTCGATCGACGATCAGGGCCTTCGCGTCAGCGCCTCGGGAAAGACCAACATCGTCGCCGAGACGGCGATCGCCCGAGGCGACATCCGCACCCTGTCGGTCGAGCAGGAGCAGCGGATCCGCGCCCGCATGCAGGAAATCGTCGCCCAGCATCTTCCCCATACCGGCGCCGAGCTGATCTTCTCCGAAGACGGCTACCCGCCGATGGCGCCGACCGAGGGCAATAGGGCGCTTCTCGCCAGCCTCAACGCGGTCAACCGGGATCTCGGCCTCGCCGAAATGCCGGAATTCGATCCGGCCCGCCGCGGCGCCGCGGATTCGAGCTTCGTTGCCGCCGATACCGACGTTCTCGCCGGGCTCGGCGCGTCCGGCGGCGGCGCCCATGCGCCGGGCGAGTGGATCGAGCTCGACTCGCTCGTCCGGCAGAGCCAGCGAATGGCAGTCTGGATGAGCAGGCTGGCGCGCGAGCCGCGGCCCGCCAGTTCAGGAAGAAGGTGATCCCGGCCGTTTCGCGGTCACCAGATAATTGAGCGACTTGTCGTCGGTCAGCGCGAATCCGCGGGTCGGGGTCCAGCCGAGACCGGTCACGTCGGTCACTTGAAGCCCCGAATCCTTGAGAAGCGCGCAAAGCTCCTCAGGGGACAGGAACTTGTCCCAATCATGGGTGCCTTTGGGGATCTGGCCGCTGCCTTCGCCGACGACGATCATCAGCAGGCGCGACCAGGCCGTCCGGTTCGGAGTCGACAGGATCAGAAGCCCGTCATCGGCCAGGGCGTCGGCGAGGCCGGTGACGAAGGCGCGGACATCGGCGACATGCTCGACCACCTCGAGCGAGGTGACGAGATCGAAGCGGCCGGAGAGCTGCTCGACTCCACCGACCCGATAGTCGATCTCCAGCCCCTGGCCGAGCGCGTGCGCCCTCGCCACCTCGATCGTCTCCGCCGCGGCGTCGACGGCCACGACCTCGGCCCCGAGGCGAGCCAGCGGCTCGGCCAGCAATCCGCCGCCGCAGCCGACGTCCGCGGCCTTTTTGCCGGCGAGCGGCCTGAGGTCGCATTCGTCGAGACCCCCAATGCTGGTCGATCCGGTCGCGGATGTAGGCGAGCCGGACCGGATTGAGCCGGTGAAGCATCGCCGAGGAGCCTTGCGGATCCCACCACGCCTTCGCCAGCGTGCCGAAATGGCGGGCTTCCGCCGGGTCGATCGTCGGGCTCGTGCTCATTCGGGTCTCCTTGCCCTCAACGTGCGGAAAGGGAAAGGGAGCCCGCTTCGGATCCGTTCAGCGGGTTCGGTCCACATCGGGCGGCCTTCGCGCGCTTGCCATCGCATACAGGCCTTTCTAAGCGCGCCGCACATGTCACGCATCGTCATGAAGTTCGGCGGCACCTCGATGGCGGGCATCGAGCGGATCCGTCACGTCGCCGGCCTGGTCAAGCGGGAGTCGGAGGCGGGGAACCAGCTGGCGGTCGTGGTCTCGGCCATGGCCGGCGAGACCGACCGGCTGGTCCAGCTCTGCCGCGAGGCGGCCTCGCTCTACGATCCGCGCGAATATGACGT
>CAMPIH010000047.1 GCA_946886275.1 uncultured Sphingosinicella sp.
TCGCGCATCGCGATCATCGCCACGCAGGCGAAAGCCTCGTTCACTTCGAAAAGGTCGACGTCGCCGACGCTCCAGCCCGCTCGCTCCAGCGCCTTGCGAACCGCCGGAACCGGCGCCGTCGTGAACTTGCTCGGCTCCTGGGCATGGGCGGCATGGGCGACGATCCTGGCGACCGGCTTCACGCCAAGCCGGTCGGCGACGGACTGGCGGGTGATGACCAGCGCGGCGGCGCCGTCGCTGATGCTCGAGGCATTGGCCGCGGTGATCGTTCCGTCCTTGGCGAAGGCGGGCTTCAGGTTCGGGATCTTCTCCGGATTCGCCTTTCCCGGCTGCTCGTCGACAGCGATCGTCTCCTCGCCCTTCCGCGTCGCGACGGTGACAGACACGATCTCGCGCTCGAACGCGCCGGAGCTGATCGCCTCGCTGGCGCGCCGCAACGACTCGATCGCATATTCGTCCTGGGCCGATCGGGTGAACTGATATTCGCGGGCCGCGTCCTCGGCGAAAGTGCCCATCGCCCGGCCCTTGTCATAGGCATCCTCGAGCCCGTCGAGCATCATGTGGTCATAGACCATGTCATGACCGATCCGGGCGCCCGAACGGTGCTTCTTCATGAGGTAAGGCGAATTGGACATGGACTCCATGCCGCCGGCGACGATCAGGTCCGCGGAGCCGGCGGCGATCATGTCGTGGGCGAACATCGCCGCCTGCATTCCCGATCCGCAGACCTTGTTGACGGTGGTCGCCTCGACCGACCGGGGAAGCCCGGCGCCGAGCGCCGCCTGGCGGGCAGGCGCCTGGCCGAGGCCGGCGGGAAGAACGCAGCCCATGAAGATCTTGTCGACCTGGTCGCCTGAGACCCCCGCCCGCTCGATCGCGGCGCGGACCGCGGCGGCGCCGAGCTCGGTGGCGGAAGCGCCGGCAAGCGCGCCCTGGAAGCTGCCCATCGGCGTTCGAGCGTAAGAGAGGATGACGATCGGGTCGTGGGCACTGGCCATGTCTTCGCTTTCCTTCGTCATGCCAGCCTCGGCCGGCATTCAAACGGGATCGTCCTTCAACCGAGATGACGGCAAGGAGCGACTGTCAGGGAGCGCACATAAGCGCGCCGACGGGCTTGATCAAATCGCCGACGCAGCGGCGTGACTTGCCCGTCCGGCTGTGCGAGCGTTCGAAAATGGCGCGCGAGCGCTGCGAATTTATGGGGGATTGAATGGGAGCCTATATCTGGTCCGTACTGCTTGCGGCGGGGGCGTGGTCGCAACCGGCGCCGCTCAGCCAGGATGAGACCGCGCGAATCGCCGCCCAATGTGTCGAGCCTGACCTTCGCGAGCGCCCGATGGCCGAACTGACCCCGGGGCAGATCCAGGCCATTGTCGCCTGCGCGATGAGCAACGCGTCGGTCGCGTTGAACCGCCAGCTGCCGATGCGCATCGACGAGATCACCATTCTCGAATCGACGACCGTGGACGGGACCACCCTCAGCTACAATGGACGGATCGACCTCGGCGCCGACGAGATCGTTGCCGACGCCCCGCAGCGGCTCGAACGGGCATCGCGCACATACGTCTGCTCGCAGGCGGACATGGTTCAGACGATGTCGTTCGGGGGAGCCTATGCTTATTCCTGGGTAGACCGTGAGGGCGCTCCCGTTCACCGCTTCGTGATCCGAGGCTGCTGAGGCATCGAAGTCGCTTGGCCGCCCCGGAGCACGGATATAGTCCGATCCCGCAAGGACGATCCCGTCTCGCCCCACCGCGGCACGGCCCGTCCGGCGACCTCAGCCGCACGTCCACGGTGAGCGGGGCGCTCCATAGAGCCTTTTTGCGAGAGCGAAGGGCCGCCTTGTCCGATCCTTCGCCGCTCTGCTACGGCCCGCTCCACAGGAGAATATTCAATGTCCGAGCTTGGCCTCGATTTCGACCTCGGCGAGATGGCGGAAACGATCCGCGAGACCACCCGGCGCTTCGCCGCCGACCGGATCCAGCCGATTGCCGCCGAGATCGACGAGAAGGATCGATTCCCGCGCGAGCTCTGGCCCGAAATGGGGGAGCTTGGCCTTCACGGGATCACGGTGGAAGAGGAGTTTGGCGGTCTCGGCCTCGGCTATCTCGAACATGTCATCGCCCAGGAGGAGGTGGCGCGCGCCTCGGCCTCGGTCGGCCTGTCCTACGGCGCTCATTCCAACCTTTGCGTCAACCAGATCAGGCGCTGGGGCAATGAGGATCAGAAGCGCAAATATCTTCCGAAGCTGATCAGCGGCGAGCATGTCGGCTCGCTCGCCATGTCCGAGGCCGGTGCCGGATCGGACGTCGTCGGGATGAAGCTTCGCGCCGACAAGGTACAGGGCGGCTATGTGCTCAACGGCACCAAGTTCTGGATCACCAACGCGCCCGATGCCGACACGCTCGTCGTCTATGCCAAGACCGCGCCCGGCGAAGGCTCGCGGGGGATCACCACCTTCCTCGTCGAGAAGGACATGCCGGGCTTCTCGATCGGCCAGAAGCTGGACAAGATGGGCATGCGCGGGTCGCCAACCGCCGAGCTCGTCTTCAACGACTGCGAAGTCCCCGACGAGAATGTGATGGGACCGGTCAATGGCGGGGTCGGCGTGCTCATGTCCGGCCTCGACTATGAGCGAACCGTCCTCGCCGGAATCCAGCTCGGGATCATGCAGGCCTGCCTCGATTCCGTCCTTCCCTACGTCCGGGAGCGAAAGCAGTTCGGCAAGCCGATCGGCAGCTTCCAGCTGATCCAGGCCAAGGTGGCGGACATGTACGTCGCCCTCAATTCGGCGCGCGCTTATGTCTATCAGGTGGCGAAGGCCTGCGATTCCGGCCGGACCACCCGCTTCGACGCCGCCGGCGCGATCCTCTACGCCAGCGAAAATGCGGTTCGGGTGGCGAACGAGGCGGTCCAGGCGCTCGGCGGAGCCGGCTACACCAAGGACTGGCCGGTCGAGCGCTATTATCGCGACTCCAAGCTTCTCGACATCGGCGCCGGCACCAACGAGATCCGTCGGATGCTGATCGGCCGCGAGCTCATCGGCGCGGCATGAGCCTCGCTTCCATCCTCGAATGGTATGCGACGATCAGCGGAATCATCGCCGCGATCATGCTCGCGGGCGATTTCGGACGGCGCGTGACGGGCTTCGGCTTCATCCTGTTCTGCACGATGAACATCGCCTGGATCGCCTTCGCCCAGATGGACGATACCGGCGGCCTGCTTTGGCAGAATGCGGTTCTGTTCGCGGTCAACCTGCTCGGCGTGTGGCAATATCTGCTCAGCCCGAAGAACCGGCGCAAGATGGAGGCGGTCGCCGCCGCGGTCGAACGGTTCGAGGAAAAGGAAGCGAAAGCCGAGGCCGCGCAATGACCATCCTCACCACCAGGATCGACGAGGACGGCGATGAGTTCCGGCGCTACTCGGAGCATAATCGCGCCCTTGCGAACGAGCTTCGAACGCGGGTTGCCGACGCCGCTCAGGGCGGGTCCGACAAGCATCGCGAGCGCCACGTCGCTCGCGGCAAGCTTCTTCCGCGCGACCGCGTCGAGCGACTGCTCGATCCCGGCTCGCCCTTCCTCGAGATCGGCCAGCTCGCCGCCTGCGACATGTACAAGGGGGAGGTGCCGGGCGCCGGCATGATTGCCGGGATCGGCCGGGTGTCGGGCCGTGAGACGATGATCGTCTGCAACGACGCGACGGTGAAGGGCGGCACTTATTATCCGATGACGGTGAAGAAGCATCTTCGGGCGCAGGAGATAGCGCTCGAGAACCGCCTCCCGTCCGTCTATCTGGTCGACAGCGGCGGCGCCAACCTCCCCCACCAGGCCGAGGTCTTCCCCGACCGAGAGCATTTCGGCCGCATCTTCTACAATCAGGCGCAGATGTCGTCCAAAGGTCTTGCCCAGATCGCCTGCGTGATGGGGAGCTGCACCGCCGGCGGTGCCTATGTCCCGGCGATGAGCGACGAGACGGTGATCGTCCGCAACCAGGGGACGATCTTCCTCGGCGGGCCGCCGCTGGTGAAGGCCGCGACCGGTGAGGTGATCTCGGCCGAGGAGCTCGGCGGCGGCGACCTCCACGCCCGCCGTTCCGGGGTCGTCGATCATCTCGCCGAGAATGACGAGCATGCGCTTGCGATCGTCCGCGACATCGTCGCCCGGCTGAACAGTGTGAAGCAGGTCGATATCGACCTCGCCGAACCGGTGCCGCCGAAGCTCGATCCCGAAGACCTGTACGGCGTCATCCCGGACGACGTCCGAACCCCCTATGACGTCCACGAGGTGATCGCCCGGATCGTCGACGGCTCGGAATTCCACGAGTTCAAGCCGCTCTACGGCTCCACCCTCGTCTGCGGCTTCGCCAGGATCTGGGGAATCCCGGTCGCGATCTTGGCCAATAACGGAATCCTCTTCTCGGAGAGCGCGCTGAAAGGCGCCCATTTCATCGAGCTCGCCTGCCAGCGTCGAACGCCTTTGCTCTTTCTCCAGAACATCTCCGGATTCATGGTCGGCGGCAAATATGAAGCGGGCGGGATCGCAAAGGACGGCGCCAAGCTCGTTACTGCCGTGGCGACCGCTCAGGTCCCCAAGATCACGGTCCTGATCGGCGGCAGCTTCGGCGCCGGCAATTACGGCATGAACGGCCGCGCTTATGGCCCACGCTTCCTGTTCACCTGGCCCAACAGCCGGATCAGCGTGATGGGCGGTGAGCAGGCGGCAAGCGTCCTAGCGACCGTCCACAAGGACGCCGACAAATGGACTCCGGAGGAAGCGGAGGCGTTCAAGGACCCGATCCGTCAGCGCTACGAGGATGAAGGCAATCCCTATCACGCCACCGCCCGATTGTGGGACGATGGAATCATCGATCCCGCCCAGACCCGCGACGTTCTCGGCCTCGCCTTCAGCGCGACTCTGAACGCGCCGATCGCGAAGCGGGCCCAGTTCGGCCTGTTCAGGATGTGATGATGGACCAGGACGGCTTCAGCCTTTTCATCGCCGTCGCCGCGGTCACGATCCTGGTGTCGGGATTGGTCCGCGGCGCGTTCGAGATCCAGTCTCTCCGGGCTTCGCGGTCGGACCGTCCGCTTCCTTACTGGCTCAGCGCCTTGGCGCTCGTCCTGATCGCGCTCGAGGCTTTCCGGCGGGCCTGGTTCGTCGGCTGCGCTTCATGCTGAAGTCGATCCTGATCGCCAATCGCGGCGAGATCGCGTGCCGGGTGATCCGGACCGCGCGAAGGCTCGGGATTCGGACCGTCGCGGTCTATTCGGACGCCGACTCGCGTGCGCTCCATGTCCGCGAGGCGGACGAGGCAGTTCACATTGGTCCCTCTCCGGCGCGCGAAAGCTATCTTGTCGGCGAAAAGATCATCGCCGCCGCCAGGGCGAGCGGCGCCGAGGCCATCCACCCCGGCTACGGCTTCCTTTCCGAAAATGCCGGCTTTGCGCAGGCGGTAATCGACTCCGGCCTGGTCTGGATCGGACCGAAACCGGAGTCGATCCTCGCCATGGGCCTGAAGGATGCCGCCAAGAAGCTGATGACCGAGGCGGGCGTTCCCGTCACGCCCGGCTATCTGGGCGAAGACCAGTCGCCCGATCGACTCCAGGATGAGGCCGACCGGATCGGCTATCCGGTGCTGATCAAGGCGGTCGCCGGTGGCGGCGGCAAGGGCATGCGCCGGGTGAATAACGCCGGCGAGTTCCAGGAGATGCTTGCGAGCTGCAAGCGCGAGGCCGCCGCCTCCTTCGGCGACGACCGGGTCCTCATCGAGAAATATGTCGAGCGGCCGCGCCACATCGAAGTGCAGGTGTTCGGCGACAGCCATGGCAATGTCGTCCATTTGTTCGAGCGCGACTGCTCGCTCCAGCGCCGCCACCAGAAAGTGATCGAGGAGGCGCCCGCCCCGGGCATGGACCAGGCGACCCGCGCCGCCGTGTGCGAAGCCGCGGTGAAGGCGGCGAAGGCGGTCGACTATGTCGGCGCCGGCACGGTCGAATTCATCGCCGACGCCTCCGAAGGCCTTCGCGCCGACCGGATCTGGTTCATGGAGATGAACACCCGGCTTCAGGTCGAGCATCCGGTGACCGAAGAGATTACCGGACAGGACCTGGTCGAATGGCAGCTCCGGGTCGCGAGCGGGGAGCCGCTGCCCGCGGGTCAGGACGAGCTGGTCATGACCGGCCATGCGATCGAGGCGCGGCTCTATGCGGAAGACCCGTCGACCGGCTTTCTTCCCTCGACCGGACGGCTGGATCATTTCCTTCTCGACGACGAGTCGCGCCACTCACGGGGCGATGTCCGGATCGACACCGGAGTCGAGGAAGGGGATCGGATCAGTCCGCATTACGATCCGATGATCGCCAAGATCATTGTCCATTCGGATCGGCGCGAGAACGCGCTGGCGGAGCTTTCCGATCTGCTCGACGGAATCGAAGTGTGGCCGGTCAAGACCAACGCTGCCTTCCTCGCCGAAGCGGTGATCCACCCCGAATTTTCGGAAGGCGCCGTCGATACCGGGTTCATTCCGAGGCATATCGACGATCTCGTGCCGCCCGCCGAACCGGACGAAGGCGTCTGGCGGCTGGCGGCGGCGGCCATTCGGTCGGCCGACTTCGGTTCTGGGGACGAGAAGGATCCCTGGCAGCTCGTCGCTGGGCTTCGACTCAACCAGCCTGAATCGGAAAAGGTGGCGATCGCGCATCGTGGCGAAACCCGGATCGTCGATCTCGCCAGCGACGAGGCGATGTCCGCCGGCTCCGCCACCTTCGTGGATCAGCTGGTCGTCTTTTCCGGTGGCCAGGCCTTCGGCTTCGACCTCCCCGGCCGATCGGGAGCCGGGGGCAGTGCCGCCGCGGGGGACGGATCGCTGATCTCACCGATGCCGGGCCGGATCATCTCCGTCGACTCGAGGCAGGGAGAGTGGGTCGTCAAGGGCCAGAAGCTCCTCACCCTCGAGGCGATGAAGATGGAACATAGCCTCACCGCCCCGTTTGATGGCATGGTCGCCTTGCTTGAGGCGAAGGAGGGGGCGCAGGTGAGCGAAGGAACCTTGCTGGCCAGGATCGAGAAAGCGGAAAAGGCCTGATGCCCGGTCGCTATTACGAGCAATGGACCCTGGGCGACCGGATCAGGCACCAGCCGCACCGCACCGTGACCGAGACGGATAATCTTCTGATCTCGACCCTGACTCACAATCCGCAGCCGCTCCACCTCGACGAGACCTATGCCGAGCAGACCGAGTTCGGCCGGATCGTCGTCAACGGCACCTTCACCTTCGCTTTGCTGGTCGGGCTGTCGGTCGGCGACACGACGCTCGGAACGCTCGTCGCCAATCTCGGCTACGACAAGGTCCGGATGCCGAAGCCGGTCTTCATCGGCGACACGCTCCGCGCCGAAACCGAGGTGGTGGGCCTGAAGGACAGCCAGTCCCGGCCGGACGCGGGCATCGTCACCTTCGAGCACCGAATGTTCAACCAGCGCGACGAGCTGGTCTGCGTCATGGAACGGGCGGCGCTGATGCAGAGGCAGCCCTGATGAGGCTTCGGTCTCTCCTGTTCGTTCCCGGCGATCGCCCCGATCGAATGGAGAAGGCGCTGAAATCCGGCGCCGACGCCTTGATCCTCGATCTCGAGGATTCGGTGGCGGCCACGGCCAAGCCGGAGGCACGGCGGGCGGTGGCGGCATTCCTCGCCGCCAACGAATCGGCCAGGCTTTGGGTAAGGATCAACCCGCTCGATAGCGATGAGGCGGACAAGGATCTTCAGGCGCTGCTTCCGGCCCATCCGGACGGACTCGTGCTTCCCAAGGCCGAGGGCGGCGCTTCGGTCGCCGAGCTCGCCCGCCGGCTGGCGCAACGGGGCAATGTCACCGCCCGCATTCTGGCCATCGGCACCGAAACGCCGGCGGCCATCTTCGGCCTCGGCACCTATGGTGGGCACAAGAGACTGGCCGGCCTCACCTGGGGCGCCGAGGATCTTCCGGCGGCAATCGGCGCCGCCACCTCGCGCGAGGAAGACGGCAGCTTCACCACCCCCTATGAGATCGCCCGCGCCTTGTGCCTGTTCGGCGCCGCCGCGGCAGGAGTCGCCCCGATCGAGACCGTCTACCCCGCCTTCCGGGATCTTGATGGCCTCGCCGCCTTTGCCGGCCGGGCGCGCCGCGACGGCTTTACCGGGATGATGGCGATCCACCCCGATCAGGTGGCGGTGATCAACCAGGCCTTCACTCCGAGCGAGGCGGAGTTGAGCCATGCCCGAGCAGTCGTTGCGGCCTTCGCCGCCAATCCCGAAGCGGGGGCGCTGTCGCTCGACGGCAGGATGATCGATCGGCCGCACTTGGTTCAGGCGCAACGCCTCCTCGCCGCCGCTGGGTCTTGAGCGACGGCCCCTCGCTTTGGCTGATAGCGCCGCTGGCTCTGCTGCTTGGGGCGATCGTCGGAAGCTTCCTCGCCACCCTCATGATCCGCTGGCCGAGAGACGAAGGAATCGTCGGCGGTCGCTCGCGCTGCGACCATTGCGGCGCCCGGCTGACGGCAAGGGAGCTGGTGCCGATCCTCTCTTTCGCGCGCCAGAAGGGACTCTGCCGAAGCTGCGGGGCAGCGATCGACCGGCGCCATGTCACGGTCGAGCTGGCTTCCGCCGGAGTGGCTCTGATCGCGGTCCTCGCTCACCCGCTCCCACTCGCTATCGCCACCTCCTTGCTCGGTTGGTGGCTGCTCGTCATCGCCGCCCTCGATCTCGAGCATCACTGGCTTCCCAATAGGCTGACCTTGCCGCTGATCCCGGCCGGCCTGGCCGTCGCCTGGCTCGGCCTCGGCCCTTCTCTCGAGGAACGGGCGATCGGCGCGGCCGCCGGCTTCATCGTGCTGGCCGCGATCGCCTTGCTCTATCGTCGGATCCGCGGCCGCGAAGGGATGGGCGGCGGCGACCCGATCTTGCTTGCCGGCATCGGCGCCTGGGTTGGCGCTCTCCAGCTGCCCTCCATCCTCGTCGGCGCCGGCCTTCTCGGCCTGGTCGCGGTGGCGCTGATGGCGTTGCGGGGCGAAGCCGTCACGTCGACCAGCAAATTGCCGCTCGGGACCCTGATGGCCGTCGCCGCCTGGCCGGTCTGGCTGGTCGTTGCACTTTGCTACTCATGTTAAGCCTGTGGCCATGTTCGGCCTGATAATCGAACCACTTAAGGGCGGCGTTCTTCCCTAGAGGCGCCGCCCGACCTGTGTCCGGCATCATTCAAGGGCTGGCACCAGGTCGGACGCCTGTTCGGCTGAGACCGATTGAAGCGCCTCGACGAAGCCTCGGCGCCAGGCCAGCACGTCCTCCTTTCGGACATTGTCGACCATCTTCTCCCAGCGCCGGATCCGTTCCGCCTTGGGCATGTCGAGCGCCTCGCGGATCGCGTCGCTGAGCTCGTCCTTGCTGTAGGGATTGACGAGCAGGGCTTCCCCGAGCTGGTGAGCCGCGCCAGCGAAGCGGGAGAGGATCAGGACTCCCGGGTCGGCAGGATCCTGCGAGGCGACAAATTCCTTCGCGACCAGATTCATTCCGTCGCGCAGCGGCGTGATCAGGGCGACGTCGGAAGCGCGGTAGAAGCCGGCCAGGGCTTCGCGAGGATAACCCTGATTGACGTAACGGATCGGTACCCAGTCGACCTCGGCGAACTCGCCATTGATCCGACCGGAAAGCTCGTCGAGCCGCTCGCGTATCGCCTCGTAGGTATGGACCTCCTCGCGCGACGGCGGGGCGATCTGCAGGAACGATACCCGACCGCGCCAGTCGTCATTCTCCTCAAGGAAGCGGCGATAGCCCTGGAACCGTTCCTCGAGCCCTTTCGAATAATCGAGGCGATCGACTCCGATGATGATCTTCTTGTCCTCGGCGCTTCGCTTCAGCGTTTCGAAGGCCGACTTGGTCTCCTCGCTGGCGAGCGTCTTGTCGAACTCCGAAAAGTCGATTCCGATCGGGAAGGCGGCCGTCTTCACCGTCCGGCTTCCGACCGTCACCGTGCCGTCGGCGGCGACGCTGCCGCCCAGCTCGCGAGTGACATAATGGTGGAAGCTCTCGAGCCATTCCTCCGTGTGGAAACCGATCAGGTCGTAGGCCAGCATGGATTTGACGAGCCGCTCGTGGAACGGAAGCGAGACGAGCAGCCGCTGTGGCGGCCACGGGATGTGCAGGAAGAAGCCGATCCGGTTGCGAAGGCCGCGCTGGCGGAGCTGCTGGCCGAGCGGGATCAGGTGATAATCGTGGACCCAGATCAGGTCGTCCGGCTCGATCAGGGGAGTCACGGTTTCGGCGAAGCGCTCGTTCACCCGTTCGTAGCCGGCGCCGAAGCTTCGGTCATATTCGGCAAGGTCGATCCGGTAATGGAAGAGCGGCCACAAGGTTCGGTTGGCATAGCCGTTATAATATTCGTCGACGTCCTGCTCCTCGAGGTCGATCGTCGCGGTCGTGACTCCGTCCTCGCGGTGAAGGTTTATCTGGCCGGTATATTCGTCGGTCTTCTCGCCCGACCAGCCGAACCACAGGCCGCGATATTCGCGCAGGGCCGCGGCGAGAGCGACGGCAAGCCCGCCCTGGGAGCCGTTGGCGCTTCGCGGCTTGGGCGTCGACACCCGGTTGGAGATGACGATCAGTCGGCTCATGCCGGTGGCGAATTGACCTCCATGTCAGCGGACCGAAGTCCAGGGCCTGGACAATAGCCCAGCGCAATTGATCAATCCGACCAGCGAATAAGTCTGCGGATAGTTTCCCCACAATTCGCCGGTCTCGAAGTCGGTGTCCTCCGAAAGCAGACCAGCGGGGGTCAGCCGCTCGAGCATCTTCTCGTAAAGCTCGCGCGCTTCCTCCGCTCTTCCGACAAGGTGGAGCGCCTCGATCAGCCAGAAGGTGCAGAAATTGAACGCCGTCTCCGGCAGGCCGAAATCGTCCTCGGCCGCGTAGCGCAGCATATGCTCGCCGCGGCGGAGGCCGCGCTCCACCGCGTTGAACGTGTTGAGAAAGCGTGGGTCGGCGGCGTCGAGGAAGCGCATGTCGATCAGCTGGAGAAGGCTGGCATCGAGCTCGTCGCCGCCGAAGGTCGCGGCGAATCTGCGCTCCCCCTCGTGCCACGCCTTGGTTTCGATGGCGCCGCGGATCGAGTCCGCCCGCTCGCGCCAGATTTCGGCGCGCTCCGCCAGGCCCAGCTCCGTCGCGATATTGGCGAGCCGATCGCAGGCTGCCCAGCTCATCACCGAGCTATAGGTGTGGACGGCGGTGCGGGTGCGGAATTCCCACAAGCCGGCGTCCGGCTCGTCGTGCGATTCCCAGGCCCGTTCGCCGACCCGTTCGAGGGCGGTGAAATCCTCGGCGGTGGATTTGCGATAGAGCCGCTCGTCGAAGAAGGCCTGGGCATTGGACAGGATGACCTGGCCGTAGGCGTCGTTCTGGACCTGGGTATAAGCGGCGTTGCCGACCCGGACGGGGCCCATGCCGCGATAGCCGGCGAGATGTTCGGCCACCCCTTCCTCGAGCTTCGGCTCCCCTGACGCCGAGTAGAGTGGCTGGATGATGCCCCCTTCGGCCTGGTCGACGATGTTGCGAAGATAGGAGAGATAATTTTCCAGGACGTCGAGCGCCCCGAGGCGGTTGAGCGCCTGGACGGTGTAGTAGGCGTCGCGGATCCAGCAGTAGCGATAGTCCCAGTTGCGGCCGGAATTGGCGGCCTCCGGAATCGAGGTGGTGAGCGCCGCGACGATCGCCCCGGTTTCCTCGTGAAGGCATAATTTGAGGGTGATCGCCGCCCGGATCACCACGCGCTGCCATTCGAGCGGGATTGCCAGCCCGCGAACCCATTCGCGCCAATGGTCGGAGGTCTGGTGGAGCATCGTCGCCAGCACCTGGTTGACGTTGCCGACGAAGGGCTCGTCCGGGCCGAGGAAGAAGTGAAGGCTCCTCTCGAGCCGGAAAGCCCGGCCTTCGAGCAAATGGAGGACCGGCGCGTCCGTCGTCAGCCGGAGCGGCTGCGGCTTCAGAAGGAAGCGGATATGGTTGCTGCCGCTGGTGCGATCGGCGTCGCGCCCGCCCCAGTTAGCCGAAGGATTGACGTCGACCCGAACCCGCGGCGCGCCGGCGATCGGCCGGAGGATCCGTGCGAACGCCACCGGCCGGTACATTCGTCCCGACCGTTCGAAGCGGGGGCAGAAATCGTAAAGGTCGGCGACCCCGCCTTGCTCGTCGGTCAATCGGGTGACGAGGATCGGCGTGTTCTTGACGTAGCGCTGCTCGGCGGAGACCTGCCCTTCCAGGCGGATCCGCCATTCTCCGCGCGGGACCGGGCTCTCTCCCTTGGGATCGAGAAGCGCGCAGAAGAGCGGATCGCCGTCGACCCGCGGCTGACAGGCCCAGATGAAACCGCCTTCATCGTCGACAAGGGCGCTGACCTGGCAATTGCCGATCGGCCACAGGTTCAGGTTCCTCATGCCGCCTCGCTCAGCCAGCCCGAAACGGCGGCAACGGTGGCGAGGCGAAAGCGGGCGGCGCTCGGGCGCTCGGGTCCGACCAGGATCCCCGCGCCGCCGAGACCGGCGGCGGCTTCGAAGCCGTGCTCGTCCGTCAGATCATCTCCCACGAAGACAGGACGCGCACCGGCAAAGTCGGGTTCCGTCATGAAGGCGCGAAGCGCATCGCCCTTGGTGGCGCCTTCCGGGCGAAGCTCGACGACCATCTGTCCGCGCTGGAGTGTCATTCCATAAGTCCTGGCAAGCCCGGCCATGAAGGTCTCGGCCCGCTGCGCTTCGGCGGGCGCAAGGCGATAGTGGAGAGCGATTCCGACCGGCTTCTCCTCGACCAGAAGGCCCTCCGTTCCTTCGGCGAAAGCGATCACGGCGGCGCGCATCGCCTCGAGCCCGGCCGGAATGCTCAGCGGCAAAGCGGTTCCGTCGGCCAGGCGAAGCTCGAGGCCGTGCGAGCCCGAAAAGGCGATGCCGGCGCAAGCGACGTGCCGCTCGAGATCGGCCAGCGAACGGCCGCTGATGATCGCCAGCCGGCCTTCGAGGCGCCTGCGCAGCCGCTCGAGCAGCGGGCCGAGGCCAGGAGAGACCCGGATCGCCGCAGGCGTTTCGGCAAGCTCCACGAGGGTGCCGTCGAAATCGAGGAACAGGGCCGCCCCGTCCAGCAGGTTCGGCGGCGGCGGAGGAAGGCCGTGCATGGCGCCTCCCGTGGCAAGGCGGGCCGCAAATCTCAAGCGCGATCGACGTCGGGCGCGGACGATTCGCGCGCTCCAAAACCGCTAGGCTCAAGCGATGATTGGGGATAAGCTTCATTTTCGTAGCGCGGCCGATGGGGATCGGCTCGCGGCAAGAGGGGGCAAGAATGGAACAGGCGCGACCGACTCTTTCCAGGCGCAATATCCTCATCACCATCGGCGCGGCCCTGGCGGGCACGATCGCTCTTGCGGGGACCGCCTTTCGCCCCGCGGTGACCCGGCAGGCCCGAAAGGTGCTCGCCGCCACTCCGCTCACCCGCGGAATGCTGTCCTTGTCCCAGGCGGAGATCGAGGAATGGTCGACTCAGATCGGCGCGACCTTCGCGGTCGGCGGCGGCTTCGAGCTCAGGCTGGCCGGCATTCAGCCGCTTCAGTCGGAAGGCGTCCGGCCGGCCTCGCTTCGCGATCGCGCCTTCGCCGCCGTGTTCGACGTGACCCGCGGCTCATCAATGCCGGGCGACCTCATCTACACGCTCAATCACCGCCAATATGGACCGTTGCAGCTGTTCCTGAGCAGCACCGGCAATCCCCGGCGGATGCTCGCCATCTTCAACTGAGGTGCCGCCCGTCAGGCGCGCCGCCGCCGGACTCCAGATCGCCTATCGCCCGGAGACGGAGTCGGACCAGCCGTTCGTCGCTTCGCTCTATGCTTCGACCCGAGTCTCGGAATTCGCCGGCCTGGACTGGCCGGAGGAGGCGCTGTCCGCTTTCCTGGACCAGCAGCATCGGGCGCAGCACCGCCATTTCCGGACCGTGTTTCCCGACGGCGAGTGGCTGATCGTCGAGCAGGGCGGACGGAGGATAGGGCGACTCTATCTCAACGAGACCGGCGAGCATCTTCACCTCGTCGACATCATCCTTCGTCCGGAATCGCGGGGCGCCGGGATCGGAACGGCCATCGTCGCCGACCTGATCGAACAGGCCCATCGCGCCGGCAAGCCGGTCCGGCTCTCCGTGGACAAGACCAACCTGGGTGCGGCTCGGCTTTACCGCCGGCTGGGTTTCGATGCGATCGACGATC
>CAMPIH010000048.1 GCA_946886275.1 uncultured Sphingosinicella sp.
ATTGATGGCAACGAAGGCGTTGAGCTTCGACGTTGGCGATTATGTCGTTTACCCCAAGCACGGCGTAGGCCGTGTGATCGAACTTCAGAGCACGGACATCGCGGGCATGAGCCTCGAGCTCTATGTGCTCCGCTTCGAAAAGGAGAAGATGACGCTCCGGGTTCCCACCAACAAGGCCGAGAGCGTCGGCATGCGAAAGCTGTCCTCGGACAAGACGATGCAGGAGGCGCTTGCGACCCTGAAGGGCAAGCCGAAGGTCAAGCGCACCATGTGGTCGCGCCGAGCCCAGGAATATGAAGCGAAGATCAATTCCGGCGACCTCGTGTCGATCGCGGAAGTGGTTCGCGACCTGTTCCGTCCCGACGACGCTCCCGAGCAGAGCTATTCGGAACGCCAGATCTTCGAGGCTGCCTCCACCCGTCTCGCCCGCGAGCTCGGCGCGATGGAGGAGATCGACGAGAAGGCGGCGCTCGAGAAGCTTCTCGAGATCCTCAACAAGGCGGCCGTCATTCATCACAAGGCGAAGGTCGAAGCCTGAGCCCCGGCTCCGGCACGAGCGAAGAAGGCGGCCTCTCGGCCGCCTTTTTTGTTGCCATGAGCGAATGCGCGTGTATTATACCAATAACACGGATGGAGAAAGACGATGCGCTCAGCGATCGCCCTCGTTTCGGCCCTTGCCTTGGCCGCCTGCAATGCCGTCGAAGCCCAGAAGGGCGAGGCCGCTGAGGCCACCGGCTCGGGCGGCGAGCGCAGCTTCCAGGTCGGGGCGTTCGATTCGGTTTCGCTCGGCGGCCACCACAATGTGATCGTCACCGTCGGCGGAGCGCCCTCGGTTCGCGCCGAAGGCGACGAGCGCGAGCTCGCCGATCTGGAGATCAGGACCAGCGGCAACGAGCTTCATATCGGCACGAAGGACCGGACCGGCTGGAGCGGCCGCCGCCACGACGTCACCGTCTACGTCACCCTTCCGGCGATTGCCAAGGCGTCGATCGGCGGCTCCGGCGACATCCGGATCGACAATGTCCAGGGCCAGCGCTTCGAAGCGTCGATCGGCGGATCGGGCAATATCGAGATCGCCTCGCTTCGGGTCGAGGACGGACGATTCGCCGTGGCCGGATCGGGCAATATCCGCGCCGGCAGCGGCCAGGCGCAGACCACCGACGTCAGCATCGCCGGCTCTGGCGATGTCGACCTCGCCGCCGTCGAAAGCCGCAATGCCGACGTCTCCGTCGTCGGATCGGGCGACGTCAGCATCCGGGCCAGCGAGGCGGCCTCGGTCACCGTGATGGGCTCGGGCGATGTCATGGTCGCCGGTCAGGCCCGCTGCAGCGTCAACAAGATGGGTTCAGGCGACGTCCGCTGCGAGGCGTGAGCCCGACGCTTATCGACCATTAACCCTTTTGCGGGCATGGTTCGGTGATGAACCGGATCCTGCCCTTCGTCCTTGCCCTTGCAGCCGCCCACGCCGCGCCCGCCTTCGGGGCGGAACGCAGCTATTCCGTCACCGACTTCGACCGGATCATCGTCGAAGGCCCCTATATCGTTCGGGTGACGAGCGGCCGCTCCACCACCGCCCGGGCTTCGGGGACGAGGGAAGCCCTCGAGCGGCTGGCGATCGACGTGACCGGCCAGACTCTCCGGATCCGCAGGGACCGCACCGGCGAGCGGAGCGGCAATGCCGTCCAGGCGGGGCCGGTGACGATCGAGCTGACCTCCCGAACCCTTCGCTCGGCGCGCCTGATCGGACCCGGAAGCCTGGACGTCGACCGCGCCGAGGGCCTTCGGGTGGAACTCGCCGTCCAGGGAAGCGGCCGGCTTCGGGCGACGGGGATCGCCGCCGACGCGCTTTCCGTCGGCCTGCTCGGCTCCGGCCGGATCGACGTCACGGGCACTGCCGAGACGCTTCGAGCGACGGTCGACGGGACCGGCGATGTCGATGGCTCCGGACTGCGCGCCGACAATGCGACGCTCGTCACCAACACGCTCGGCACCGTCACCTTCGCCGTGTCGCGCGAGGCCAATGTCAGCGCCATGGGGCTCGGCAACGTCGTCATTTCAGGCCGCCCGTCCTGCAACGTCAGCGGCCCCGGCGCCGGCCAGGTGAGCTGCGGTTCAAATCAGCGCTAAGATGGCGAGCTGCTCGGCGAGAATGGGCGGAAGGCTCATGATCCCGTCATCCTCGCCGTCGAGATCCGGCGGAGCGTCGGCCGAGGCGAGATAGCGCCAGCCCTGATGGGCGCGCTTCGGCAAGGCGCGAACGCTGACCAGTTCCGGATCGAGGCGGATGATCGTTCGTCGATCGGCGCTTTCGGCGAAGCCGAGGATGGTCTGGCGGACCGAGATCCGGTGCTTGACGATCCAGTAGATCGAGCCTCCGACGAGCTCCTCGGCGCGCTTCGGACGATATCGGGTCGTGATCGGAACGACCGCTCCGTCGAACCGCGAACTCTGGCGCCGCCGCAGAGCCTCGACGCTTGCGCAGCCGACCGCGACCTTGATGATGTGAAGCTCAGCCATTCGCTGTCAATGACCGGTTCCTATAACCTGATCAAGGGTTTAGCCGACGAGGCCGGTCGCCACCGCAAGGCCGAGGAAGATGAAGAAGCCCATCGAATCGGTGATCATCGTCACGAACACGGAGGAGGCGACCGCCGGATCCTGGCCGCTGCGTTCGAGAAAGACGGGGACGACGACGCCGGACAGGCCGGCGAGCAGGATGTTGATCAGCATCGCGGCGGCGATGACGGCGCCAAGCTGCGCATTGGCGAAAATGAGGCCGGCACCGATCCCGAGCAGGGCGGCGATGGTGAGGCCGTTGAGGAGCGCCACCGAGATTTCCCGGATGATCGTTCGCCAGGTGTTGGAGCGGGTCAGCTGGTTCATCGCCAGAGCGCGAACCGACACCGCCATCGTCTGGGTGCCGGCATTGCCGCCGATCGAGGCGACGATCGGCATCAGCACCGCAAGGGCCACCATCTCCTCGATGGCGGCGCCGAACAGGGCGATGATCGACGAAGCGACCAAAGCGGTGACGAGGTTGGCCATCAGCCAGCGGACCCGCGCCTTGTAGCTGTCGCGGACCGGCTCGTTGATGTCGCCCTCGACGCCCGCGCCGGACAGCAGCAAGGCGTCCTCGCTCGCTTCCTCCTGAACGATATGGACGACGTCGTCGGCGGTGATCATGCCGACCAGCCGGCCGCCCTGATCGACGACCGCGGCCGAAATGAGGGCGTATTTCTGGAATCGAAGGGCGACCTCTTCCTGGTCCATGTCGACCGGGATCAGAGTCTGCTCGCGCTTCATGACGTCGGCGATCGGGATTCGCCGGGGAGTCCTCAGGATCCAGGACAGGAGGCAGGTGCCGACCGGCCGATGGGCGGGATCGACGACGAACACTTCCCAGAAGTCCGTCGCCATGTCGTCGCCGGCGCGAAGGAAATCGATGACCTGGCCGACGGTCCAATGCTCGGGCACGGCGACCGTGTCGCGCCGCATGAGCCGGCCGGCCGATTCCTCCGGATAGGAAAGCGCCTCCTCGATCGCGGCGCGATCGTCGGGATCGAGCGCCCGGAGGACGGCGCGCTGATCCTCCTCCTCCATGTCCTCGATGATCGCGACGGCGTCGTCCGTCTCCATCTCGCCGGCAATCTCGGCGACCTCATGCGGCTCGAGCGCCTCGATCAGCTCGTCGCGGACCCAGTCGTTCATCTCGGCGAGGACGTCGCCGTCGAGGATTCCGGAGAGCGCCTTGGCGAGAGCGCGGCGATCGTCGCGATCGACCAGCTCGAGCAGATCGGCGATGTCGGCGGGATGGAGCGGTTCGACGAGCGTCCGGGCGCCCTCGTCGTCGCCCGCTTCGACCCGCTCCATGACGGCGCTGACGAATTCGGGCTTCAGCCGATCGTCCTCGTCGAGCCGATCCTCGGCGAGAGTCGTGCCTTCGGCGGTCTCGAGTTCGCTGTCGCTCATCTCGCCTTTCCCGCCCGAACGCTGAACCAGCCGCTTCCTATTGTGTGTGGTCGCCGCCCGCAATGCCCAGCGGCGTCGCCGCCGGCCTCGAGCCCCTGTCGATATGGGGTGGCGCCGCCGGCGACCGCGGCCTAATCGGCGGCGGACTCGAACCAAGCTTCCAGGAGACGATGATGGCCGGCGAACTGAACACTCTGGTCCTGAACCTCGACAGCGGCGGCGACGTCGTCATCCGGCTTCGGCCCGATCTCGCGCCCGGCCATGTCGAGCGCATTCGCGACCTCGTCGAGGAAGGCTTTTACGACAATGTCGTCTTCCACCGCGTGATCGACGGCTTCATGGCCCAGGGCGGCGATCCCACCGGGACCGGGATGGGCGGATCGCAGCGGCCCAATCTCAAGGCCGAGTTCAGCCGCGAGGCTCACGTCCGCGGAACCGCCTCGATGGCCCGGGCGAACGATCCGGACAGCGCCAACAGCCAGTTCTTCATCTGCTTCGACGATTGCCGCTTCCTCGACGGCCAGTACACCGTCTGGGGCGAAGTGGTGGAGGGGATGGAGCATGTCGACGCTTTGCCGAAGGGCGAGCCGCCGCGAGCTCCGGGCAAGATCGTCAAGGCCTCGCTGAAGCCGTGACCCGGCCGGTCACCCTGATTACCGGCGCCTCCGCCGGTCTGGGTGCCGAATTCGCCCGCCAGTGCGCGGCCCGCGGCGAGGCCCTTTTGCTCGTCGCCCGCCGCCGCGACCGGCTGGAAGCGCTCAAGTCGGAAATCGGCGGTGACGTCCACGTCATCGCCGCCGATCTGGCCGAGGGCGGAGCCGCGGAAAGTCTGATGGCCCAGGTCGCCGCCGAGGGCCTCGCCGTCGCTACCCTCATCAACAATGCCGGCTTCGGCGGTGGCGGCGCTTTCGCCGGCCAGCCGCTCGACCGGCAGCGTGAGATGATCGATCTCAACGTCCGGACGCTCACCCTATTGTGCCACCTCGCGCTCGGGCCGATGATCGAGCGGGGCAAGGGCGCGATTCTCAACGTCGCCTCGACCGCGGCCTTCCAGCCCGGTCCCGGCTCCGCCGTCTATTTCGCCACCAAGGCCTATGTCCTCTCCTTCACCGAAGCGCTCCACCAGGAGCTGAAGGGAAGAGGGATCAAGGTGTCGGCGCTCTGCCCGGGCCCGACCGCGACCGAGTTCGGCGAGGTGGCCGGCTATAAGGGGCCGGCTCTGAAGCGGTTCAAGGGCGATGCCGCCGGAGTGGTGAAGGCCGGCCTCGACGGCCTCGACCGCAACCGGGCGATCGTCATTCCCGGCTTCGCGAATAAGGCCGGCGCGCAGGCGAGCAGATGGCTGCCTCGATCGACTGTCCGCCGGATCATCGCGTCGGTGCGTTTCTGAAGCCTTCGCCGCCGCGGGCGGAAAGGAACAGGAGGAGCCGCAAGATCGTCATGGGCTTGCCTGGACTCGCCGACCAGCGGAGATTAGCGGCCCGATGCGGTCATTCTCACAGCTTCTCGACTCGCTCGTCTACACGCGCTCGCGAAGCACGAAGCTGAAGCTGATCGGCGATTACCTCAGACGGACTCCGGACCCCGACCGCGGCTATGCGCTGGCGGCGTTGACCGGAGAGCTCAACCTTCCCGCAGTGAAGCCGGCCGCGATCCGGGCGATCGTCGAGGAAAGGATCGATCCGACCCTGTTCTACATGAGCTGGGACTATGTCGGCGACCTGGCCGAAACCGTGTCCCTGCTTTGGCCGCGGCCGAAGGACCAGCCGGCCGACCTCGACGACGGAACGCTCCGAATTGCCAGCGTCGTCGAGCGCCTCGGCCAGCTTGGGCGGGCCGAGGCGCCTGGAGCCCTTGCCCAGATGCTCGACCATCTCGACGCTTCGGGCCGCTTCGCGCTTCTCAAGCTGGCGACCGGCGAGCTCCGGATCGGCATTTCCGCCCGCCTTGCCAAGGTGGCTCTGGCCAAGGCGTTCGATCTCGACGTCGACGCCGTCGAGGAGGTCTGGCACGGCATCCGGCCGCCTTATCTGCCGCTGTTCGACTGGGCCGAGGGCCGCGGCGCTCAGCCGACGGCGGAGAATGTCCCCGTTTTCCGGCCCTTCATGCTCGCCCATCCGCTCGACGACCAGCGGCTGTCGATGGCCGAATATGCGGCGGAGTGGAAATGGGACGGGATCCGGGTCCAGCTGGTTCGCGCCGGCGGCGAGACCCGCCTCTACAGCCGGGCCGGAGACGACATCACCCGAACCTTTCCCGAGATCGCCTCGGCCTTCGTCAGCGACGGAGTCCTCGACGGCGAGCTGCTCGTGAAGGGCGGCTTTCAGGGTGGCCAGGCCGGCAGCTTCAACGCCCTCCAGCAGCGGCTCGGGCGCAAGATCGTTTCGGCGAAGATGCTCGGCGACTATCCCGCCTTCGTCCGGCTCTATGACATATTGTTCGACGGCATCGAGGATCTTCGCGGCCTCGGCTGGACGGAGAGGCGGGACCGGCTCGAAGCGTTTATCGCTGGGCTCGACCCTGAGCGTTTCGACCTGTCGGCGACGATCGCCGCCGACAGCTTCGACGCGCTCGAGGCCATTCGGGCCGGAGCCCGGGACTCGGCGATCGAAGGGGTGATGCTCAAGCGGCGCGACAGCCTCTACGTGCCGGGGCGACGGGTCGGGCTGTGGTACAAGTGGAAACGCGATCCGCTGACCGCCGATTGCGTGCTGATGTACGCCGCTCGGGGGAGCGGCAAGCGCTCTTCATATTATTCCGATTATACGTTTGGCTGCTGGAGCGCGCCGCCCGAGCAGGCCGGCGAGCTGCTTCCAGTCGGCAAGGCCTATTTCGGCTTCACCGACGAGGAGCTGAAATGGCTCGACAGCTTCGTCCGCAACCACACGGTCCAGCGCTTCGGGCCGGTCCGCGAGGTGGAAAAGACCCTGGTGCTCGAGGTGGCGTTCGATTCGATCCATGCCAGCAAGCGCCACAAATCAGGGCTGGCGATGCGTTTCCCGCGGATCTCGAGGATCCGCCGCGACAAGCCCGCGCACGAAGCCGACCTCGTCGAGACGCTGCTGAAGATGGCGACCTAGATCGCCATCCGGCCGAGGCGGGGGATCGTCCCGGGCCCAACAAAAAAAGGCCGGCGCGAGGCCGGCCTTTCCTTGTCCTGGCTGCTGATCCTTACTGGATCGGCGTCAGGTTCACCGCTGCGGTCTTGCCGCGGCGGTCCACCTCGAGCTCGAACTCGATCCGGTCGCCCTCGTTGAGAGAGATCATCCCGGCCCGCTCCACCGCGGAAATGTGAACGAACGCATCGGGCTGGCCGTCATCACGGGTGATGAAGCCGAAACCCTTGGTCGCGTTGAAGAACTTGACCGTTCCGGTCGCCTTCTCGCCGGTCAGCTGGCGCTGTGGCCCGCGCTCGCGCGCGCCTCCGGCCTCGACCGGAAGCGGATCGCCCTCGATCTTGAGGTCGGTCGCCGACACGCGTCCGCCCCGGTCGACCAGGGTGAACTCGAGCGGCTGGCCCTCGGCCAGGCCCTGAAGCCCGGCCTGCTCGACCGCCGAGATGTGGACGAACACGTCCTCGCCGCCATCGTCACGGACGATGAAGCCGAAGCCCTTGTGCGCATTGAAGAACTTAACGACGCCCTTGGCTTCGCCGACGACCTGGGGGGGCATTCCGCCGCCGCGCGGGCCGCCGAAGCCGCCACCGCCGCCGCCGCCGAAACCGCCGCCGCCGCTTCGCTGGCCGCCATAGCCACCGCCGCCGCCACCGCCGCCGCGATAGCCACCGCCACCGCCGCCGCCGCCGAAGCCGCCGCCGACGCCGAATCGGTCGCCGCCGCCGCCGCCGAAGCGATCACCGCCGCCGAAGCCGCCTCTTTCAAATCCGCCGCCGAAATCCTCACCGCCGCCGATATTGTCGCGCTTGTCTCTGCCGCGACCGCCGCGCTCGCCACGGCGCCCTCTGTCAAAACCCATCTAGTCAGTTACTTTCCAGCGCCCGAATCCCCTTTTGAAACCACCGCGCTGGGCTGAACGCGCAAGGGCTTTTGCACCGGAAAGTCGGCGCAGGGGCGACTCCATAGCGGAAAACACGGTAATGAGCGAGGCACTTTCGACTCTGCCCTGATCAGTGGTTCGAAGCGCTTCCGCCGCGGTGGGCAAGGAGGTGGTGGACGGCGACGATGACGGCCCCGATCGCGAGGCCGACGAGGCCTGCGGCAAGGGCTCCGACCAGCCACGAAACGGTCCCTTCGAGAGCGGGAACCTTGTGGCCGGCGGCCTCGGCCAGATCGTGGATGAAATGAGCGAGCCCATCCAGTCCGAACACCTCCAGGCCATGGACGATGATGCCGCCGCCGACCCAGATCATCGCTGCGATCCCGACGACCGAGAGCATCTTCATCACGATCGGCATGGCGTGAACCAGGCCGCGGCCAAGGGCGCGTGGGCCGCTGGCGCGGCGCTCGGCGAGATGAAGGCCGACATCGTCCATCTTCACGATCAGTCCGACCACGCCGTAGACGCCCAGGGTGATCGCGATGGCGACGACCGCGAGGATCGCCGCCCTCGCCACGAAGGCCTCGCTGGCGACTTCGGCGAGGGCGATCGCCATGATCTCGGCGGAGAGGATGAAATCGGTGCGAATCGCGCCGGCGACCATCTTTCGCTCATGCTCGACGCTGTTGAGCTCGGCCGCGACCTCGGCGAGGCTTTCCTCTCTCTCGGCGACCGCTTCCCAGACCTTCTCGGCGCCTTCGTAGCAGAGATAGGCGCCGCCGATCATCAACAAGGGGGTGATCGCCCAGGGCAGGAGGGCGCTGAGCGCGAGCGCCACCGGAAGGATGACGAGCAGCTTGTTGCGGAGCGAACCCTTCGCGATTCGCCAGATGATCGGAAGCTCGCGGTCCGGAGTGAAGCCGGTGACGTAGCGCGGGGTGACGGCGGTATCGTCGACGACCACGCCGGCCGCCTTCGCTCCCGCCCTGCCGGCGGCGGCGCCGATATCGTCGATCGAGGCGGCGGTCAGCTTGGCGATGGCGGCGACGTCGTCGAGGAGGGCGGCGAGACCACCGGGCATGAGGGCGCTTTCCTGTTTTTCGACCGGCCTTGTGAGGATGTCGGCGGCGCGGATCAAGTGCGGTTGCGCTTCCTTCATTGAGCCGAAAGGGGCTTTCGCCTATCTCCGCAGCGCATGAGCGTATTTTTCCATGAAGAGGACCTTCCGCAAGGCGTGCTTGGTCCGGGCCCGGTCGCCGTCGATACCGAGACGATGGGCCTTCAGCTCGCTCGGGACCGGCTTTGCGTCGTCCAGATTTCCGACGGAAGCGGCGACGAGCATCTCGTCAGGTTCCGTGCCGGAAGCCCTTACGACGCGCCGAATCTGAAATCGGTGCTCGCCGATCCGCAGCGGCTGAAGCTCTACCATTTCGCCCGCTTCGATCTGGCGTCGATCCACGCCTATCTCGGGGTGATCGCTGCGCCCGTCTATTGCACGAAGACGGCGTCGCGGCTGATCCGCACCTATACCGACCGGCACGGGCTCAAGGACCTGGTGAAGGAGCTTCTGAGCCTGGAAATCTCCAAACAGCAGCAGCAGACCGACTGGGGAGCCCCCGAGCTGTCCGATCCGCAGAAGGATTATGCTGCCTCCGACGTCCGCTATCTCCACGCCCTGAAGGAGAAGCTGGACGAAAGGCTGGTGCGCGAGAACCGAATGGGCCTTGCCCAAGCCTGTTTCGACTTCCTTCCGCATCGGGCCCTGCTCGATCTGGCCGGATGGGCGGAACAGGACATTTTCGCGCATGTCTGAGCTCGCCGAGCGCGAACGGATTGTAAAGCGCGGCTGGGCCGCCCCCGGCGGTTTCCACGACCATTTCATCCGCGCCCTGAAGATCGCGATGCCGGCGCTGATCGGCGTCGTCCTGGCCTTTCTCGCTTTCGCGCCGCTCGAGGAGAAGCAGGAGGTCAGCTTCGTCCTCGACAAGAACAAGGTCGAGCAGGCGGAGGAAAGAATGAGGGTCCAGTCCGCCCAGTATCGCGGCCAGGACAGTCTCGGCCGGCCGTTCATCCTCAATGCGCGATCGGCGCTTCAGATGAGCTCGGCCGATCCGGTCGTGCAGATCCGCGACATGAGCGCGCAGATCCAGCTCGACAGCGGGCCGGCGCGTCTGCGGGCGCTCAATGCCCGCTACAATCTGCAAAGCGACAAGGTCGACGTGATCGGGCCGATCCTCCTCACTGCGGCGGACGGTTATCGGCTCGCGACCCGCGACGTCCGGGTCGACCTTCGAAGCCAGACGCTGAAGAGCCGGGGCGCCGTCGAAGGGCGGATGCCGCTCGGCCAGTTCACCGCCTCGAGCCTCGAGGCGGATCTCCGCCAGCGGCGAGTCGTCCTCAGCGGCCGCGCCCGCTTGCATATCGAGCAGAACGCCCTCAGATGAGCCGGATGAGGCCTTTCCTTGCAGCGCTCGCGATCCCCGCCGTGGCGGCGGCGATTCTGGCGGTGTCCCCGGTTTCGGGACAGGAAGCGGGATCGGCGCTCAAGGGCCATGACACCGATGCGCCGGTCGACGTCGCCGCCGACCGGATCGAGGTCCAGGATCGCGCCGACCGGGCGATCTTCTCCGGCAATGTCGACGTCCGACAGGGCGATCTGAGGCTCGAATCGGAGCGGCTCACCGTCGCTTATTCAAGCACCGGCGGGATCGAGATCCGGCGGCTCGAGGCCTCGGGGGGCGTGACCCTGCGGAGCCCGTCCGAAACGGCGCAGAGCCAGTTCGCCATCTACGATCTGGACGAGCGGCTGGTGACGATGATCGGCGGAGTGACGCTGACCCGCGGCGCCTCCCATGTCGAAGGCGGCCGGCTCGTCCTCGATCTCGATACCGGCCGGGCGGTGATGGACGGCGGCGCCGCCGGCGCTCCAGGCACCCAGGAGACCGGCGGCAGGGTGACCGGCCGTTTCACCGTGCCGCGGCGCCCGAACGGCTGATCTCGCGCGCGTTCCTTTCCCACCCCATTTTCGGCATGCAAGAGTCTTGCCGGTTGAGCGATCCAACCCAATCGCCTAGTTAGGGCAAGGGGATAGCAGGCATGAACGAGACGCTTTCCATCGAACGGCCAACTGCCGACGCGGCGCTCGGCGATATTTCGCGCGGCCTTTCCATCGTTTCGATCGCCAAGTCCTATGACAAGAAGGCGGTGCTGACGGATGTCTCGCTCGGAGTAGACCGCGGCGAAGTGGTCGGCCTGCTCGGGCCGAACGGGGCCGGCAAGACGACCTGCTTCTATTCGGTCATGGGGCTGGTGAAGCCGGACAGCGGCCGGATCCTGCTCGACGGCGAGGACATTACCGGCCTGCCGATGTACCGCCGCGCCATCCTGGGTCTCGGCTATCTTCCGCAGGAAACCTCGATCTTCCGCGGCCTTTCGGTTTCCCAGAACATCATGGCGGTTCTCGAAGTCGCCGAGCCGGACAAGGTGGCGCGGCGCGAACGGCTCGAGCAGCTGCTCGGCGAATTCCATCTCGGCCATTTGCGCGATGCCCCGGCCATGGCGCTTTCGGGCGGCGAGCGACGGCGCTGCGAGATTGCCAGGGCGCTTGCCGCCAATCCCTCGATCATGCTCCTCGACGAGCCGTTCGCCGGGATCGACCCGATTTCCATCCAGGACATTCGCGACCTGATCGGCGAATTGAAGAAGCGCGACATCGGCGTGCTCATCACCGATCACAATGTTCGCGAGACGCTCGACATCGTCGATCGCGCCTGCATCATCTATGGCGGCCAGGTGCTGTTCGCCGGCAGCCCGGAAGATTTGGTCCGCGACCCGAACGTCCGCCGCCTCTATCTGGGCGAGAGCTTCGAGCTGTAGGGATGGCCGGCCGCCGTGACCATGGCTGGCTTCGTTTCCGTGGAGCGGCAGGCTGATGGCGCTCGGTCCGCGTCTCGATCTTCGCCAGTCGCAATCGCTGGTGATGACGCCTCAGCTTCAGCAGGCGATCCGGCTGCTCGCTCTGTCGAACCTCGAGGTCGAAGGATTCATCGCCGAGGAGCTCGACAAGAACCCGCTCCTCGAAGCCGATCGCGGCGGCGGCGACGACGAGGTGCCGCCGGCGCCCGCCGAGGACGTGGACCCGGACACGCCCGATTCGCCACCCGAGGTGGATTCGAGCGACGGCGAATCGGCCCTCGATCTCGATCTCGACAGCGACGACTTCCACCAGGACGGCCCCGCCGATTCGCTCCGTGGCCTTGACGGAAGCCTCGGCCTCGCAGCGACCGGCTCGGGCGGCTCCGGTTCCGCCGAGGGACCCGATTTCGACAGCTTCGAGGCCGGCCAGGTCTCGCTCCACGATCATCTTCTCCACCAGGCCGGCGAGATCCTGTCGGGAGCCGAGCTGGTGATCGCCGGCCAGATCATCGAGCAGGTCGACGAGACCGGCTATTTCAGCGGCGACCTGATCGGGATCGCTCAGCGGCTGAACGTCGCGGCCGGCGACGTCGAAGCGGTGCTCGCGATCGTCCAGACTTTCGACCCAGCCGGAGTGGCCGCTCGAAGCCTGAAGGAATGCCTGGCGCTCCAGGCGAAGGACGCCAATCGCTACGATCCGGCGATGGCCCGGATGATCGACAATCTCGACTATCTGGCGAAGGGCAATCTCGCCGCCCTGAAAAGGATCTGCGGAGTCGACGACGAGGACCTGGCCGACATGATCCGCGAGATCCGGGCTTTTGATCCCAAGCCGGGCTGCCGATTCATGAGCGGCGACCGGGTCGATTCGATCGTTCCCGACATCTTCATCGCCCGCCGTGGCAGCGGCTGGGCGGTCGAGCTCAACAGCGCCACTTTGCCTCGCCTGCTCGTCAACCGCTCTTATTATCACGAGCTTTCGAGCGGTCCGCAGGACAAGAAGTCGCGCGCCTGGCTTTCGGAATGCCTGCAAAGCGCCAATTGGCTGATGAAGGCGCTGGACCAGCGCGCCCGAACCATCGTCAAGGTTGCCAGCGAGATCGTCAAGCAGCAGGAGGGCTTCTTCCGCCACGGCGTGTCGGCGCTGAAGCCGCTCACGCTCCGGACCGTCGCCGAGGCGATCGGAATGCACGAATCCACGGTAAGCCGGGTCACCTCGAACAAATATCTGTCCTGCGACCGCGGCCTCTACGAGCTGAAATATTTCTTCACGAGCGGGATCCGATCGATGGGCGCCGCCGAAGGCGTGGATTCCGTCTCCGCCGAGGCGGTGAAGAGCCGGATCAAGGCCCTGATCGGCGCCGAGGAACCGAATCGGATCCTTTCCGACGACCAGCTGGTCGACCTGCTCAAGTCGGAAGGCTTCGACATCGCCCGCAGGACGGTGGCGAAATATCGCGAGGCACTGGGCATCGGCTCGTCGGTCCAGCGCCGCCGCCAGAAGGCGATCGGCCGAGCCGCCTGATCGCCGCAAAGGCAACCGGAAGCGCGTCCGTCCGTTCACCGCGGCAAGGAGACGGACATGAGCAGCGACAAGAAGAAGGGCGATTTCGACCAGTGGAAGCGCGAGGACGTCGGCGGCGACAAGAAGAGCCACGCCAAGGGCGAGTCCGACAGCCGAACCGCGCACAAGGAGAATGCGGGCCACGGCGGCCACAAGTAGGACTCGATGCCAACTCATCGGGACCGACGAGCGACGCCGATCCTGGGCTGAAAGCGGCCCGCGGCGACGCGATCACGGGCTTCCAATTGAGCGGGACAGGCTCTAGTCGCGGCCCATGAACATCCACGAATATCAGGCCAAGGAATTGCTGGCCAAATTCGGCGTGCCGGTGCCGGCAGGCCATGCCGCAATGAGCGTCGAGGAAGCCGCAGCCGCGGCTGCGAAGCTTCCGGGACCGCTCTATGTCGTCAAGGCGCAGATCCATGCCGGCGGTCGCGGCAAGGGCAGGTTCAAGGAATTGGGGCCGGACTCGAAGGGTGGCGTCAGGCTCGCCCGCTCCGTCGAGGAGGTGTGCGCCAATGCCGAGGAGATGCTCGGCAAGACGCTCGTGACGATCCAGACCGGAGCCTCGGGCAAGCAGGTCAACCGCCTCTACGTCACCGACGGGGTCGACATCGCCCGCGAATTCTACCTCGCCTATCTCGTCGATCGCCAGTCCGGACGGATCGCCATCGTCGCCTCGACCGAGGGCGGAATGGACATCGAGGCGGTCGCCCACGACACGCCCGAGAAGATCCACACCATCACCATCGATCCGGCGACCG
>CAMPIH010000049.1 GCA_946886275.1 uncultured Sphingosinicella sp.
CCATATCGCCTTCTCGCGCGCGCGTACGCGTACGCGCGCGGGGTGGCGCTCGCCTTATCCATCGGCTAGGGTCGACTCCGCTTCACCGCGCCTCGGCGCTCCCTCAAGCAGACACAATCAGGAATTTCCATTGGCCAGCGCACCGCCGACCATCGAACCCAGCGATATCTCCCCCGTCTCCATCGTCGACGAGATGAAGACCTCCTATCTCGACTATGCCATGTCGGTGATCGTCGCGCGCGCCCTTCCGGACGTCCGCGACGGCCTGAAGCCGGTGCACCGGCGAGTCCTCTACGCCTGCCAGGAAGGCGGCTTCGTCCCCGGCCGGCCCTATCGCAAATCGGCAAAGATCGTGGGCGACGTGATGGGCAATTACCATCCGCACGGCGACGCCTCGATCTACGACGCGCTCGCGCGAATGACCCAGGATTGGTCGATGCGGGTGCCGCTGATCGACGGCCAGGGCAATTTCGGGTCGATGGACCCCGATCCGCCGGCGTCGATGCGCTACACCGAGGCTCGTCTCGCCAAGGTGGCGATGACCCTTCTCGAAGATCTCGACAAGGACACGGTCGACTTCATCCCCAATTACGACGCCTCGCGAAGCGAGCCTCAGGTGCTTCCGGCCCGTTTTCCCAACCTGCTCGTCAACGGCGCCGGCGGGATCGCGGTGGGCATGGCGACGAACATCCCGCCGCACAATCTCGGCGAAGTCATCGCCTCCTGCAAAGCCTATATGGACGACCCGTCGGTCACCGTCGAACAGCTGATGGAGATCGTCCCGGGCCCCGATTTCCCGACCGGGCCCCTGATCCTCGGCCAGTCCGGGATCCGGTCCGCCTACCAGAGCGGGCGCGGCTCGATCATCATGCGCTCCCGCCACAAGGTCGAGGAAGGCCGCGGCGAGCGTCGCTCGATCGTCCTTACCGCAATCCCCTACCAGGTCGGCAAGTCCGGACTGGTCGAGAAGATCGCCGAGGCCGCCAAGGACAAGAGGATCGAAGGCATTGCGGACATTCGCGACGAATCGAACCGCGAGGGCGTTCGGGTCGTCATCGATCTCAAGCGGGATGCCACGCCCGACGTCGTCCTGAACCAGCTTTGGCGCCATACTCCGGCGCAATCCTCCTTCCCGGCCAACATGCTCGCGATCCGTGGTGGCCGGCCCGAGACGCTCTCGCTTCGCGACATCGTCGAAGCCTTTGTCCGCTTCCGCGAGGAGGTGATCACCCGGCGGTCCAAATATGAGCTCGCCAAGGCGCGGGAGCGCGCCCATTTGTTGCTCGGCCTCGTCATCGCCGTCACCAATCTCGACGAGGTGGTGCGGATCATCCGTGGTTCCGCCTCGCCGGCGGAAGCCCGCGCCTCGCTTCTCGCCCGGGAGTGGCCGGTGGCCGAGATCGCGCCCTATATCGCCTTGGTCGAGGCGGTCGAGCATGAAGTGGGCGGCGAAACCTACCGCCTGTCGGACGCCCAGGTACGGGCGATCCTCGAGCTTCGACTTCACCGCCTCACCGCGCTCGGCCGCGACGAGATTGCAGGCGAGCTTCGCGAGCTTGCGACATCGATCACCGGGCTGCTCGAAATCCTTGGTGACCGGGTCAAGCTCTACACCGTCATGCGCGAGGAGTTCGACGAGATCGAGCAGGCCTTCGCCACGCCGCGAGTGACGGAGATCGCGCCTGCAGCCGACGGGATCGAGGACGAGGACCTGATCGAGCGGGAGGACATGGTGGTTACCGTCACGATGGGCGGCTATATCAAGCGCACGCCGCTCGACACGTTCCGCGCTCAGCGCCGCGGCGGCAAGGGTCGCGCCGGAATGGCGACCAAGGACGAGGATGCGGTCACCAACCTGTTTGTGACCTCCACCCACACCCCCGTCCTGTTCTTCTCGACCCACGGCAAGGTCTACCGGCTCAAGGTCTGGCGCCTTCCCGAGGGCGCTCCGCAGGCCCGCGGCCGACCGATGATCAACCTTCTTCCGCTTGCCGAGGGAGAAACGATCTCGACCGTGCTTCCGCTTCCGGAGGACGAGGAGGAGTGGAAGAATCTCCACGTCATCTTCGCGACCGCCCTTGGCAGCGTCCGGCGCAATTCGATGGACGCCTTCGCCAACGTGCCTTCGAACGGCAAGTTCGCGATGCGCTTCGAGGAGAACGCGACCGATCGCCTCATCGCCGTCGCTCTGCTGACCGAAGAGGACGACGTTCTGCTCGCCACCCGCAACGGCAAGGCGATCCGGTTCGAAGCGACCGCGGTTCGCGAGTTCCAGAGCCGGACCTCCACCGGCGTTCGCGGGATCACCCTCCAGAAAGGCGACGAGGTCATCTCCTTGTCGATCCTGAAGGGCTTCGCCGCCACCACCGACGAGCGTGAGGCCTATCTTCGCGCGGCGCCCTGGAAGGAGAATGAAAACGCGCCGACCCTGCCGCCGGAGCGGATGGCCGAGTTCGCGGAAGCGGAGGAGTTCATCCTCACCGTCACCGCCAACGGCTATGGCAAGCGGACCTCGGCCTTCGAATATCGGCGCACCAATCGCGGTGGCCAGGGTATCACGAACATCGAGACGTCGCAGCGCAACGGCTGCGTCGTCGCGAGCTTCCCGGCCCATAATGGCGAACAGCTGATGCTCGTCACCGACCAGGCCAAGCTCATCCGGACGACCGTCGGCGATATCCGCATCGCCGGCCGCAACACCCAGGGCGTGACGATCTTCCGGGTCGCCGAGGGCGAGCACGTCGTTTCGGCCGCCCGGATCGACGAGGAGGAAGAGCCGGAGAACGAGGCCGAGGAAATGGTCGCCGATGATCTTGGCGAAGCGCCTCCCGCCGCCGCGTCGAACGAGGTCCAGGTCGACGACGGCACCGGCCCCGAGACCCTGCCCGACAGCCAGGAAGAGGAAGACGGCGAGGCCGGAGCCTGATCGCCGAAGCTCAGGCGTAGAGGTCGACCACCTCCGCGTCTGGCAGGATGGCCAGGCGCAGCGGCGTCCGGTGACAATGGGACGGATCCCGCTCGAAGCAGAGGAGAGCGGACGGCTTCTCCTCGGCCAAAGCGATCAGCTGCGCCGACTGGACCGCGGCTTCCGGCGTCTCGAGCTGGTCCGCATAGATTCGCTCCATGACGTCGAAGCGGTGCTTGCGGGCCGCTTCTCGACCCTCGGGCGGAGTGCCGAGCGCCTTGAGGTGGACATAATCGATCCCGGCCTCCTTGAGGGCGGCTGCGAGCACGTTCTTGGAAAAGCCGGGCTTGCGCGACATGGGCACGGCGCGGACGTCGATCACCCGCTCGACTCCCGCTTTCACGAGCGCGGCGACGAACTCGTCCTGGGTCGCGCCTTCATAACCGATGGTGAAGATCCGCACCTTCTCATTCCGGCCGATGGCAGACCGCCTCGACGTTGATCCCGTCCGGATCGAGCACGAAGGCGGCATAATAATAAGGATGATAATGGGGCCTCAAGCCGGGCGCGCCATGATCGCGGCCACCGGCGGCAATGGCCGCCCGATGGAAGGCGTCGACCAGGGCCCGGCTTTCGACTGCGAAGGCGACGTGGGTGCCCTCCCCGACCCGCTCATTGTCGCCGACCCAGAAGAAGGGCTTGTCGTCCGATCCGAAGCCGTGAGCGGTCCCGCCGGACTCGTTCTGGTCCGGACCGACGGTCATGATCAGCTTGATCCCGATCGGCGCCAGCGCCTGCCCGTAGAAAAGTTTCGACCGCTCCGCATCGGCGACCGCGATCCCGACATGATCGAGCATGGGGTTCCTCCATTCCGCAAAGGAGACTAACGCACCCGGCCATGCCCGATAAGGTCCATATCATCGGCGGCGGTCTCGCCGGATCGGAAGCTGCCTGGCAACTCGCCGAGGCCGGCGTGAAAGTCCGCCTCAGCGAGATGCGCGGCGCCGGAGACATCACTCCGGCTCATCACACCGACAGCCTGGCTGAACTGGTCTGCTCCAACAGCTTCCGCTCCGACGATGCCGAGAATAATGCGGTCGGTCTTCTCCACGCGGAGATGCGCTCGCTCGGCTCGCTGATCATGGCGGCGGCCGACGCCCACCGTGTCCCCGCCGGATCGGCCCTTGCCGTCGACCGCGACGGCTTCTCGGCGGCCGTGACCGAACGCCTCATGGCTCATCCCAATATCGAGCTGGTTCGCGAACGGGTGGATTCGCTTCCGGTCGACGAACTTGCCATCATCGCCACGGGTCCGCTCACCGCGCCTGCGCTGGCGGAATCGATCCGAGCCGCGACCGGCGCCGATTCGCTCGCCTTCTTCGATGCCATCGCGCCGATCGTCCACCGCGACACGATCGACATGGACATCGCCTGGATGGCCTCCCGCTGGGACAAGAACGATACCCGCGACTACATCAACTGCCCGATGACGAAGGAGCAGTATCTCGCCTTCCACCAGGGCCTGATCGACGGCGAGAAGACCGAGTTTCGCGAATGGGAGAAGGACACGCCCTATTTCGAAGGGTGCATGCCGATCGAGGTCATGGCCGAGCGGGGAGTGGACACGTTGCGCTACGGGCCGATGAAGCCCGTCGGCCTCGACGATCCGAAGACCGGCAGATGGCCCTATGCGGTCGTCCAGCTTCGCCAGGACAATGCCCTGGGGACCTTGTGGAACATGGTCGGCTTCCAGACCAAGCTCAAACATGCCGAGCAGGTGCGGCTGTTCCGAACCATCCCCGGCCTCGAGAAAGCCGAGTTCGCACGCCTCGGAGGGCTTCACCGCAACACCTTCATCAATTCGCCCAAGCTGCTCGACGAGACGCTCCGGCTTAGGCGGTCGCCGAACGTCCGCTTCGCCGGCCAGATCACCGGCTGCGAGGGCTATGTCGAATCGGCTGCGGTGGGCCTCCTCGCCGGGCGCTTCGCCGCGGCCGAGCTCAGGAGCGAGACCCTCCCGCCGCCTCCACCGACCACCGCATTGGGCGCCCTGCTCGGCCATATTACAGGCGGCGCCGACGCCGAGATCTACCAGCCGATGAACGTCAATTTCGGTTTGTTCCCGCCGGTCGAAGGACGGTCGAAAAAGGCCGAGCGAAAGAAGATCTACACCGAGCGGGCGCGGCGCGATCTCGTCGCCTGGCTGCCAGGCTGAGCCGGCACCGGATCCAGGCGAAACCGGTCTAGCAGGCGCAGTTCTGCTTTCGCGAGGGCCGTCGCCGTGGCGCGGTCGTGGCATATTCGGCGCGGGTGAGAGAGCGATCGCGGTTTGAGTCGGCGCCCGAGAATTTCTCGGACGTGCTGATCGCCCATTCCTCGAAGGCGAGGCGGCCGTCGCCATTGGCATCGAGCCGGACGAAGGCGCGGCGCCGCGGATGGTAAAGCTCCTCGAGCGTGATCAGCTCGTCATTGTCCCGATCGGCGCGGTCGAACCGGCGCTGCTCCCTCGTCGGCTCGTCCGCCGCCGGCGGAGTCGGCGGTGGCCCGGACTCCGATCCAGCCGCCTGCGCCGCCGGCGCCGGTGGTATCACACTCTCATCGTCCTGGGCCTGGCCTTTCCAGACGAAGAAGCCCGCGGCGATCAGCAACAAGGCCGAGCCGACACCGACCAAGAATCGCAGCATCTGATTCCCTCCTGCCGGAGCGAGACTAATTCAGAGCGGCGACAATTCCAAAAGCCAGGGGCTACCGGCCCGTCAGCCGGTGGCGGAGCATGCGAAGCATCCGCGAAGGGGATCCCTGCTGTTCCATCTCGTCACGCGGGCGCTCCAGATCGCGTTGCGCCAGGGCCGCCAGCATTCCGAGCGGCCGAAGCGGTGAAGGCCAGATCGGACGATCGCCCGACGCTTTCGCTTCCTCGAACGCCGCGCGGGAATCGGTTTCCCCGCTGTGGCGGGCGAGATCGACCAGCGCCCAGCGCTCACCGGCGCTCGTCACGAACGGACGCTCGTCACCCAGAAGCCGGGCGGAGAGGCGGAAGAGCAGTCCGCCGCGTCCATGGGCATAAGCACGGAGCTCCTCGGCCTCGAGCGGCTCGGGCGAAAGCAGCACGGCCCAACCCTCCTCCATCCGCGCCAATTCCTCGCCGCTGACCCCGAGCGGGATGAGATGCTCGGCGACCGCCTGGAGGACCGGTTCGGCCGGCGCCGGCTGGCGATCCAGCTTTTCCAGGGATTCGCGCCACCAGGCGAGCCGGATGCGGCTGATCATCGGGTCGCGACCGGTGGCAAGGACCGCGCCCAAAGCGACGTCAAGACGCCACAGCGCTTCGATCGACGGGCGGAGCTTCGCCGGCACGTAAGCGAGAGCCAGTGAGCGATCGGGGTCGAGATCCGGGATCATGGCGCCCACGCTCCGCTGGCGGCCACCGTCCGATCCTTTCCCCGGCGGTTCGCGGCTCGTCCTCCCCGGGGGGAGGGCGGGATCACCGGTAGCAGACCTTCCTGGCGGCGGTGACGACGTCGTCGACCTTGATCAGCGCGAGCTTCTCGAGATTGGCGGCGTAGGGAAGCGGGACGTCGACATTGGTCACCCGAAGCACTGGGGCGTCGAGATCGTCGAACCCTTCCTCCATGGCGATCGCCATGATCTCGGACGAGACGGAGCAGACGGGCCAGCCCTCCTCGACGCAGACCAGTCGATTGGTCCTGGCCAGGGAGTCGAGCACCGTCTTCTTGTCGAGCGGGCGAAGCGTGCGAAGATCGATCACCTCGGCCTCGATGCCCTCTCCCGCAAGGCGCTCGGCGGCGTCGAGAGCGACCCCGACTCCGATCGAATAGCTCACCAGGGTGACGTCGCGGCCTTCGCGGGCGACCCGCGCCTTGCCGATCGGAAGCACATAATCGTCGAGCTTCGGGACATCGAAGCTCTGGCCATAAAGCAGCTCATTCTCGAGGAATACGACCGGATCTTCAGATCGGATTGCAGCTTTGAGCAACCCCTTGGCGTCGGCCGCCGAATAAGGCGCGATGACGACGAGGCCGGGGACGTTGGCATACCAGGGGGCGTAATTCTGGCTGTGCTGTGCGCCGACCCGGGCGGCGGCGCCGTTGGGACCCCTGAAGACGATCGGGCAACGCATCTGCCCGCCCGACATATAGTTGGTCTTGGCCGCGGAATTGATGATGTGGTCGATCGCCTGCATGGCGAAATTGAAGGTCATGAATTCGATGATCGGCCTCAGGCCGCCCATCGCCGCACCAGTGCCGACCCCGGCGAACCCATATTCGGTGATCGGCGTGTCGATCACGCGGCGCGGTCCGAACTCGTCGAGCAGTCCCTGGGTCACCTTGTAGGCGCCCTGGTACTGGGCGACTTCCTCGCCCATCACGAACACCCGATCGTCAGCGCGCATTTCCTCGGCCATGGCGTCGCGAAGCGCCTCGCGGACCGTCTGCCGCTCGGTTTCGGTCCCTTCCGGCACCTCGGGTGCTTCCCGGGTCCGCTCCGCCGAAGCGACGAGATCGCGAGCGGCAGTTTCCATCTGCTTCGGAGTGGCCTCGGAGACGGAATGGACCTCCGTTTCCTGGTCGCTCGGCTGCTGGACGGCCGGGGCCTGCGATTCCTTCGAAGGCGCGGATTCCGCCTCGGCCTGGGGCGCTTCCGGCGCCTTGGCCGCTCCGGCGGCGACAGCGTTCGAATCCTCGCCGTCGGCGGCCATCAGCGCGATGATCGTGCCCACCTTCACTTCGTCGGTTCCCTCAGGGACAAGGATCTTGGCGATCGTGCCCTCGTCGACCGCCTCGAATTCCATCGTCGCCTTGTCGGTCTCGATCTCGGCGAGGATGTCTCCGGAGGAGACGCTGTCGCCTTCCTTCACCAGCCATTTGGCGAGCGTGCCCTCTTCCATCGTCGGCGAGAGAGCGGGCATCTTCAGTTCGATCGGCATCAGTAGCTCCCGACCAGAACGTCGGTGTGAAGTTCGGAAGGATCGGGCTCGGCTGCCTGTTCGGCGAAATCGGCCGATTCGACGACGATCGCCTTGATCTCCTTGTCGATCGCCTTGAGCGCGTCCTCGCCGACGCCGAGCTTCTCGAGCTCGCGCTTGGCGGCCTCGATCGGATCGGACTTGTCGCGGACCGCCTGGACCTCCTCGCGCGAACGATATTTGGCCGGGTCCGACATGGAATGGCCGCGATAGCGATAGGTCTTCAGCTCGAGCAGGATCGGGCCCTTGCCGGCGCGGACCCATTCGAGCGCAGTCTCGGCCGCACCGCGAACTGCCAGAACGTCCATGCCGTCGACCTGGAGCCCGTTGATCCGGAAGCTCTCGCCGCGACGATAGAGCTGGTCCTCGGCCGACGAGCGATCGACGCTGGTGCCCATCGCATAATGGTTGTTCTCGATGACGAAGATGATCGGAAGCTTCCACAGCTCGGCCATGTTGAAGCTTTCATAGACCTGGCCCTGGTTGGCCGCGCCGTCGCCGAAATAGGCCAGGCAGACACCGCCGTCGCCGGCATATTTGTGCTTGAAGGCGAGACCTGTGCCGAGGCTGACCTGGGCGCCGACGATGCCGTGGCCGCCGTAGAAGCGATGCTCCACGGAGAACATGTGCATCGATCCGCCCTTGCCCTTGGAGATCCCGGCCTGACGCCCGGTCAGCTCGGCCATGATGATCTTCGGATCGATCCCGTAAGCGAGCATGTGGCCATGGTCGCGATAGCCGGTGATGACGCTGTCCTTGCCGATCTCGAGCGCAGACTGGAGACCGACTGCAACGGCTTCCTGTCCGATATAGAGGTGGCAGAAGCCGCCGATCAGGCCGAGGCCGTAGAGCTGCCCGGCGCGCTCCTCGAAGCGGCGGATGAGAAGCATCTGGCGATAGAATTCGAGCAGCTCTTCCTTGCTCGCCTGATAGCGCTCCGGCTCAGGCGGCCGCTCCCGATTGGGCCGTTGCGGCGGCGCCGGAGACTCTCCGACCTTCTTGCTGGCGCGTCCCGACGATGCTGCCCTGGCCACTCTAGGCCCTTCCTTTCTGATGTCGCTTGGCTGCGGCTCCTATGGCGGCAAACGTTCGGAGGTGCAACGGGTGCCGCGGCGAGAGCGGGCCGGCTCGGCTATCGCGAATTCGGCGGGAAGACCGACTTCGGACGGCGCCGCGGTGAAAGCGGCGGCGGTCGCCTCTAGCGCGTCCGGCGGACCGGCGCCGGCGACGAGACCCGGGCCGTCGACGGGCCTGTTTCGTCGTCGAGCTCGATGATCACTTCGTCCGGCCGGACCAGCCCGAGATCGCGGCGGACCAGCTCCTCGGCCAGGTCAGGATCGGCGCGCCTCGGATCGAGCAGCTGGGTACGGTGGGCAAGCCGGGATTTCTCGGCCTCCAGCTCGGCAAGCTGGACGGTTCGTTCGGCCTTCATTCGCCGATAATCGCCCCAGGAGAGCACGCCATTGTCGCCGATCACGGCGTAACCGACGAAGTTCGCGATGACGAGCAGGCCGACGGCGGGAAGCGCCGCCCGCCGGATCAAAGCCAATGGATTTCTCGCCCCCGTCATTAACTATGACAGAATCAGCAAAAGGACGCCGAATCAAGCGATTTGCGCCGATATCCACAAAAATCCGCTGAAACGGATCAAGTGCGAGTCGAAGCGAGGCCGGCGAAGACCGATCGGCCGGCATAACGGGCAGCGGTGCCGAGATCTTCCTCAATCCGGATGAGCTGGTTATATTTGGCGAGACGGTCGGATCGGGCGAGGCTGCCGGTCTTGATCTGTCCGCAATTGGTAGCGACCGCGAGGTCGGCGATGGTCGTGTCCTCGGTCTCGCCCGACCGGTGCGACATGACCGAGGTATAGCCGGCGCGGTGGGCGATCTCGACGGCCTCGAGGGTCTCGGTCAGGGTTCCGATCTGGTTGACCTTGATCAGGATCGAATTGGCGAGCCCGCCCTCGATCCCCATTCGAAGCCGCTCCGGATTGGTGACGAAGAGGTCGTCGCCGACCAGCTGGACCCGGTCGCCGAGGCGATCCGTCAGCGCTTTCCAGCCGTGCAGATCGTCTTCGGCCATTCCGTCCTCGATCGATCGGATCGGATAGGCCTCGGCCAGTTCCGCGAGATAGGCGACCATCTCGTCCGGCGACAGCGTCCGTCCCTCCCCCTCCAGGTGATAGGCGCCGTCGCGGAAATATTCGGTCGCGGCGCAATCGAGCGCGAGGACGACGTCGTCGCCCGGAGTGTAGCCGGCCTGCTCGACCGATTGCATGATGAAGTCGAGCGCGTCACGGGCCGAAGCCAGGTTGGGCGCGAAGCCGCCTTCGTCGCCGACCGCGGTGGAAAGCCCCGAATCGTGGAGCCTCTTCTTGAGCGTGTGGAAGATTTCGGCACCGCAGCGGAGCGCCTCGGCCAGCGTCGGAGCGCCGACCGGCATGACCATGAATTCCTGGAAATCGATCGGATTGTCGGCATGGGCACCGCCGTTGAGGATGTTCATCATCGGCACCGGCAACAGGCTGGCCGATACCCCGCCGACATAACGGTAGAGGGGCAGCCCTCGGGCGTCCGCGGCCGCCCGCGCGGCGGCCAGGCTGACTCCGAGAATGGCGTTGGCGCCGAGCCGCGACTTGTTCGCGGTCCCGTCGAGCGCGATCAGGGCCGAGTCGAGCTCGGCCTGGTCCTCCGCCTCCATTCCCCTGACGGCGCCGGCGATCTCGCCGGTGACCGACTCGACCGCTTCCGTCACGCCCTTGCCGAGCCAGCGGCTCTTGTCGCCGTCGCGCTTCTCGACGGCTTCGTGAGCGCCGGTCGACGCCCCCGAAGGCACCGCGGCGCGGCCGAGGCTGCCGTCCTCGAGAAGGACCTCCGCCTCGACGGTGGGGTTTCCCCGGCTGTCGAGAATCTGGCGGGCATGGACGTGAATGATCGCGGTCATTTATTGCAACCCCGTAATGAAATACTATCTGGGATAAGGCCGATTATCGGCCGCTCGATGTGCATGCAACTTTCCTCGCCTGGTACCGGAACGGAAGTCGTCGGGCAGGTGTTCTCGCGAGGAGAGTTTTACCCAGCAGTGGAGATGCTTATGCCCCCGCGCGATCCCGAACTTCCCGAAGGCACCGATCACATCATCAACGGCGCGTCCGGCTCCAGCGGCGCTGCGGGAAGCAGCGGTGGAACCGAGGGCGGCGGCCGCTCGTCCCCGGCGCGGAGCAGCCGAACCGGCACTTCCAGTGAAGGCGGCTTCGTCGCCAAGGGCGATTCCGGCACCGACGGAGCGACCGACAAGCTGGTCAGCCAGGTCCGCGACCAGGTCAGCACGCTCAGGGGTCAGGCGACCGACAAGCTGCGCGGCCTCGCCGACGACGGCAAGGGCCGGGCAACCGGCCTGCTCGACAATTTCAGCGAGGTGATCAACGACGCCGCGCAATCGATCGACGAGCGCCTCGGCGAGGAATATGGCCGCTACGCCCACCAGGCGGCGGACGCCGTCGCGTCCTTCGCCGGACGGGTTCGCGAGAAGACGGTCGACGACCTTCTCGACGACGGCCGGTCTGCGGTCCGCGCGAGCCCCGGAATCGCCATCGCCGCCGCGGCCGTGGCCGGTTTCGCGCTGATGCGGGTGATCCGCACCGGGATCGAACAATCGAGCAGCTCCGGAGCAACCGGCGGCCGACGCAAGCGCGCCAATGCCGACACGACGGCCGGCGGCGGAGCCTGATCCTTGGCAGGGCCGGCGCACGACCCGAATGACGAATCGATGGGCGACCTGTTCGGCCGCCTGATCGAGGACGGCCGCGAATATGCCAGAGCGGAGATCGGCCTCTATCGGCAGATCGCCCGTTACCGCGCCGGCCGCGCCCGCAACGGCCTGATCCTGCTGACGGCCGGAGCCGTGCTCGGGCTTTCGGCGCTGTCGGCTCTGATCCTCGGCTTCGTCCTCGGCTTGGCCACCTTGATCGGGCCGGTTCTGGCAGGGCTCGCGGTCGCGCTCGTCCTCGCCGTCGCCGGTTATGTCCTCGTCCGCATCGGGATAAGCGGCCTCGGGGCGCTGTCCGGCGACGAGGAGGAGAAGCAGGCCCTGGCGCGGGGGGAGACTCTGCAGTGACAGCGAAGGAATTGGAGCAGGCGAAGCGAAACGCCATGATGGCGCGGGCTCGGCTCGACAGCAGCGTCGGCGCGCTCCAGCTGCGGCTTCGTCCCGGCAATCTCGCCACCGAGGCCTGGGACGGAGTGAAGGACAAGAGCGAGTCGCTTGCAGAAGGGGCGCTCGACGCCGTCAGGAAGCGCCCGGCGGCGGTTTCGCTGGCGATCGGCGCCTTCGCCTTGTTCCTGGCGCGCGAGCCGCTGAAGCGGGCGGTGACGAGGATCTGGACTGAGGGGGAGGAAGATGACGGCCGGATCACCACCACGATCCCGACCGAAAACGAGAAGTTCCGCGCGGCGGCGCCCACGATCGCCGCGTCAGTGACCGAAGGAGTGAGTTGATGGCTACCAATACCGAAACTGAAGCCCGTACCGAATCCCCGACGCGCGAAACCTCCCGCAATCGCGCCGCCGAGGCCTATCAGTCCGCCCGCGACCGAACCGCATCGGCCTATGAGGCCGCCCGGGGCCGTGCCGCCGAAGTGACCCGCACCGCGTCCGACCAGATCGCGGTCTATCCCGTCGGCGCGGTGATCGGAGGCCTCGCGATCGGCGCCCTGCTCGGCTTCCTCGTTCCGAGCAGCCGGCGCGAGGAAGAGATGTTCGGCAATACGGGCCGGCGACTTACCGGCGCGGCCCGGGAGGCCGCCCAGCGCGGCCTCGACGCCGGCAAGGAGCAGCTCGACCAGATCCGCAGTCGCGCCACCCAGAAGGTCGGCGAGGCGGTCGTCGAAGCGGTTTCGGGCAAGTCCTGATCGGACGGCGCCGCGGGCACTTGCTCGCGGCGTCTCCTAGCCGGGTTCGACGCTCAGTCCGGCACGATCAGACAGGTTGTTGAAGCCGCTCATCCTGAGTAGGGCTGCGCTTCTCCAAGCCCGATATCGAAGGATCCCATGAGCAGACTCCATCTCGTCTTCGGCGGCCGCGTCAAGGATCCGCAGGGCCTCGATTTCGATCTGTCGACGATCCACATCGTCGGCCTTTATCCCGATTATGCGAGCGCGCTCGACGCCTGGCGCGGCAACGCCCAGCGCACCGTCGACGATGCCGAAATGAAATATGTGGTCGTCCATCTCCATCGCCTCCTCGAGCCGGAGCTCGGATCCGAGCGGAGATAGCCGGCGCCGCCAGGACCCGGGGCCGGCGCTGTCCGACGCGTCAGACCCAAGCACGCCGGAGACGCGTCAGGCCCTGCGGTAACGAAGCAGAAGCAGCGGCCAGGCCAACGCGATGCCCGCGAGGAAGCCGCCGATATGGGCGGCGATCGCGACCTCGACGCCGCCGCCGAGCCCTGGGATGGCCCCTCCCGCAGCGACGATCCGCATCACCAGATTGAGTCCGACCCAGGCTGCAAGCAGCCAGAGCGCGTTCAGCCACAAGGCCAGCTTCGGATTTCGGACCTTCACCTTGTTGCGGCCGAACAGAAGGGCATAGGCGCCGAGCACGGCCGAGATCGCGCCGCTCGCCCCGACCATCACCGTCGCCGCCCCTGGATCGATCGCGAACTGGGCGGCAGCGGCCGCATAGGCCCCCACCAGATAGAGGACGAGCAGGCCCAGCGGCCCGATCACCGACTCCACCGGCCGGCCGCAGACGACGAGGATGAGCATGTTGAAGAGCAGGTGGAGGAAGCTGGCATGGATCAGGGTCGACGTCAGCGGAGTCAGCCAGAACGGGGCGAAGGCCATGCCCTGATCGCCGAACGTCAGTCGGGCGGGGATGAACCCGCCCCAGATCGCCACCCATTCCTCGCGCTGGAGCGTGACCGCGACGAGCCACGCAAAGACGGTGACCGCGAGGATGGCGAGCGTCAGCCGCGCCTTGCTCCAGCTCTGAGGAACTCGCACTTCCGGCTCAGATGAATTCGATCTTGGCGATCTCGTAATATTTATCGCCCGACGGTGCCGAGAATTCGACCTCGTCGCCGACGGTGCGGCCGATCAGGGCGCGTCCGAGCGGTGAATTATAGCTGATCCGCCCGATCCTGGCGTCGGCCTCGGTCTCGCCGACGATCTGATATTTGATCGGCTTGTCATTCTCGTCGAGCAGATGGACGGTGGCCCCGA
>CAMPIH010000050.1 GCA_946886275.1 uncultured Sphingosinicella sp.
CGGTCGTGGCGAACAGGAATTTCACATGGGCGGGCGGCTCCTCGAGCGTCTTCAGAAGCGCGTTGAACGCGTTCTTCGACAGCATGTGGACTTCGTCGACGATATAGACCTTGAAGCGCGCCGACACCGCCGAATAACGGACCGCCTCGATGATCTCGCGCACGTCGTCGACGCCGGTATGCGAAGCCGCGTCCATCTCGACGACGTCGATATGCCGACCCTCGGCGATCGCCTGGCAGGGCTCGCACACGCCGCACGGCTCGATCGTCGGCCCACCCTGGCCGTCAGGCCCGACGCAGTTCAGAGCCTTCGCGATGAGCCGGGCGGTCGAGGTCTTGCCGACACCGCGGACGCCGGTGAGCAGGAAGGCATGGGCGAGCCGGTCGCGCTTGATCGCGTTGGCGAGGGTTCGAACCATCGCCTCCTGGCCGATCAGTTCGTCGAAGGATTGCGGTCGATATTTGCGGGCGAGGACCCGGTAAGGCTGGGGGGAATCACTCATCGAGCGCAACCTAAACGTTCACGCTTGGGCTGTCGAAGCCGACGTGCGGCGACGAATATAAGTCGACAGATGAAAAGGGTGGGAGCCGGAACGACCCGGAGCTTGAACTCGTTACGGCTGCTTCCTTCCGGACCTGACCGGGTTGGCGAGAGCGCCGTCCGCCCGACTCCCGGGGCGCATATGGGAGGTTTTCCCCGACTTCGCAAGCAGGTGGCCGGGCCGATTCCTGGCGGCCTCGCGAGAAGGTCAGCGGCCCTGCATGTTGTGGAAGCCGGAGGGAATCCGGACGGTCAGCGTCTCGAGGTCCTCGTCGAGCCAAATCTGGCAGGAAAGCCTCGAGTGGCGGGTGACGTGAGCGGCAAGATCGAGCATGTCCTCCTCCTCCTCGCTCGCCCGCGGAAGCTTCGCGAAATCCTCGGCCTCGACGATGACATGACAGGTCGAGCAGGCCATCTGCCCCTCGCAAGTGCCTTCCAGCGGCTGTCCGGCGTTCTGAGCGACGTCGAGCAGGCGATCGCCGGCCGAAGCCCGGACTTCCTGGACATGGCGGCCGTCGGCCGAGATGAATCTGACCAGGGTCATTCGGCGTAGCTCGACTGCTGCTCTGCAGACTGGGTGATCGCCCGAAGCGCGTCGGTCAGCTCCTGCTCGGTCGTGTAGCGGCCAAAGCCGATCCGGATGCTCGAGCGCGCCTGGGCGCTATTCAGCCCGAGGGCCTCGAGGACGTGGCTCGGCCGTCCCGAGCCGCTGGCGCAGGCCGAGGCGGCCGAAAAGGCGACCGAGCGGACCTCGGAAATGAGACGGGCCGAATCCACCCCTTCGCGCCGGGCGTTCACATTGCCGCGATAGCGGCGATCGACCGATCCGTTGATCTCCCACCCGGCGAGCTCGGTCCGGGCGATCGACCACAGGCGCTCCACATGGGTGCGATCCTCTTCCAGCCTTTCGCTCAGAAGCCTCGCCGCCTCTCCGAAGCCGACGCAAAGCGCCGGCGACAGCGTTCCGGAGCGGACCCCTCCTTCCTGGCCGCCGCCATGAAGCAAAGGGTCGAGGAGGACGCCGTCTCGAAGCCAGAGCGCGCCGATTCCCTTCGGTCCGTGGACCTTGTGGGCCGAAATGGCGATCATGTCGCAGCTCTGGACGGGAATCGGCACCCGGCCGAAGCCCTGGACTGCGTCGCAGAAGAAGCGCGCGCCGCGGGATCGAGCGATCCGCGCAATCTCCTCGATCTGCTGGATGACGCCGATCTCGTTATTGACCAGCATCGCCGCGACCAGACCGGTCCGATCGGTGACTGTCTTCTCGACCAGCTCGAGGTCGACGAGGCCGTCCGGCCCCACCGCCAGCACCTCGACCTCGGCTCCGAGGTCGGCCAGATAGCGGCTCGTATCGAGGACGCAGGCATGTTCGGTCGCGAGGGTGACGATCCGGCGGCGATCGGGCGGAAGGCGCGAGACCGTCCCCTTCAGCGCCCAATTGGCTGCTTCGGTGGCGCCGCTGGTGAAATGGAGCTTGCCGTCGGCACCGCCGCCGAGGGCGCCGAGCAGCTGCTCGCGGGCGATCTCGATCGCGGCCGAGGCGGCCCGGCCGAGACGGTGAGGACTGTGCGGATTGGCGAAATTGGTCTCGATCCAGGGTCGCATCGCGGCGGCGACCTCCGGCGCGACCGGGGTCGTCGCCTGGTAATCGAGATAGACGGTCACGCCGCCCGCCGCCGCTCGTACAGCTCGCGCCACTCCGCCAGCAGCGAATCGACGTCGCCGTCGACGGTCTGGGGACCGAAGCTCACCCGGATCACTTCGCGAGCCGCTTCTTCCTCCATGCCCATGGCGAGCAGCACATGGCTGGTCTTCAGGCTTCCCGACGAGCAGGCGCTGCCGGCCGACACGGCGATCCCGGCAAGGTCGAGCTGCATCATCTGAGCGGCCGCCGGAACGCCGGGCATCCGATAGGCGGCGATGGTGGCGATTCGCGGCGAATCGGCGGCGACGATCTCGCCGCCCGCGGTGACGATCCCGGAATCGAGCTTCGCCCGAAGCCGCTTCGATTCCTCGTACCAGCCATGGTCCGCCTCGGCCGCGGCGGCAAAACCCATGATCATCGGCACCGCGGCGGTTCCGGGCCGATAGCCGCCTTCCTGGCCGCCGACCGCCTCGAGGGTCGCGCTGTCCTTCACCAGCAAGGCGCCGATTCCCGGCGGTCCCCCGAACTTGTGCGCGGCGACCACGGCAAAGTCGCATTCGGGAAGAGGAAGCTTGCCCGCGCTCTGGGCACAATCGACGAGGAGAAGCCCGCTTTCGGCCCTGACCCGCTCCGCAACCGCCTCGATCGGATGGATCACGCCGGTCTCGTTGTTGACCGACTGGATCGCGACCAGCGGACGATCGCTGGCCGCGAGGGCGGCGTCGAGATCGGCGAGATCGAGGCGCCCGTCCGCCTTGACCGCGATCCGGCGCGCGTCGCCTGCGCTTCGAAGAACGGCGGCATGCTCGATCGCCGAGACGATCCGGTCGCCGGCCCTGGCACGGCGAAAGACGATGTCGATCGCCTCGGTCGCACCCGAGGTGAAGACGATCGCGCCGCTCCAGCCCAAAGCGTCTGCGATCCGGCGGCGGGCCTCCTCCATCGCCGCTCGGACGGCGCGACCTTCCTGATGGGCAGAGGAAGGGTTCGCCCAAGTGTCGCAGGCCGATCCGATCGCCGCCGCCGCTTCCGGCAGGATCGGAGTCGTCGAGGCATGATCGAGATAGATTCGCCCGGGCAAGACGGTCCCTTCCTTTCAAATTGCAGAAAAGCCGCGCATCCCTATATAGAGCGCCGCCATGCGCGGTGCACCCGCACGGCGTCCTTTGAAATCATCCAAGCACAGGTGGCAATGCCCGAAGTCATCTTTCCAGGGCCCGAGGGTCGCCTCGAAGGCCGTTTCAGCCCCGGACCCCGTCCCAGAGCGCCGGTCGCGCTGATCCTTCACCCGCATCCGCAGGGCGGAGGCACGATGAACAATGCCATCGTCCTCGCGCTCTACAAGACGTTCGTCCGTCGCGGATTCGCGACCCTGCGATTCAACTTTCGCGGCGTCGGCAAGAGCCAGGGCATCTTCGACAACGGCATTGGCGAGCTTTCCGACGCCGCGAGCGCTCTCGATTGGGTTCAGTCGGTGCACCCGGAGGCCGAGGTCACCTGGATCGCGGGCTTCAGCTTCGGCGCCTGGATCGGCATGCAGCTGCTGATGAGGCGGCCGGAAGCGCGCGGCTTCATCTCGATCGCGCCGCCCGCGAACATGTACGATTTCTCCTTCCTCGCCCCCTGCCCCGCGTCCGGAATCATCATCCAGGGCGAGGCTGACGAGGTGGTGACCCCGCTTGCGACCCAGAAGCTCGTCGACAAGCTTCGGACCCAGCGCCACATCACCATCGAGCACAAGACCATCCCGGGCGCGAACCACTTCTTCGTCAACGAGATGGACCAGCTGATGAAGGAGGTGGACGATTATCTCGACTTCCGCCTCGATCCGAGCTGCCCGATCCGCTAGCGCGATGCCGGGACCTTCGCTTCAGGCTGGATCCGCCTGAAGCGGTCAAGGTCTAGACCGTCCAGATCAGCACGTTGACGAGGATCACCGCCGCCGCTGCGAGCATCAGCACGCCGCGCTTGCGGTCGCGCCGGCTGATCAGCACATAGGTCCCGCCCGCCGCGAGGGCGAAGACGCCGATCATCATGATCGACAGCAAGGCGGCGCCGAAACCGGTCATCGCCGGCTGATGCCATGGCCCGGCCTGCCGGGAAAGCCCGCGATCGATCTTGATTACCGCCGCGCTGAAAAGCGCGCTTTACGCCGGCTTAACCCGATCGGTCCTAGAGCATAACGATGGCCCAGCCGATCCCAGCCGATTCCCTCGACAAGGCGCTCGCCACGATCGAAGCGGACGTGTTGCCGGCACTGTCGACCCTTCTCCAGGCCGTCGCCGACAAGGCTGTCGCGGGCACGGCATATGATGCGCGAAGCGCGGAACTCCGCGACATGAGCCGTCAGATCATCGAATTGACCCGCTTTCTCGCCGCGGTCACCGCCGACGCCTGCGATCAGTCCTGATCGGCAAGGATCCGCGCGTAGAGGCCCGGATCGACATTTCCGCCCGAAACGACGACGACCGATCCTTCCGGCGCGTCATATTTTCCCGAAAGCAGTGCCGCCAGGGCCACGGCCCCTCCCGGCTCGGCCACGATCCGCAGCCGGCGGAACGCGGCGGCCATCGCCGACGCGACCTCTTCCTCGCTGACAGAGACTCCGCGCGCTCCGGCGGCGATGAGCGCTTCGAAGGTCAGCGGCGAGACTCGCTTGGTCTGGAGCGCGTCGCAACGGGTCGGCGGCGCAGGCTCCTCGACCGGCATGATCCTTCCCGCCTCGAGCGAATTGAGCATGTCGTCCCAGCCTTCCGGCTCGACGATCACGATCTCCGTTTCCGGGAGCGCAAGAGCTATTCCGGACGCGAGTCCGCCGCCGCCGCAGGGTGTCAGAAGCGTCGGTGGCGCCCGTCCGAGCTGGTCCCGGATCTCGATCCCGACGCTGCCCTGGCCTTCGATGATGTCGACATCGTCGAACGAAGGCACCAGCGTCGCGCCCCGCTCCTTCGCCAGCCGGGCCCCTATCTCTTCGCGGCTTTCCCTTTCCCGGTCGTACAGGACGATCTCGGCACCCGCCGCGCGGGTCGCCTCGATCTTCACCGTGGGAGCGTCGCCCGGCATGACGATCGTCGCAGCGATCCCCAGCCGCTGCGCCGCCAGAGCAACACCCTGGGCATGGTTGCCCGACGAAAAGGCGACGACGCCGCGCTCTCGGGCGGAGGCGTCGAGCAGGAGCAGACGGTTGGTCGCGCCGCGCAATTTGAAGCTTCCGCCCTGCTGCAGGCACTCGGCCTTGATCCAGATCCGTCGCCCCTGCCAATCGAGCGGGAGCAAAGGCGTTCGGGTCACGGCTGCGGCGATACGCCTCGCCGCGTCACCGACACCGTTCGCCGTTGGCCTTCTCTCTTCCATGCAAACCTCTGGAAAATCGCGGAAATCCGCAGGTCTTTACAGGGGGGTCCAACGTCCATATATCGCGCCCCGCAGCCCCATGGGGACTTCCAAACCGCAAGGCTGCCTTGTCGTCAACTAATCTCCTGGAGGTCCCTTGAGTTGCACAGCCATCATAGCGCGCTGGGGCTAGCTACCGCCCCGACCGGCACCGCTTGCGCTGCCGTGATCGCAAAGCAGAATCCGGTTCAGCCGGTGACGCTTCTTCGTCCGCACGCCGCCCGGCGCGCCGCCCGATTCTTCGTCGAGAGGTTTCCGGGCCGGCCGCTCTACGCGGTCAAGGCGAATCCGTCGCCGGAGCTGCTCACCATCCTCTGGGAGAGCGGAGTCACGCATTATGACGTGGCTTCGATCGCGGAGGTGCGTCTGGTCGCCCGGACTCTGCCCGAGGCCGTGCTCTGCTTCATGCATCCGGTGAAGGCCGAGGAAGCGATCGAGGAAGCCTATTTCACGCACGGGGTACGCACCTTCTCGCTCGACACGATCGACGAGCTGGAGAAGATCCTGCGCGCCACCCGTGGCGCCACCGATCTCAACCTGCTCGTCCGGATCCGGGTCTCCTCCGAGCATAGCAAGCTCAGCCTGGCGTCGAAGTTCGGCGCCGAGCCCGACGAGATGAAGGCTCTGCTCATGGCGACCCGGCAGGCGTCGGACGCGCTCGGAATCTGCTTCCACGTCGGCAGCCAGGCGATGTCGCCGGCTGCCTTCGGCGAGGCGATGGAGCGGGTTCGCGCCGCCATCGTCGAGGCGGCGGTGACGGTCGACATCGTCGATGTCGGCGGTGGCTTCCCGTCCGTCTATCCGGGCATGGAGCCGCCTCCGCTCGAGACCTATTTCGAGATCATCCACCGCAGCTTCGAGAGCCTGCCGATCTCCTATTCGGCCGAGCTCTGGTGCGAGCCGGGCCGCGCTCTGTGCGCCGAATATGCCAGCGTTCTGGTCCGGGTCGAGAAACGCCGGGGCGATCAGCTCTACATCAACGACGGCGCCTATGGCGCGCTGTTCGACGCGGCGCATATCGGCTGGCGCTTTCCGGTCCAGCTGATCCGCGAGGAGGAGTCGGAGACCCGCGAGATGGCGTTCAGCTTCTACGGGCCGACCTGCGACGATCTCGACCATATGGCGGGACCGTTCCTGCTCCCCGCGGACGTCGCTGCCGGCGACTATATCGAGATCGGCATGCTGGGGGCCTATGGCTGCGCGATGCGCACCGGCTTCAACGGCTTCGGCGACGTCGCCCGGGTGATCGTCGAGGACGAGCCGATGGCGAGTCTTTATGCCTCGAGCGAGGAACGGCCGGCGGCGTCGAACGTCGTCACGCTGTAGCACTCACCGCCAAACGTCATTCCAGCGGAAGCTGGAATCCATGATGACCCGCCTGGGACCTCGGCTGAGCCGGGGTGACTCGGATATTGGAGATTGAGATGAACGACCTTCCCGTCAACGACACCCGCAAGGCCGAGCTGCTCTCGACCGAGGTCGAGCATATCGACATCAAGAGCTTCGACGCCCGGCCGATCGTCGACGCGATGAAGAAGATGAGTTTCACGTCGCGTGACCTCGGCCGAGCGGCCGAGATCTACAACCAGATGCTGGCCGATCCGGACTGCTCGATCATCCTCGTCATCGCCGGGTCGACCTCGGCCGGCGGCTGCATGGATCTCTATACCGACCTGGTGAAGCACAACATGGTCGACGCGATCGTCGCCACGGGCGCGGCCATCGTCGACATGGATTTCTTCGAGGCGCTCGGTCACAAGCACTACCAGGCGCTCGAGATCCCGGACGACGACACGCTTCGGTCGCTCTACATCGACCGGATCTACGACACCTATATCGACGAGGAGTCGCTCCAGGAAACCGACCACACGATCGGCGACATCGCCGATTCGCTCGAGCCGAAGCCCTATTCGTCCCGCGCCTTCATCCGCGAGATGGGCCGCTGGCTCCAGACCCACGGCAAGAAGGAGCACAGCCTCGTCAAGCTCGCCTTCGAGCATGACGTTCCGATCTTCTGCCCGGCCTTCACCGACAGCTCGGCCGGCTTCGGCCTGGTCAAGCACCAGGTCGACCGGATGAAGGCGGGCAAGCCCTATCTCACCATGGACAGCATCGCCGACTTCCGCGAGCTCACCGACATCAAGATCAAGGCGGGCACCACCGGCCTGCTGATGATCGGCGGCGGCGTGCCGAAGAACTTCACCCAGGACACGGTCGTGTGCGCCGAGATCCTCGGCCACGAGGACGTCGAAGTGCACAAATATGCGATCCAGATCACCGTCGCCGACGTCCGCGACGGCGCCTGTTCCTCCTCGACGCTCCAGGAGGCGGCGAGCTGGGGCAAGGTGAGCACCGCGCTCGAGCAGATGGTGTTCGCCGAAGCGACCAGCGTGCTGCCGCTGCTCGCCAGCGACGCCTTCCACCGCGGCCACTGGCGCGAGCGGACGGAGCGCCGCTTCGCCAGATTGTTCGACTGACGCCTTTGGTCAGCTGAAGATCAGCTGATCAACTTCAAGCGCGAAGAAGCCCTTCAGGCGCGTTCCCTCGCCGGGGGAGCGAACCTTCGAGGCCGTCGCCCCTTTATTGGCGTGGGCAGGGATAGGCGCCGAGCAGCCCGGCGACGACGACGGCGGCACCGCTCACGTCGCTGTCTTCGGGATGGGCGCGCAGGTAGCGAATGACGGCGTCCATCAGCTGCAAATTGGTGGCATCACCGGGAAGGCACAGAGGATTGCGGCCGGCGACCAGGGTGGCCGCCATCACCACCCCGTCGATCGCGCCCGTCACGTAGGTGAGGCAGGCGGCCCGGTTCTCGTTGCAGATGGCGAGCAGCGAGCGGCCGGTCACCCGCGGCGCCGGTACGACGGTTCGGGGCTGTATCTGGACCGGGACCGGCGCAATTTGCGCCGGTCGAGCCGACACCGACCCGGCCGGCACCATCAGTGCCGCCGCCAGCGCGGCCCTTGCAATCCTGACCATTTGCGTCGCTCCCGCTTCTCTCAAGCCCCGGCTGTAGCACAAAGACCGAGGGATTGAAGCGGCTTAGCACGCTTTGACAAGTGCGGTCCGGCTCGCCACTCTCGGCCGGTCGCAAGGGGGAAATGACGATGGAAGAACCCGCTCGGATTTTGGCTCCGGTCGTCGCCCTGGTCGCCTGGACGCTGGTGATGATGATCTGGCTCTACGCCGTCCGTTTCCCCGCAATGGCGCGCAAGGGAATCTCGCTCAAGGGCCGGGTCGGAAGCAAGGGCGGGGACCTGGACGGCGTGGTCGAGCCCCACGTCCAGTGGAAGGCGCACAACTACAACCATCTGATGGAGCAGCCGACCCTCTTCTACGCGATCTGCATCGCCTTGGCGCTGCTCGGCGGCGGCGACATCTGGATCAACGTCTGGCTCGCCTGGGGCTATGTCGTCTTCCGCATCGGCCACAGCCTCGTGCAGGCGACGGTCAACGTCGTCCGCTGGCGCTTCCTTCTCTTCATGGCGGCGTCGATCTGCCTTCTCGGCCTCACCGTGCACGCCGGCGCGATGGTCCTCCACGACTCCTTCTGAACCGGAGTCCCCACCCGAAGCTGCCGGGAAGAGGGCGCAAATCAGCGCTCCGCTGACTCAATCTGCCTGAATTTTCGATGTTTTCACCTGCTCCAGGGCACCGAACATGTCCAAGAGCGTTGTTAACTCAGGTCAAGACGACTGGTGTCGGCGTCATGGAGAACGACGATCGATGCCGCTTGTCTGAAGAAAAGCAAAGGTATTGAGAGTATGCGTCATCGATTCGGAAAGCTCGGGGCAGTCGCTAGTCTGGCCCTGTTCGCCGCCATTGCGCCTACATATCCGGCACACGCCCGCGAATCAACTTCTATCGAAGCGCGTGCTGCTTCGCTTGAACCGGGCGAATATGTCTGGCAGCCGCAAAATTCAACCAATGGCGATGTCACGATCGTCATCAGCCTGCAGCTTCAAAAGGCTTTCGTCTATCGCGGCGACGGCCTGATCGGCGTTTCCACCATTTCAAGCGGCAAGGCCGGCCACGAGACGCCCACGGGCACGTTCGAGATCCTCCAAAAGCGGCGGGAACATTATTCGAACCTCTATGACAATGCGCCGATGCCATTCATGCAGCGGCTGACCTGGAGCGGGGTCGCCCTTCATGGGGGGCGGATCCCAGGCTATCCGGCCTCGCATGGCTGCATCCGGCTGCCCAATTCTTTCGCCCGCAATCTTTTCGGGGTGACCCAGCTCGGCGCCACCGTCCACATCGTCGACAGGCCGATCAGCGAGGACGAGGCGCTGGCGATCGCGACCAACAATCTAAACGATATAAGGGTTGGAAGCGCTATCGAACTGGCCTCCGGATCCAACTAGGCCGAGGCCACTATCCTTTCGAAACAGGCGGCAAGTTCGACATGGGTCGACCAGCGGAACTGGCCGACCGGCTTGACCCATGACAGGCCATAGCCTCCGGCGATTAAAGTCGCCGCGTCCCGAGCGAAGGTCGCCGGATTGCAGGAGACATAGGCGATCTTCGCTACCGGCGAGGCTGCGAGCGAAGCGACCTGATCCTTCGCCCCGGCGCGCGGCGGATCGAGAATGACGGCTTCGAACCGGGCCAGCTCCTCCCGGTCGAGCGGACGCCTGAACAGATCGCGATGGTCGACGAAGACCGGCCTCTGGGCGAGGTTCGCCGCCGATTTGAGCGCGAGCGCGGCGTCGCGAGCGCCTTCGGCGGCGAATATTCGTCCCGGCAGCGACAGAGCGAAGGTGCCGAGTCCGGCAAAGAGGTCTGCGATGATCCGCGCCTCCCCCATCGCGTCGGCGACCGCCGCCACCAAAGCGGCTTCGCCTTCGGCCGTCGCCTGGAGGAAGGCGCCGTAGGGCAAGGACACCGAAACCGGGCCGAGACGGATCGTGACCGGCTCCGGCTCCCAGAGGGTCTGAGGACCGTAACCGTCGTCGATCGCGAGCCGAGCGAGGCGATGCTCCGCCGCGAAGGCCGTCACCTGCTCGGTCGCGGCGAGCCCCTCGACCTTGATCCTCTCGAGCAGAAGGTCCGGCCCCTGCTCCGCCAGCGTCATTCGCACCTCCCCGCCCCCGCGCGGGGAAAGCAGGCCGGCGAGCAATGTCCGAAGCGGCGCCACCAGAGCGAACAGCTGCGGATGGAGGATGTGACATTCGCGCATGTCGACGATCCGGTGGCTCGCCTGCGCATTGAATCCGAGCAGGACCTGGCCGCCGCGCCGCTCCGTCCGAAGCGCCGCCCGGCGGCGGGTCCGGGGCGGTGAAAGGGCCGGCGCCTTCATCTCCGGCGCCGCCACATTCTGAGCGGCCAGAGCGGAGACGATGCGGTCGGTCAGATAATCGCCATAGGCCTCGTCATCGACGTGCTGAAGCTGGCAGCCGCCGCATTCGGGAAAGTGTCGGCAGGGCGGAGTGGAATGATGGGGGCCAGGCACGATCGACCCGTCGTCCGCCACCGAGTCCCCGGGCGCGGCGAAGGGAATGAAGCGGCCGCTCGCGGTCGCTCCGTCGCCGCGCGCGGCGAGGCGAACGACAGGATCGCGGTCGCTCACAAGGCGTCGCGGAACGCGTCCGCGAGATGCTCGACGAGATCGTCGGCGATGATCGCGGCTCCGGCGCGTTCCGCGGCACGTCCATGGAGCCAGAGGGCATTGCAGGCCGCATCGAAGGGGTCGGCCCCGGCCGCCCGGATCGCGGCGATGATTCCGGTGAGCACGTCGCCGGTTCCTGCGGTGGCCAGCCAGGACGGTGCTGGATGGGCGATGGCGGCGCGGCCGTCCGGCGCGGCGACGACGCTGTCCGGTCCCTTGTAGACGATGACGGCGCCGCTCTGCGCCGCCGCTGCGCGCGCTTTCTCCAGCTTGCTCCCGGTGGTGGCGGGAAACAGCCTCGCGAATTCGCCTTCATGCGGCGTGAGAATGGCCATGTCCGCGACCTCGGCCAGCGCGCTCGTTCCCCTTTCACCGAGAAGGACGAGGGCGTCGGCGTCGAGGACCAGCGGCCGCCCGCAGGCAAGCGCAAGGTCGAGCAGCCGGCGCCCGTCCGCGCCGCGGCCCAGGCCAGGGCCGATCGCGACCGCGCCTACCCGGTCGTCGCCGAGCAGATCGGCGACACTCCGTCCGCCTTGCACCACCGATCTCGGCACTCCGGCCACCGTCTCCGACGCGGCAAGGCTGACATAGCCGGCGCCGGACCTGGCAGCTGCCGAGGCGGTGAGGGCAGCGGCCCCCGGCATTTCGCCGGCAATGACGGCGACATGGCCGCGGCGATACTTATGGTCGTCGGGCCCGGGTGAGCGAAGCCTCGGCCGGCCGATCTCCCGGAGGTCGCCGACGACTCCAATCCCGATATCGGCGACGACGAGCCGGCCCATGTGGCGCGCGGCCGGCTGAAGCAGGTGTGACGGCTTCAGAGTCTGGAAGGTGATCGTCAGGTCGTAATCCGGCACCGGCGACAGGATCGCGCCGTCGTCGGTGGCAACGCCGCTCGGCAGGTCGATGGCCACCCTCACCTTCGCCGCCGCTCCGAGCTGCTCCAGACGTTGCGAAAAAGCGGGATCCAGCGGGCGGCCGAGACCGGTCCCGAAAAGGGCGTCGATCAGAAGCGGCGAAGGCCTGGCCTCGGCGATCGATTCGACCGGTCCGTTCCATGCCTCCATCGCCGCTCGGGCGGCTTCCCCTTTCGGCTCCCCCAGGGTGGCGACGCGGACCTTCATTCCCCGCTCGCTGAGCGCTCGGGCGACGACATAGCCGTCGCCGCCATTATTGCCCGGCCCGCACAGCACGAGCGCCGGCAGCGGCCCGGCAAAGCGCCAGACCGCCTCCGCCGCCGCCAGGCCGGCGCGCTCCATCAGAGTCTCGACCGGGGTTCCGGCGGCGATCGCCGCTGCCTCGGCCGAGCGCATTTCGGCCGCCGTGAGGATGGTTCGACTCACCGCCGCACCGGCCGCTTCCGCAGCAACGGAGTGACGGCTGCGGGGAGCAGCCGGATGGTCAGCAAGGCTGTCGACATCGGCGCATAGTCTATCACTTGCGCCGCAACGCTTCGAGCCGGCGCTCGAGCGCCTCGCCCCCGATCAGCGCGTCGAAGCGGTCGTCCAGATCCTCAACCTGCCGCCGGCCCCCAGCCGCGAGCCGGATCGACCGCTTCAGCACCTCCAGGCTTTCGACCTCGTTGGCGAGCAGTGCCTCGGCGATCGAACCGATTTCGTCGGCGAGCACCTCGACCAGCCCGATCCGGTGGGCCTCGCTCGAATCGATACTTTGCGCGCTGAACAGGAGCCTCGCCGCCTGGCCGGTCCCGACCAGTTCGACGAGCCGGTGAACGTCTTCCTGGGGATAGGATATGCCGATCTTCGCCGGCGTGATGGCGAAGCTCGAACCGGGCGCCGCTACTCGAAGGTCGCAGGCCATGGCGAGCGCCACTCCGGCGCCGTAGCAGGGACCCTCGATCCAGGCGATCGTCGGCACTTCGAGGGTGGCGATCGAGTCCAGCGCTCTTCGCATGTCGACCCGGAAGGCGGTCCGCGCCGCAGGATCTTCGCGAAGCCGGCCGAAATCGCCAAGGTCCGCGCCGGCGCAGAAGGCCCCGCCGGCGCCGGAAAGGATCAGAAGGCGCGCGCCGGATCGGCCGAGCTCTTCGACCCCGTCGGCGAGGCGGGCCCAGGCCTCGAGCGGAATCGCGTTGCGGGCCTGCGGCCGGTCGAGGACGAGCCGGGCAATCTCCCCTTCCTGTTCGATGCGGAACATGCAGGCCTGTTGCCGCCTGTCATGCCGTTTGTCGCGAAAAAAAAGGCCGGGTCGCCCTGTACGCGGCGACCCGGCCCAATTGGGATCCGCGGCGCCCGTCCGGTGGGGGCGGGGGCCGCGGGCGAATGTCGGCGCTTACTCGCGCCTCGACCCGTCGCCGATCTCAACGCAAGAGCCGTGCCACGACGGAAAGCTGCGGCTTCCGATGGTTAATGCTCGTCTTTCACTGTTCCATCGAGGGAATGATGAGGCATCAGGGACAGGTTCGAAGTTGCGTTCGAAGCGTCCACCAATGCGGCCTCTCCTCGGCGATCCGGTCCGCGACCCGATCGCGCTCGCCGCTCGTCTCGAACAAACCGAAGCAGGTCGCTCCGGACCCGGACATCCGCGCGATCTCGGCCGCACCGAGCGCCTCGAGCACGGCGTGGATCTCGGGAACCAGCCGTGAGGCCGCCGCCTCGAGGTCGTTACGCCCGGATTTCCAGTCACCGAGCGGGCCGCGATCCACGCCCTCCCAGGCCGAGAAGACGGCGGCGGTCGAAAGCTTGACTCCAGGATTGACCAGGAGGACCGGAATCCCGCTCAGCTCCGGAAGATCGATCGGCTGGAGTTGGTCACCTCGGCCGTCACCCCGGACGGTCCGGCTGGCAAGGCAGGCGGGCACGTCGGCGCCGAGCTGGGCGGCGATCCCCT
>CAMPIH010000051.1 GCA_946886275.1 uncultured Sphingosinicella sp.
CGGCGGATCGCCAGGGCGGCAGCGGCGCCCGAGCTCGATATCGAGATCACCGCCAATCAATGGTGGTGGGACGTGCGCTATCTGAGCGACGATCCCAGCCGGATCATCCAGACCGCGAACGAGCTTCATTTGCCGGCCGGAGTGACGGCGAGAATCAGCCTCAAGTCGAACGACGTCATCCACAGCTTCTGGGTGCCCAATCTGGCGGGCAAGCAGGACCTGATCCCCGGCCGGGTCAGCGATCTCAGCGTGCGGCCGCTTCGCGAAGGCCGATATCGCGGCCAGTGCGCCGAATTTTGCGGGCTCCAGCATGCCCATATGGCGCTCGACGTGACGGTGGAATCGCCGGCCGCCTTCGCCGCCTGGAGGCAGCGGCAGAGCCGGCCTGCGCCGCCGCCGCGAACGCCGCTTCAACTGGCCGGCTTCAACTATGTGACGACCCGCGAATGCGCCTCGTGCCACAATATCGCCGGCACTCCGGCATCGGGGCAGGTCGCGCCTGACCTCACCCATTTCGCCAGCCGGCGGTCGATCGGCGCCGGCACCTTCCCGATGAGCCGCGGCCATCTCTACGCCTGGATCGCCGACCCGCAGAGCGCGAAGCCCGGCAACAACATGCCCTATGTCGGGCTCGAGCCGAACGAGCTTCACGCCATCGTCGCCTATCTGGAGACGCTCCGGTGAAGGTGCGGACGAACCCCTACGATCATGACCGGGACGGCCACGATCTGACCGGCGAGGCGCTGCACGCAAGACTCGAAAAGACCTGGGGACGGCAACCGGGACTGTGGGGATGGCTCAGCACGGTCGACCACAAGGAAGTGGCCCGTCGCTACCTGATCACCGCCTTCGTCTTCATGATCCTCGGCGGGATCCTCGCCGCCCTGATCCGGCTCCAGCTCGCCCGGCCGGAGAGCGGCCTGATCGACCCCGACCGCTACAACCAGATCTTCACCATGCACGGAACGACGATGATGTTCCTGTTCGCGGTGCCGGTGATGGAGGCGATGGCGGTCTACCTGATCCCGCTGATGCTCGGCACGCGCAACATCGCCTTCCCCCGGCTCAACGCCTTCAGCTATTTCGTCTATCTGAGCGGCGGAACCCTGCTTTGGGTCGCCTTCGTCATGGATGTCGGCCCCGACGCCGGCTGGTTCTCCTACGTGCCGCTGGCGGGTCCGGAATATTCGCCCGGCAAGCGGGTCGACGTCTGGGCGCAGATGGTGACCTTCACCGAGGTCGCGGCACTGGCCGTCGCGGTGGAGATCGTCGCCACCATCCTCAAGCAGAGAGCGCCGGGAATGAGCCTGGCGAAGATGCCGCTCTTCGCCTGGGCGATGCTCGTCGTCTCGCTGATGATCATCATGTCGATGCCTTCGGTGACGCTGGCGTCCGGAATGCTGCTTTCGGACCGGCTGGTCGGGACCCAGTTCTTCAACAGCTTCGAGAATGGCGACAGCCTGCTGTGGCAGCACCTGTTCTGGTTCTTCGGCCACCCGGAAGTCTATATCATCTTCCTTCCGGCGACCGGCTTCGTCAGCGAGATCGTCCAGACGTTCAGCCGGCGCCCGACCTTCGGCTATACCGCCATCGTCGCCGCCCTGGTCGGCACCGGGCTGCTCGCCTTCGGCCTGTGGGTCCACCACATGTTCGCGACCGGACTGCCGAGGCTGGGCTTCGCCTTCTACACCGCCGCCAGCATGGCGGTTTCGATCCCGACCGGGATCCAGATCTTCTGCTGGATCGCGACGATGTGGGACGGCCGGCCCCGATTCCAGGTGCCCCTCCTGTGGGTGATCGGGTTCATCGTCACCTTCGTCATCGGCGGCCTCACCGGAGTCATGCTGGCGAGCGTTCCGATCGACCTCCAGCTTCATGACACCTATTTCGTCGTCGCCCATTTCCACTACGTGCTGATCGGCGGCGCCGTCTTCCCGTTGCTCGGAGCGATCACCTACTGGTTCCCGAAGATGACCGGCAGGATGATGTCGGACGGGTTGGGCAAGCTGACCTTCTGGATGAGCTTCGTCGGCTTCCAGATCGCCTTCTTCCCGATGCACATCCTCGGCGTGATGGGCATGCCGAGACGGGTCTACACCTATCCGGAAGGGCTCGGCTGGGAGACTCTGAACCGGGTCTCCTCGCTCGGCGCCGCCATCTTCGCGCTCAGCCTCGGCCTGTTCCTGGTCAACGCTCTGGTGTCGATGCGCCGGGGCAAGGTGGCGGGCCCCAATCCCTGGGACGCGCCGGGCCTCGAATGGGCGACCTCGTCGCCGCCGCCGAGCTATAACCATGCCCACATTCCCGTCTCGACGGGCCGGACCCCGCTTTGGGAAGACCGGGTCCATCTGCCGGTGATGAAAGGGCTTCGGGTCGACGACCGCGAGCTTCTTCTCACCACGGTGATCGACGCCAGCCCCGACCTTCGCGAGCCCTCAGCCGAGCCCAGCCCTTGGCCCTTCATCGCCTCGCTGGCGGTGGCGGCGGTGTTCGTCTCGTCGATGTTCACGCCTTGGGCGGTGGCGATCGGCGCGATCCCGATCGGCGCGGCGCTCACCGCCTGGTTCTGGCCGAAGGATCCGACCCTCCATCCCGAACCGGTGATCGACTGATGCTCCAGCCCCGCTTCAGCGGCGATCTCGCCAGGCTCCACACCCACGGCTTCAGCCACCGCGCGCTGACCTGGTGGGGGGTGATGGCCTTCTTCCTCATCGAGGGCACCGCCTTCCTGATGGCGATCGCCTCCTATTTCTTCCTGATGAACCAGGAGCAGGCCTGGCCGCCGCCCCCGTTCGAGCCGCCCGACCTGCTCGCCGGAACCCTGTTCACGGTCGTCATGCTGCTCAGCGAGATTCCCAACACGGCGGCGAAGCATGCGGCCGAGAAGGGCAAGCTTCGGCTGCTTCGGCGGCTGATGCTGGTCGACGTCGCGATCGGGGCGGTGTTGATCGGGCTTCGGGCGTGGGAGTTCGCCTCGCTCAACGTCCTCTGGTACGACAATGCCTATGGCTCGATCATCTGGGCCCTTCTCCTCCTCCACGCCGTCCATTTCATCACCGACTGGGTCGACACCATCGTCCTCGCCGGCCTGATCCACGGCAATCATGGCCTCGAAGGGCGGCGTTTCGTCGATGCCAGCGAGAATTGCCTCTATTGGCGCTTCGTCTGGCTGGTCTGGCTGCCGATCTACGTGCTGATCTACTGGCTGCCGCGGTGGGTGTCGTGATGAGGCCGCGAAGCACGATCGAGCATTTCGCGCCCTGGCTCGGGCTCGTCGCTGCCGGGCTCGGCTGGGGCCTGTCGCACCAGATCGGAAGCAATGCCGTGTTCGACGATTGCCGGGTGGCGGGCAACGGCTTCGTCCTGATCATCTGCCTCGCCGGGCTGATCATCGTCGCCGCCGGCGGCTGGTTCTCGTTCGACATCTGGCGAAAGCGAGAGGAGAGCGAGGGCCGGCGCTTCATCGGCCTGATCGGCGCCCTGCTCGCGGCGCTCGCCGCCTTCGCCGTCCTCCTTCAGGCGATCTCCGCGATCATCCTGCCGAGGTGCCTGGCATGAAGCGCCTGCTCGTCGCGGCCCTGATCCTGTCCGCTTCGCCGGCGCTCGCCCATGGCGGCGAGCGCCACGAGATCGGCTGGACGACCTCGCCCATCGTCCTCGTCCCGCTGCTGATCATGGCCTTGCTCTACGCGATCGGCTTCGGCCGGCTGTGGCGCCGGTCCGATCTCGGCCGGCCAGTCTTGCGCGGCGAAGCGATCCTGTTCGCTCTCGGCTGGATCACGCTTGCCGGGGCGCTGGTGTCGCCGCTCCACGAGGCAGGCGAGCTGAGCTTCACCATGCACATGATCGAGCACGAGATCATCATGCTGGTGTCCGCGCTCCTCATCGTCCTGTCACGTCCAGGGGCAGCCTTGATGTGGGCCTTCCCGGCCCGCCTTCGGCGCCCGCTCGGCGCCGTTTCGCGCTGGAGGCCGTGGCGGATCCTCGCCGATCCGTTCGTGGCGACCGCGATCCAGGCGGTCGTCATCATCGTCTGGCACGTGCCGTGGCTGTTCGAGCTGACCCTGAGAAGCGAAGCCTGGCACATCGCCCAGCATCTCTCCTTCATCGGCAGCGCCCTCCTCTTCTGGTGGGCGATGGCGAACACCCGGTCCGGGCGCGCCGGCGCCCTCATCGCCGCCTTGTGCCTGTTCGTCACCTCGATGATCGGCGGCGGGCTGGGCGCTCTCATGGCCTTCTCGGCAAGCCCCTGGTACCAGGGCTATGCCGAGCTCGGGCTGACCCCGTTCGGATTGACTCCCGAGGAAGACCAGCAGCTCGCCGGACTCATCATGTGGGTTCCGGGCGGCCTCTACCATCTCGTCGCGGCCTTGTGGTTCCTCCTTCGCGGCCTGGGGGACGAGGAGAGCGATCATGCCGTCGCCCGCTAGGCCCTGGAGCTGGCGCCGGGTCGCTGCCTTCGCCGCGCCCGCCTTGCTCGTCGTCGGGATCGGCGCCGCGGTGATGGTCGAGCAACTGAAGGAAGAGCAGGATCGCCGAAGCCGGGCCGAAGCGATCACCGGCGGCAACGTCGAAACGGGCCGGCACAAATTCTCGGCTTATGGCTGCGGCGGCTGCCATAGCCTCACCGGCGTTCCTCAGGCGCGCGGCCTGGTCGGTCCGACCCTCGATGGAATCGGCAGCCGGGCGGTGCTTGCCGGCCGGCTCGAGAACAAGCCGGACAATCTCGTCCGCTGGATCCGGGATCCCCAGTCGGTCGCCCCGGGGACGGCGATGCCCGACCTCGATGTCGGTGCCGCCGACGCGCGCGACATCGCCGCCTTCCTCTACGACCGATCATGACCAGGCTTCTCGCCTTCCTCTGCCTGATGCTCGGTTCCTGTACGGAGGCGCCGAAAGTGCTCAGGGTCTGCGCCGATCCCAACAACCTGCCCTTCTCCAACCAGGCCGGACAGGGCTTCGAGAACCGCATCGCCGAGCTCGTCGCCGCCGAGCTCGGCCGAGATGTTGAGTGGGAGTGGTGGGCGCAGCGCCGCGGCAATGTGCGCGAGACGCTCAATGCCGGGCTGTGCGACCTCATCCCTGGGGTCGGCGCCGGCCTCGAGACGCTTGCGACCACCGCCCCTTATTATGCCAGCGCCTATGTCGCCGTGACCCGAGCCGACCGCGCGCTCGACATCGCCTCGTTCGACGACCCGCGCCTCGCCGGCCTGAAGATCGGGGTGCAGATGATCGGCGACGATTTCGCCAATACGCCGCCCGCCCACGCATTGTCGCGACGGGGGCTGATCGACAATGTCCGCGGCTATATGATCTACGGCGACTATTCGAACGCCGCGCCCCAGGCCGACATCCTGTCGGCCGTGTCCTCCGGCGCCGTCGACGTCGCTTTCGTGTGGGGGCCGGTGGTCGGCTATTTCGCGCGCCGGGCGCCGGCCGAGCTGAGGATCCGGCCGCTCGCGAGCGAGGACCGGATCAGCGAGATGCCGATGGCCTTCGGTGTCGCGATGGGCGTCCGGCGGCGCGACGAGGCGCTCAAGTCTGAGGTGGAACGGGCTCTTGCGGAGCGCCGGGGCGCGATCCGGCAGATCCTCGCCGATTATGGCGTCCCGCTCGTCGAGGCGCCGCCGCCGGTCGAGGACGACGACTGAGGAGGAGAGCCGACAGCATTCTCGCTCGCAAAAGGGTCTAGCCCCAGAAGGTCTCGACGACGGCGTAGGCGATGGTCGCGAGGGAGCCGACGGCGACGAGCAGGCCCGTCCAGATCTGCCAGCGCGAGACGGCCTTGTCGGTCATCTGCCCCCAACGCGGATCGGCGCCCGCGGGTCCCAAGGTGGATTCCTTGACGGGTCATGGATATGGCGGACGAAACAGGAGGAAAGGCTTGGCGACAAAAGCCGACGAAATACCGGATCTGATCGACCGGCTCTGCGAAATCTACGAGGAATCGGTCGGCGGCCTGCGAAGTGCGCTCGCCCATTATCTCAAGACCGGCGAACCGCCCTCGCCGCGCAAGCGGGCCAAGGGGATCTTCGCCTATCCGGAACTTCGGCTCGATTATCCGCACGGCGCGCCGATCCAGTTTCCGCCGCGCGCCTTCGGCCGGCTCAACCAGCCCGGCCGCTATGCGATCAGCATCACCCGGCCGCGGCTGTTCCGCAAATATCTGAGCGAGCAGCTCCATTATCTCGTCAACGATTATGAGGTGGAGCTGTCGGTTGCCAGGAGCCCGAGCGAAATCCCCTTCCCCTACGTTCTCGACGGTTCCGAGGACCTCCGGCTCGACGAGGTCAAGGCGGCCGATCTGTCCCGCTGGTTCCCGACCACCGAGCTGTCCCACATTGGCGACGAGATCGTCGACGGCGTCTGGACCCAGCCTTCGGGCGGAGCGCGGCCCCTGTCGATGTTCGACGGGCCGAGGGTCGATTTCAGCCTCGCCCGCCTGCGCCACTATACCGGCACGCCGTCGGAGCACACCCAGCGCTATCTGCTGTTCACCAATTATGTCCGCTATGTCGACGAGTTCGTCCGCTGGGCGGTGGACGAGCTGAACCGCGAGGACAGCCCGTTCGAAGCGCTTTCGGCGGCCGGCGGAGTCTATGTCACCCGCGGCATGGAGAATGCGGTCGCGGCGGTGTCGGAAGGCGGATGGCGCAAGCACCAGATGCCCGCCTACCATCTGATCGCGCCTAACGGCGGCGGGATCACCCTGGTCAATATCGGGGTCGGGCCGTCCAACGCGAAGACGATCTGCGACCATCTCGCGGTGATGCGTCCCGAAGCCTGGCTGATGATCGGCCATTGCGGGGGGTTGAGGCCGAGCCAGTCGATCGGGGACTATGTCCTCGCCCATGCTTATCTTCGCGACGACCATGTCCTGGACGACGTGCTTCCGATCGAGATCCCGCTGCCCGCCATGGCGGAGATCCAGCAGGCCCTGTTTGACGCCGCCGTCGTCGTCACCGGCGAGGAACCGCACGAGCTCAAGCACAGGCTTCGAACCGGCACCGTCGTCACAACCGACGACCGCAACTGGGAGCTTCGCTACACATTGTCGGCGCTTCGCTTCAATCAGTCGCGGGCGGTGGCGATCGACATGGAATCGGCGACGGTCGCTGCCCAGGGCTATCGCTTCCGTGTCCCTTACGGGACCTTGTTGTGCGTCTCCGACAAGCCTCTCCACGGCGAGATCAAGCTGCCGGGCCAGGCCAACGCCTTCTACGAGCGGGCGATCAGCCAGCATCTCAGGATCGGAATCGAGACCCTTCGAATCCTGAAGCGCGACGGTGCCCAGCTCCATTCGCGCAAATTGCGAAGCTTCGACGAGCCGCCCTTCCGCTAGGCGGGGGGTCGAGCGACGTCAGGCCCGCGCGGATCGCGGGCCGCGCTCGATTTCTCAAAGCTTCGTGTTCCTGGATTCCGGCTTTCGCCGGAGTGACGACGCGAGTGCGCCTTCGCCGGAATCGAAAACGCCGGCAGCCGCGAGGCCACCGGCGTTTTGCGAATTTCAGACCGGATCAGAAATCGTAGCTGATTCCGACCTTCAGGCGCCAGACCGACGAGCTGACGTTGATCTGATTGTCGTTCTCGATCGACTCGAGCCCGTTGAAGCCGCTGATGATGTAGCGGCCCTGGGCGTCCACACCGGTGTTTCCCGGGCCGGTACTGCCGAGAGAGGCGACATCCTGAAGCCCCGAGAAGTTGCGGCGGCGGTGAACGTTCCAGTCGCTGTCGAGCAGGTTCAGGAAATTGTCCACCATCGCGAACACCCGGATCTTGTCGTCGCGGCCGAAGAAGCGGCCCGGCCCCGGAAGCTCCTGAGAGAAGCTGAGATCGAGGTCGTGATACCAGTCGTTGGTGCAGCTGTTCCGCTCGATCGTCCGGCCGGCGAAGTCGCGGGCGCAGCCAAGCGACGCGGCATAATCTGCCAGCTGCTGGACCGCCGTCATGTTCGACAGAGGTGAGATGTTCGGATCGGTGATTCCCGTGGGAATGTAGGCCAGCGCATTGTTGTTGCCCGACGCGCTGTCGTTGAACACGCCACCGCCTCCGAAGGTGAGGCTGTAGGGACGGCCCGACCTGGCGACGTAGGTGAACGAGAAGGTCGAATCCAATTCTCCGAAGAACTGCTCGCGCCACCGGCCTTGGAGGGTCAGATTGTGGCGGCTCTCGTAGAAGCCGCGAGAGGCATCCGGATTCTGGCGATCGAAAGCCGCGCTCAGATCATAGTTCGAACCCGCCGTGGAATTGTACAGGTTCCGACGATCCTGAGCGTCGGTGTAGGCATAGCCCAGGCTGAAGAACAGGCCGCCGCCCGGGGTCAGGAACCCGCCGTCGAAATCCTTGGACAGGATGAACGAGGCGATGTGGCTACGATAGCCGTCCGAATTGGTCAGCATCAGCTCGTCGTCGCGGCTGGTGTTGAAGCAGACCGAGGTGACCCCAGTATAGACCGGCACCGGATTGATATCGACCAGCTCGGCGTTGCAGCCGGCGACGTTGGGATCGATCGCGCGGTAGATCGGACGCCCGTCGATGGTCGAGCCGCTCAGGCCGAGAGCCGGATTGATCGTCTGCGACAGATCCACGATCGTGAACGGATTCTGGTACTTGCTGTAGATATAATCGAGGTTGAGGCGCCAGCCGCTGAAGAAGCCGGTCGGAGCGAAGTCCAATTCCGACTGAAAGCCGATATTGGCGCGAAGCACCGTCGGCATCTGGATGTCCGGATCGATCGACTGGGTATCGCCCTCGCCGCGAGCGGCGCGCGAAATGCCATTCGCCTGGATACAGGACGGGACTCCGGTGAAGCTGCCGCCAACGACGACGTCGATCTGACCGCTCGGGCAGCCGGACGACTGGCTCGTGCCTTCCGCGAAACCGAAGCCGTTATTCTGGAAGGCGTTGCCGAACCAGACCAGGGGATCGCCGCCTGCGAACCGGCCGACGCCGCCGCGCAGCTGGGCGCGGGAGAAGACGCTGAAATCGTCGAAATCATAAGTGAAGCCGAGCCGCGGCATGATCACCGGATCGAGATCGTTGAACCCGGTCGTGTTTGGGAAGCCGTAGCGCTGAAGGAACAGCGGATTGATGTCCGGATTGTCACCGTCGTAAAAATCGGTGCGCACGCCGAGCACGACGTTGAGCTGGTCGTTCAGGCGCCAATCGTCCTGAAGATAGAAGGAATAGGTGTCGCGCCGGAATTCGGCGGCAGCGTCGGTGACGTCGCCGGTGCGCGAGAAGTTGCCGAACGCGCCTTCGGTCTGACCGCTGACGACAGTGTTCGGGAAGGTGCTCGTCTGATTGTTCCCGGTGCCCGGAGAAAGCAGACCCGCCTCGAGATCTTCCGCATTGCGGAAGACCAGAGTGCCGGTGGCGTTCTGGACGAACAGGTTGAACAAATCGGCGCGATTGAGCTCGAAGCCGGCCTTGAACTGGTGATTGCCGGCATCGAGGTTCAGGAGCGCGCGATATTGCTCGAGCGAGGTCCGAAGATCGTTGGCCGAGCGCGAATTGCCCGGGCCGGCGAGAACGGTACCGCTCGGAACGTCGCCGGGATTGTCGATGCCGACGATGATCCGGGGGATCGGGTTGGCCGACTGAGCCTCGCCGCCGCCGACCGGATCCTGCCGATCGGTGATCTTCGAACGGGAATAGCGAAGCTCGGTCGAGATCGAATCCGTGATCTGCGAGTAGAGGCGGGCCGAATAATAATCCGAGAAGGTCCCGCTGACGAGGAAGGTGTTGAGACCGGTAACCTGCGGAGAGCCCTGGCTGTTGAAGAAGTCGTCGGCACGAACGGTGCCTTCCTCGAGCCGCTGATAGGTGACTTCGAGCCGGTGGTCGTCGTTGATCTGCCAGTCGACGCGACCGAAATAGCGGTCATTGTCGAACGGGCGGCTCGTCACCAGCGGTCCGGTGTCGATTCCGTAGACGCGGCTAAGGATCTCGGAGATCCGGTTGAACTCGGCGACCGGAACGCCCGCCAGCTCGTTCGGATAGCCGGCGCCGGCGGGACCGTCGTCCTGCGACTGACCGGCCTCATGATGCTCATAGGCACCGAAGAACCAGAGGCGATCCGGAATGATCGGGCCGCCGAGATAGGCGCCCCAGCGCTTCTCGGCCTCGACCGGAGCAACGGAGCGGTCGGCGACATTCTTGCCGCGCATGCCGTCGCCCGAATATTCGAAGAAGGCGCCGGCCTGGACGCGGTTGCTGCCCGACCGGGTGACGACGTTGACGGCGCAGCCGGTGAAGTTGCCATATTCGACGTCGAACGGCGCGAACTGGACCTGGGTCTCGCGGACCGCGTCATAAGGCAGCGGAGTCGAGCTGCGCGACGAGAAACCGGTATCGTTGAGGCCGTAGACGTCGCCCTGGAAGACGCCATCGACGGTGAAGGCGTTGCCGCGGTCATTGCCGCCGAGGCAGGAGATTCGGTCGACGCCCGAGCCGCCATCGTCGCGGTCGAGGCTGACTCGCGGATCGACTCGGATGATGTCGCGGATGTCGCGGTTGAAGGTCGGCGCGTTCTGGAGAACTTCCTGGCCGAAGGATGTGCCCGGACCGATGGCGCGGAGCTGAATGTTCGCGCGCTGGCCGGTAATGACGATCGTCTCGTCGGCGGCGGTGCCCGAGGATTCGAGATTGAAGCTGAGCGCGGTCGCGCCCTGAAGGCTGATCGTGATATCCTCGACCGTCTGGCCCTGGTAGCCGGCCGCCGAGGCGGTCACCGAATAAGGGCCGCCGACGGTGAGGCTGCGAGCGACGAAACGGCCGCCATTGTCGGTCTCGAGGGTGCGGGTGACTCCGGTTCGGACGTCGGTGATGACGACCGCCGCGCCGGCGATCGGAGCGCCGGCGGAATCGGTGACTTCACCCTCGATCTGAGAGGTGATCTGCTGCGCATAGGCAGAGACCGGCATGACGACAGGCGTGACAAGCGCGGTGCTCGCGCACAGAAGCGGAAAAAATCTCATGATGATGTCCTCGATTCCCCAAGGCGGTAGACGCCGACCCCCGGCCGCGAGCGCCGACACAAGCGGTGCTGCGAACCTGATAGAGAGCCTTTAACGGCGATTCGATGACGACTTCAAGACTGGCACGGCCGGCCGATCGCTTCCGTCCGGCCGCCGTGGCAGATTACCCACAGTTTTTTGATCTTCGCTCGATTTCGCAGACACCGCAGGCTGTTAGGGCGGCCCGAAAATGGCTTCGGACCCGCATTTGGCCGGCGCATGCGCCGGCCGGCGATGTTCACGATTCGTCCCCGGGAACGTCCTGCCGGGGGCATGCTTGGACCTCGGCGAGCGACAGGCTATCGTCGGCCATGACCAGCGATTCCCTCATCCAGCGGGCGCGCGAAGCGGCGCTCAAGGCCTATGCCCCTTATTCCCGGTTCAGCGTCGGCTGCGCGATCGAATCGGTCGACGGCGCGATCGTGCTCGGCGCCAATATGGAGAATGCCTGCTACCGGCTCGGCGTCTGCGCCGAGATCTCCGCTCTGACCGCGGCCCAGGCTGCGTTCGGGCTCGACAAGATCGCTCGAGTGGCGGTCGCCGGCGGCCACGTCGCCGACGGCGGCCTGGCCGGAGAAGCCGTGGTCACGCCCTGCGGGGGGTGCCGCCAGGCCATTTACGAAGCGGCCTGCCTGTCCGGCCGGGATATCGAGATCGTCACCGCCAACGGCAGCGGCACCGACGTGGAGACGACTTCGATCGATGCTCTGCTGCCGAAGGGTTTCGGGCCGGCGAACCTGGCCGACGCCGGCTGACCGGCTCTCACTTCGCGGAAAGCCTCCGCGCCGCCTCCGCTCAGGCCAGCTTGATCTCGCGAAGCCGCTCCTGGAGATAGTCGTCGGCGGTGATCGGCGGCCATTTCGGCTGCTCGCCGGCGGGCACCGTCCCGGGAAGCGCCTCGATGAGGAAATCCGACCGGAAGTGGAGGAAGAAGGGCATCGAGTAGCGCGAATGGCCGCGCCGCTCGGCCGGCGGATTGACCACCCGGTGCGACGTCGAGCGGAGCCGGCCGTTGGTCAGGCGCTGGAGCATGTCGCCGATATTGACGACGAGCTCGCCCGGCCTGGGCGCGACCGGAATCCACTCGCCTTCTTTGGTGAGAAGCTCGAGCCCGGCTTCCTCGGCGCCGAGCAGGAGAGTGATGGTATTGATGTCCTCGTGGGCGCCGGCGCGGACATGGCTTCCCGGCTCGCCCTCGATCGGCGGATAGTGGAGCAGCCGCATGACGGAGTTTCCGTCCCTCACCGTGTCGGCGAAATAATCCTCGTCGACGCCGAGATAGCGGGCGATCGCCTTGAGGATCTTGAGGCCGGTCCGGTCGAAGGTGGCGTAGAGCTCGGTGAAGGTGTCGCGGAAGCTCTCGACCTCTTCCGGCCAGACATTGTCGGGCATGTGGCCGCGAAACTTGTGGCCGGGCGGAAGGTCGCGGCCGACATGCCAGAATTCCTTGAGGTCGTGGGCCTTTTGACCCTTGGCGGTCTCGATTCCGAACGGCGTGTAGCCACGCGCGCCGCCGCCGCCCGGAATATGGTATCGGCGCTTCACCTCGTCCGGCAAAGCGAAGAAGGCCTTCGCCTTCTCCTCGGCGCGGTGGATCAGCTCGTCGGGGATGCCGTGATCGGCGATGATGGCGAAGCCATAATCCTCGAAGCTTCGGCCGAGCTCGTTGGCGAAACCTTGCGGATCGCGATCGGATTCGACGAGCGAGACGGAGGCGATGGCGGGACGGTCTTGAGTCAGCATATTCATGCCGCCGCTTTATCGCCATCCCGCTCGCCCGTCACTATGGCCTGGCGAGCGGCTCGGCGCGTTTTCGACGGCGGAGTCGCGCCTTGCGAACGAGCGCCTGCTTGCCCCGGCTAGGGGATCATCATCCCGGCCAGAGCGGCGCTCATCAGATTGGCGAGGCTGCCGGCGATCAGCGCCTTGATCCCCAATTTGGCGATCATCGGCCGCTGGTTGGGCGCCAGTCCGCCGGTGACCGCCATCTGGATCGCGATCGAGCTGAAATTGGCGAAGCCGCACAAGGCGAAGATGACGATGGCGCGGCTTCGGGCACTGAGCTCGGCGCCCTGCATCGCGCCGAGATCGAGGAAGGCGACGAATTCGTTGAGGACGATCTTGGTCCCGAACAGGCCGCCGGCGGTGCCCGCTTCCTGCCACGGCACGCCGATCAGGAACATGATCGGCTGGAAGATATAGCCGACGAGCCGCTGGAAGCTCAGATCGGGAAGGCCGACCATGTTGCCGAAGCCGCCGAGAAGCCCGTTGGCGAGGGCGACCAGAGCGACGAAGGCGAGGACCATCGCGCCGACCGCGACTGCGAGCCGGACACCGGTCTGGGCGCCCTGCGCCGCGGCCATGATGACATTCGCCGGCCGTTCGCCCTCCTCGAACGTCTCGGCCACCTCGACCTTTTCCTCGGCGACGTCGCTCTGCCCCTCGAGCGGAAGCTCTTCCTGCTTCTTCGGCTCGTCGGGCATGATGATCTTGGCCATCAGGATCCCGCCCGGCGCCGACATGAA
>CAMPIH010000052.1 GCA_946886275.1 uncultured Sphingosinicella sp.
GAGGAGCAGACCGGCGCCCTGGTCAGCGCCAATGCCCAGCTCGACAGCCGCCGCGCCTTCACCGAGGCGGTGCTCGCCGGAGTCACGGCCGGGGTGATCTCGGTCGACGACCAGCATGTCGTTCGGCTGATCAACAGCTCGGCCGAGGCCCTGCTCAAGACCGGCGGCCAGAGCCCGGTCGGCCAGAAGCTCGCCGATCTCGCGCCCGAGCTCGACCGGCAGCTGACCGCCGAGGAACGCGAAGACGTCGTCCAATTCTCCTCACGCGGGGAACCCCGGACCCTCGCGGTCAAGACGGTGAGGGTCGAAGGCGGCCATGTCCTCACCTTCGACGACATCACCGAGCAGCTGATGGACCAGAGGCGGGCGGCCTGGTCGGACGTTGCCCGCCGGATCGCCCACGAGATCAAGAATCCGCTGACTCCGATCCAGCTCGCGGCCGAAAGGCTTCAGCGCCGCTACGCCTCCGAGATCCAGTCCGACGCATCGACGTTCGAACGCCTGACCGGGACGATCGTCCGTCAGGTGGGCGACCTGCGGCGCATGGTCGACGAATTCTCCTCCTTCGCTCGGATGCCGAAGCCGAGCTTCGCGGAGGAGCCGGTGGCCGAAATCGCCCGCCAGGCCCTGTTCCTTCACGAGGTCGCTCATCCCGACATCGCCTTCATCCTCGACGCGCCAGAGCCGTCGCCCAGGCTGGTCTGCGACCGGCGGCTGCTCGGCCAGGCGCTGACCAATGTCGTCAAGAATGGCGTCGAGGCGATCGAACAGAAGCACGAGGAGGGGAAGACGGCCGCGAAGGGCGACCGGATCAGGATGGCGATCAGCGAACAAGGCGGGAAACTGACGATCGAGGTCTCCGACAGCGGAATCGGCCTCCCTGCCGACCGGGGCCGGCTGACCGAGCCCTATATGACGACGAGGGCCAAGGGCACCGGGCTCGGGCTCGCCATCGTCAAGAAGATCGTCGAGGAGCATTTCGGTCAGATCGAGTTCGAGGATGTCGCCGGCGGCGGCTCGCTCGTCCGTTTCCACTTCGATCAGGCCGCTCTGGCTCGCCTGGCTCCCGTGGAATTTCCTCAAGATAATGTAGCAAATGGCTGAGAAAAAATGGCTTTGGATATTCTAATAGTCGACGACGAGCAGGACATTCGCGATCTCGTATCGGGGGTGCTCGAAGATGAGGGCTATTCGACCCGGGTCGCGGCCAACAGCAGCGAGGCTCTCGAGGCGCTGGCCGAGCGTCGTCCCTCGCTCGCCTTGCTCGACGTCTGGCTCCAGGGCTCGAAGCTCGACGGCCTTCAGCTTCTGGAGGAGATCAAGCGCCGCGACCCGACCTTGCCCGTGCTCATCATTTCGGGCCACGGCAATCTCGACACCGCGGTGGCGGCGATCCGACAGGGCGCCGTCGACTTCATCGAAAAGCCTTTCGAAGCCAGCCATCTCGTCCATCTCGTCGATCGGGCGACCGAGACTGAACGGCTCCGCCGGGAAAATGAGGCTCTTCGCAAGCAGGTCGGCAACGATCACGAACTGACCGGCTCGAGCACCGGAATCAACAATGTCCGGGCGACCCTCAAGCGGGTCGCGGCGACCGGCAGCCGAGTGCTCATCTCCGGGCCCGCGGGTGTCGGCAAGGAAGTGGCGGCTCGGCTGCTCCACGCCTGGAGCCCCCGCAACAAGGGACCGTTCGTGGTCGTCACCGCGGCCAGGATGACTCCCGAGCGGGTCGAGGAGGAATTGTTCGGAGTAGAGGAGGGCGGCGAATTTTCGAGGCCGGGCCTGCTCGAGCAGGCCCATGGCGGCACCCTGTTCCTCGACGAGATCGCCGACATGCCGATCTCGACCCAGGGCAAGATCCTCAGGGTCCTGACCGACCAGAGCTTTACCAGGGTCGGAGGACAGCGGACGGTTCGTGTCGACATGAGGGTGGTATCGTCGACCGCCCGCAACCTTCCCGACGAGATCGAGGCCGGGCGGTTCCGCGAGGATCTCTATTACCGGCTCAACGTCGTCCCGGTTCACCTGCCGGCGCTTTCGGAACGGCGCGAGGACATTCCGGAGCTCGTCAATCATTTTTCCGCCCGCTACGCCGCGGACCAGCGCGTGGCGACACCGATCGTCTCGGTTGACGCCATGGCGGCACTCCAGGCCTATGACTGGCCGGGCAATGTGCGCCAGCTTCGCAACGTGATCGAGCGGACGATCATCCTTGCCCCCGGCGAGCGGATCGGCTGCATCGAGATCGACATGCTGCCGCCGGAGATCCTCAACGACCAGGCTCAGCTGACTCCGAGCGAAGCGGTCAAGGCGATCATGGGGACTCCGCTTCGCGAGGCGCGCGAGACTTTCGAGCGCGAATATCTGAAGGTCCAGATCCGGCGCTTTTCGGGGAATATCTCGCGGACGGCCAACTTCATCGGCATGGAGCGATCCGCTCTGCACCGAAAGCTGAAGGCGCTGGGTCTCGCCGACGCCCGTTCGGAGAGCAACGAATAGGGCCGGCGGCCGTGGCCGTCATGGCATCCAGCCGGGCAGCGTGATAAGGTGCGTTCGACCGCCGAAGGACGGCGTCGGGAGAAAAGAGAATGACCGACAAGGTCAACAACCTCCAGGACATGTTCCTCAACAGCCTGAGGCGCAGCAAGACCCCGGTGACCATGTTCCTCGTCAAGGGCGTCAAGCTCCAGGGGATCATCACCTGGTTCGACAATTTCTCCGTTCTCCTCCGGCGCGACGGGCAGGCGCAGCTCATCTACAAGCATGCGATCTCGACGATCATGCCGGCGCAGCCGATCGATCTCGGCGATCTCGAGAAGGCCTTCGCCGAGCAGGAATCCAAGCGGAAGGGCAATTCGCTGCAGGAGGTGTTCCTGTCGGCCGTCCGCCGTTCCGGAGAGCCGGTGACCATGTTCCTGGTCAATGGCGTCATGCTCCAGGGCGAGATCGCGGCCTATGACCTGTTCTGCATGCTGCTCGAGCGGGACCGGCTGTGTCAGCTCGTCTACAAGCATGCGGTGTCGACGGTTCAGCCGGAAAACCCGATCAATCTTGCCGAGATGCAGGGCGAGGAGCAAAGCGCCTGAGCGTCTTCAATCGCGACGACGATGACGAATATAGTCGAGGCGCGAGAGCGCTGATCGCGCTGCCGGATCTCGGCCGCGACTCTCGGCGCGACGTCGAAGCCAGGCTTGAGGAAGCAGGGGGGCTGGCCGAGGCGATCGGAGTCGTCGTTGAGGAGAAGCTCCACTTCAAGATCCGGCAGCCACGTCCAGCCACCTTGTTCGGTTCCGGCCAGGTAGAACGGATCGCCGACGCGGTCCGCCAGAGCGAGGCCGATCTGCTCATCGTCGACGGCGCGATCACGCCTATCCAGCAGAAGAATCTCGAGACCGAGACGAAGACCAAGGTGATCGACCGAACCGGCCTCATCCTCGAGATATTCGGCGAACGGGCCGCCACCGCGGAAGGCCGGCTCCAGGTCGAGCTTGCCCATCTCGACTATCAGGCGGGCCGGCTGGTCCGTTCCTGGACCCACCTCGAACGCCAGCGCGGCGGTTTCGGCTTCCTCGGCGGCCCCGGCGAGACCCAGATCGAGGCCGACCGCCGGCTGATCCGTGACCGAATGGCGAAGCTTCGCCGCGAGCTCGAGCAGGTGACCCGGACCCGCAATCTTCACCGCGCCCGGCGACAGCGCGCGCCATGGCCGGTCATCGCCCTGGTCGGCTACACCAATGCCGGCAAGTCGACGCTGTTCAACCGGCTCACCCGGGCAGAAGTCCTGGCCGAGGATCTGCTGTTCGCGACTCTCGACCCGACGATGCGGGAAATCGGCCTTCCCGGGCTGGAAAAGGCGATCCTGTCCGATACGGTCGGCTTCATCTCCCAGCTCCCGACCCAACTCGTCGCCGCCTTCCGGGCGACTCTGGAGGAAGTCATCTCGGCCGATCTCATCGTCCATGTGCGGGACGTCTCCCATCCCGACAGCGACGCTCAGCGCGACGATGTCGAGCAGGTTCTCACCGAGATCGGAGCTCTGCGCGAAGGCGGAGCGCCGATGATCGAGGCGTGGAACAAGATCGACCTGCTCGCTCCCGAGGATCGGATCCGGATCGAGGCCGAAGCGAAACGCCGGGAGGAGGTCGTCACCCTGTCGGCGCTGAACGGGGAGGGGGTCGACTCGCTCCTCACCTGCGCGGCCGAGCTGCTTCGCAAGGGCGCGACGGTCCGGGCCATCACCCTGGCCGCCGGCGACGGCGAGTCGATTGCCTGGCTCCATGCCCATGGCGAGGTGGTCGAAGTCGAGCAGGAGGGGCTCGAGACGCGGCTCCAGGTGAGGCTCAGCGATACCGACTTCGCGCGTTTTTGCGCCCGGCAGGGGCAGTCGGCCTAGACCAGTCGCTTCGCCTTTTGCCAAAGCGCTTCGAGCGCCTCTATATTCATGTCTTTCAAGGGTTTGTCGGTCAATTCTTCCACTTTACGGAAGCGTCGCTCGAACCGACTGGTGGACTGCCTCAGCGCCGTTTCGGGATTGATCCCGAGATGGCGGGCATAATTGACGACGGCGAAGAGCAGATCGCCAAGCTCGTCGGATCTTTCCTGATCGGTCTGCGCTTGCTCGAGCTCGTCGAGCTCTTCGTCGATCTTGAGCCGCGGGCCGGAAGAATCGGGCCAGTCGAAACCCACGCGTGCGGCCCGGCGCTGAATCTTTTCGGCGCGTTTCAAGGCTGGCAAAGCCAGGGCGACGCCGGCGACGGCGCTGGTGTCGGGATGGGCGCTTCGTTCGTCGGCCTTCAGAGCTTCCCAACCCGGACTTTGCTCGGCGTCGCCGAAGATGTGGGGATGTCGGCGGATCATCTTGGCGGAAATGGCTTCGATGACCTCGTCGATCGAGAAGGCGCCGATCTCCTCGGCCATTCGGCTATGATAGACGACCTGGAGCTGGAGATCGCCGAGCTCATCCTTGAGAGCGTCGAGATCGCCGCGCTGAATCGCGTCGGCGACCTCATAGGCTTCCTCGATCGTGTAAGGCGCGATCGTCTCGAAGGTTTGCGCCTGGTCCCATTCGCAGCCGCGTTCGGGATCCCGAAGCCGAGCCATGATCTCGACGAGTCGATCGAGAGGGGACGTCGCCGAAGCCGCTTCATTCACCTGCATATCAAAGTCCGATAATATACATTATGTAAAATAGAGAGAGGATCAGGCGGCGGGTTTCCCGCCGTCGTCGGCGGCTTCGGGAGTTCCGGTCCTCAGCACCAGCGTCCGTCCCTCGACGCTCCAGCTCGTCAGGGTCGACAGGAAGTTCATCCCGATGACGTTCATATCGCCGAACGCGTCGGAAATATGGACGGCAACATCGTGGCGCTCGATCGGACCGACCTCGATCGAATTGGCTCGGCCGCGCTGGACGACGACGATGCCGTTGGCGGTCTGGACCATGGCGCCGACGCCGCTGCTCGGCTCGATTCCGGCGCGTTCGGCGGTGTCGGTGGAAATGCTCGTCGTCGTCGCGCCGCTGTCGATCAGGAAACGGGTCGGCTCGCCATTCACCTCGGCAGTGACCCAGAAATGGCCGTCCGGCGCCTGGCGGACCCGCACTTCGCCCGGCGATTCCTGTTGCTCGAGGCCGCCGCGGGTCTCGAGCAGGACTCGATTGCCCAGGGCGAGGAACTCGTCCTTGAGAGTGAAGACGATGAAGGCGGCGCCGAAGATCAGCACCCAGCCAGCGAACATCTTGAGGCCCTGTGCGATTGGGATTCGCCTGACCATCAGGGCGCTCATGACCAGCACGAGAACGCCAAGAAGGTAAATGAAATGAACCGCTTGATCGCCCTCGTTCAAAGTCCGGCCTCCAGCCCGTCAAAGCCCGGCTCGACTCCGGTCGGAAGCTCGGCGAGCAGAGTGCGATAGTCCATGCTGTTGTCCATGTGGGTCAATATAGCGCGTCCGGGAGCAATAGCATCGATCCACTCGAGCGCCTGAGCAAGATGCGGGTGGGTCGGGTGAGGCCGGCGCCGGAGCGAATCCACCACCCAGATGTCCGCCCCCTTGAACAGATCGTGCATCTCGGCGGTGAGCGCGCCGAAATCGGTCGAATAGACGATCGATTTTCCACCCGCCTCGAACCGGATCCCGGCGCTGGTGATCGAACCATGGGGCTGGTCGACGATCCGAAGCGTGAGACTTCCGATCTCGAGCCGGTCGGGAAGGATCTTGGCGTCGACGATGGCCGGATAGCCGCCCCTCCCCTCCAGCACATAGCCGAATCGGGCACGAAGCGTGGCGAGGGTGTCGCTTCTGGCGAAGCCCGGCACCGGCGCGCCGCGGACATGGTAGACCTGCCTCAGATCGTCGATTCCGTGGCAATGATCGGCATGGTCATGGGTCCAGATGACCGCGTCGAGCCGGTCCACGCCTGCGTCGAGCAATTGCTCACGAAGATCGGGGCTGGTGTCGACAAGGATCCGGGTCCCCTCATGTTCCACCAATATGGACGCACGGCGGCGCCGGTTCCGCGGTTCCGAAGGATCGCATTCGCCCCAGTCGCCGCCGATCCGTGGAACGCCGAACGAGGTACCGCAGCCGAGGATTCGAAGCTTCATCAAGCCGCCTTGGCGAAGAGATGGCGGAAGTTCGCGCTCGTCGCCTCGGCAAGGCGCTCGATCGGCTCGTCCCGAAGGCCGGCCAGGAACGCCGCCGTGTCGGCGACGAAAGCCGGTTCGCAGGTCCGTCCGCGATGGGGCACGGGCGCAAGGAAGGGCGCGTCGGTCTCGATCAGGAGCCGGTCGAGCGGGATCGATCGCGCGGTTTCCTGGAGCTCGCGCGCATTCTTGAAGGTGACGATTCCCGACAGGGAGATGTAAAGCCCAAGCTCGAGGACCCGGTCGGCAAAGCCGCGGCTTGCGGTGAAGCAGTGGATCAGCGCCGGGAAACGGCCCTTCCCCATCTCCTCGTCGAGAATAAGGAGCGTGTCCGCCTCGGCGTCGCGCGTGTGGACGATCAGCGGAAGCTGGGTTTCCCTGGCGGCCGCGATGTGGGCGCGGAAGCTCTGGCGCTGCCGCTCGCGGTCGGAATGATCGTAATAATAATCCAGCCCGGTCTCGCCGATTCCGATCACCCGGGGATGGGCGGCTTTCTCGACCAGCCTGTCGGCGTGAATATCGGGATGGAGATCCGCCTCGTGAGGGTGGATCCCGACCGACGCCATGACGTCATCTTCCTGCTCCGCCAGGCCGATCACCTCGTCCCATTCACTGGCGCGGGTCGAGATGTTCAGCATCCGGACGACGCCTGCCGCCCGGGCACGATCGAGGACGGCCTGCTGGTCTTCGACCAGGCCTTTGTAGTTCAGGTGGCAATGGCTATCGATAAACATGGCGGCCGATCTAGTCCTTGCCCTGCCTGCCGTACAGCCCGGGCTCCCCCTCCCCGGTTCCTATCGATCGGCGTCCGACCTGGCATTCTCCGCCGCCATGCAGCCGATTCGGTAGGATTCGCCCTGGCGCTCCGGATCATAATCATATCGTCCGCGGATGCAGTCGCGATAGCCGCGCTCATATTCCCGCCGCTGTCCGGCACTCATGCGTTCAAAAGCAGGGTCAGCCGGCGGCTCCAGGGAAAGCATGGCCTCATTGGCGACATCGTCGCTTTCCGTCGGCGGCCCAGGCGGGGGCTCGGCGAGATTGGCGGCCGGCTCGGCCGCCGCCTTCTGCTGTGCGGGTGGCATCTCCGACGGGGCCTCGCAGCTGGCCGCGAAGGCTGCGGCCAGGATCAGCGGGGGAACGCGCACTCAGGCGTCTCCCGGTGCCTCGAGCCTCGGGAAGATGGGCGTCGGTGAAGCAAGCCGGAATCCCGAGGCGGCAAGGCGATCGTAGCGGGTCGAATCCTCGAGCGCCGCGAAATCCCGCTCCTGCTGCGGAATTCCCATCTGATCGAGGAGCCGCGCAGCCGAGTCGGGGATGACCGGCGAGATCGCGATCGCGAGGTCCCGGATCGCCGCGTACAAGGTTGCAAGAACGGCGTTCATCCGTTCCGGATCGCTCTTTCTCAGGGTCCAGGGCGCCTGGCTGTCGATATATTGGTTGCAGGCGAAGACGGCCTTGATCCAGGCCTCGATGCCCTGACTGAGTGCCAGCGACTGGAAATGCGCCGGCAAATCCCTGGCGGTGGCTTCCCGAACCAGTGACAACAGTGCCTCGTCGGCCGGATCTTCCCTACCTCCAGTTGGCAGGACTCCATCACAATTCCTTGCAATGAAAGACAAAGTCCTCTGCGCGAGATTGCCGAAGCTGTTCGCCAGGTCGGCATTGACCCGGGCAATGATGGCCTCGGCGCTGTAGCTGCCGTCCTGGCCGAAAGTCACCTCGCGAAGAAGGAAATAGCGGAGCGGGTCGACTCCGAACGCGCGCACCAGGTCGTTCGGATCGACGACGTTGCCGACCGATTTCGACATTTTCTCGCCGCGCGAGAGGAGCCAGCCATGGCCGAACACCTGCTTCGGAAGCGGGATTTCGGCGGACATGAGGAAAGCAGGCCAATAGACCGCGTGAAAGCGGACCACATCCTTGCCGATCACGTGGAGATCGGCCGGCCAATATCTGTCCCAGGATTCGCCGCCGTCGGGATAGCCGACGCCGGTGATGTAGTTGGTCAGCGCGTCGAGCCAGACGTACATGACATGATTATCGCTGCCCGGCACGCGGACGCCCCAGTCGAAGCTCGTCCTCGAGATGGAGAGGTCGGAAAGGCCGCCTTCGACGAAGCGAAGCACCTCGTTGCGACGGCTCTCGGGCCGGATGAAATCGGGGTTGGCGGCGAAATGGGCGAGCAGCCGGTTCTGATAGGCGGAGAGCCGGAAGAACCAGCTCTCCTCGACGGTCCACTCCACCTCGGTGCCCTGGGGCGACAGCTTTTCGCCGCTGTCGGCCTCGATAAGCTCTTCCTCGCCATAATAAGCTTCGTCGCGAACCGAGTACCAACCTTCGTAACGGCCGAGATAGATGTCGCCCTTGTCGGCCATCGCCTTCCAGATTGCCTGGCTGGCCTTGTGATGAGCGGGCTCGGTGGTCCGGATGAAGCGGTCGTATGAAATATTCAAAAGGTCATCCATCTGCTTGAAGCAAGCAGACATTTCCTCCGCGAACTCGGCCGGGCTGACGCCCTTTTCACGTGCTGCCTGGGCCATTTTGAGACCGTGCTCGTCGGTCCCGGTCAGGAAGAAGACATCCCGGCCCTGCATCCGCTGGAACCGGGCGATCGAATCGGTCGCGATCGCTTCATAGGCGTGGCCGACATGCGGCCGTCCGTTCGGATAGCTGATCGCGGTGGTGATATAGAAAGGGTCAGGCATCGCCGCGGGGACTAGCCTTGTTGCGTCCGCCGATAAAGCCCCTGGCCTCTTTCCGATCCGGTGGCGCGGCTAAGCGGCGCGCCTTCCTTCGGACGGGGCGAGCGCCGCGAGCATTCCGGCAAGTTCGAAAACCGTGCTCTGCGGATCGAGCGAAAGATGCCTAGCGCTCGAGGCGAGTATGGTCGCGCCTTCCCAGAGCGACAGCGCCTGGGCAAGAGCGGGTCCGGATCGCTGCCTGGCCAGATCAGCGATCAGCGACGGCGCCCGCGCCAGGAAGGCTTCGTAGCGAGGCTGGGCCGACTTCAGCGAAAGGCTCTGGGCAAGGGCGGCTCGACGGGCATTGGTCGGATCCCCTTCCCTCGCCAGCCGCTCCATCGCCTCGTCGAGGGCGGCAATGTCGAGCCCGCGAAAGGCGATCGCCCGACCGGGCGCGCCCTGCCCCGCCTCGACCAGCGCCATGATCTCCGCTTCGTCGGCGTCGGGCAGTGCCGATCGCAGCGCCGCCGCCATGACGTCACTCCTGAGCGGCGAGAGGCGGATCACCCGGCAGCGCGACCTGATCGTCGGCAACAACCGTTCCGGCGCATGGCTGACGAGGAGGAACAGGCTGTTCGGCGGCGGCTCCTCCAGGTTCTTGAGCAGGGCGTTGGCGGCGTTGCGTTCCAGATCGTCGATCGAATCGATTACCACCGCGCGCCAGGGCGAGAGCGAAGGCGTCGTCGAGAACAGGCGCTGAAGGCCGCGAACCTGATCGACGCTGATCGAACGGGCGAGCTCGGTTCCGTTTTCCTTGGTCAGGCGCTCGAGGCGGACGAGGTCGGGATGGCTGCCGGCCGCAATCAGCTTCGCGATCCGATGTTCCTCCGGGAGTTCCAGCCCGGGTTCGTCGACCGGCGGTCCGGCCATTTGCGCGAGTAGCCTCGCCGCCGCCATGTCGGCGAACAGCGCCTTGCCGATCCCCTTCGGCCCGGTGACAAGCCAGGCATGGTGAAGTCGCCCGCTGTCGAGGCCGGTGCGAAACGCGGCGACGGCGGCGTCATGGCCGAAAAGCCGCCTCAAATCAGGTCCTCGACGGCAGCGAGAAGCCTTGCCGTCACTTCGGAGGCCGATCCGGACGCTTCGATGACCCGATAGCGATCCGGCTCCTCGGCCGCGACTCGATCGAAAGCGGCGGCGACGGCAGCATGATAATCACTGCCACGGCCGCCGATCAGGTCGGCGCCTTCGATGTCGCGATTGCTGGCTCGGCGTTTCGCTTCCGCATCGTCGAGCTTCAGAAGGAGCGTCCGGTCGGGCAGAAAGCCGTGGCTGCCGAAGGCGTGAAGTTGACGGATCGCCTCGAAGCCGAGGCCGCCGGCGCCGCCCTGATAGGCGATCGAGCTGTCGAGGAATCGATCGCAGACGACCCATTTCCCTTCCTCGAGCGCCGGCCTGATGGTCTTCGCGACATGGTCCGCCCGAGCCGCGGCAAACAGCAAGGCTTCGGCCTGTGCAGTCCAGTCCTGGTCGTGAAGTAGCAAGGCACGGATCGCTTCAGCGCCCGCGCTTCCGCCGGGCTCCCGGGTTTCGAGGACATCGAGCCCGCGATCGCGGAGCCCGTCGGCAAGCGCTTTCAGCTGGGTCGACTTGCCGACGCCCTCGCCGCCCTCGAGGGTGACGAACCGGGCCGTCATCCCATTCCGAGCAGGCTCTTCAGGCCGGCCCAGAGCCGGCCGAAGAAGCCGGCCTCGCCGACCGCCTTCTCGGCGTGAAGCGGAGTCACCTGGGCAGGCATGCCCTCGACCTGGACATGGAGGTCGGCAATGTGCTGGCCCTGCTGGATCGGCGCCTTGATCGGCCCCTGGTAGACGATCCGGGCGCGGATGTTCTGGCCAAGGCCGGCGGGATAGGTGACGGCGACGCTTCGCGGCGCGACCAGCCCGACCTTGTCGTCGCTTCCGAGCTGGACCTGCGCTTCGCCGATCCGCTCGTTCTGATCGACCAGTGGCCGGGTCTGCCAGGCGCGGAAGCCCCAATCCATGAACTTGACCGATTCCTCGATCCGCTGGTTGGCGCTGCCGAGGCCGGCGACGACCATGACGATCCGGCGGCCATTCTGTTCGGCGGAGCCGGTGAAGCCGTAACCGGCTTCGGCGGTATGGCCGGTCTTGAGCCCGTCCGCGCCCGCCACTCGGCCGAGCAGGGGATTGCGATTGCCCTGGGTGATCGCCTGATTGCTGCCCATCGTCCGGCCCCAGGTGAATTCGCGCTGGCCATAATATTGACGATAGAGCTCGGGATAATCGCGGATCGTCCCCGCGGCGAGCGTCGCGAGATCGCGGGCGGTGGTGTAGGTGACGCCATTGTCCGGCCAGCCGACGGGATTACCCCAGTTGGAATTGGTCAGACCCATTTCCCGCGATTGCCGGTTCATCAGAGCGACGAAGGCCGCTTCGGTACCCGAAATGCATTCGGCGAGGACGACGGTCGCGTCGTTGCCCGACAAGGTGACGATTCCATGGAGCAGGTTGCTGACGTTGACCTGCTCGCCGGGCGAGAGGAACATGGTCGAGCCGGCCTCCGGTCCGTGCCAGCGCTGCCAGGTCTCCGGCCGGACCGTGCAGACCCGGTCCGGCTTCAGCTCGCCCCTCTTGATCAGCTCGAAGGCGACGTGGGTCGTCATCATCTTCGCCATCGAGGCGGGCGGGATCCGGCGATCCGCGTCCTTGGCGTAGAGCACCGCCCCGGAAGAGAGATCGACCATGTAGGCGATCGGTGCCTCAGTCTCGAAAGGTGGCGCGGCGGCAGTCGCCGGAATCGATAGGGCGGTGGCGAAAAGCAGAACGAACAGAGGTTTGCGCATCATCGCTGTGTCAGATTCCTCGAATGTCAGCGTGAGACCGAATCGGCCAGCAGACCGATCGTCAACGCGTAGAAGTTCGAGCAATTATAGTCGAGGATGGTGCGGTAATTGGTGGTCAGCAGATAGGCCGTCCGCCCCGGGCCGTCCGGCTCGAGCAGTGACGCCATCGTCCGCTCGGGGAGGTTGTTGGCGATTCCGCGCGCGCGCCATTCGCCGGCGCTGAGCCAGCGGCTGTGCCGCTCATGGACCCGCGGGCAGCGCGGCGAACGCATCCGGTTGACGACGGCGGAGCGGTCGAAGCCGGAAGGAACCCGAACGGCGGTGCCCCAGGGCTGGCCGGCGCGCCAGCCGGCGCTCTTCAGATAATTGCCGATCGAGGCGAGCGCGTCGAGCTGGCTGCGCCAGATGTCGGCGCGCCCGTCGCCGTCGCCGTCCACCGCGAGCCGGATATAGACGCTGGGAAGGAATTGTGACTGACCGGTCGCCCCGGCCCAGCTGCCCTTGAGCTGAGAGCGGGGAAAGCCGCGGTCCATCATCTTCAGAGTGGCGATGAACTCCTCGGTGAAGAGCTGACGGCGGCGCCCTTCATAAGCCAGGCTCGCGAGCGAGTTGAGAAGGTCGAAATCGCCCATGATCGAGCCATAGCTCGTCTCCTTGCCCCAGATGGCGATGAGGATGGACGGAGGGACGCCGTAACGGCGGCCGATTTCGTCGAGGCGGCTGCGATTTTCGGCGTAGCGCGCCCGGCCGCGGCTCACGATCGCCGACGTGATATGCCGCGCCCGATAGGGCTCGAACGGCGGTGCGGCGCTCGATCCGGACGAGCCTCCCGGCTGGGCGCGGTCGAGCTCGATCGTGCGGGACGAGAAGGACAGTGAGGGAAAGACCCGCTCCAGAGTAGCTCGGCTCACGCCGGCCCGCTGCGCCTCGGCGCGAAGCCGTGGCAGATAGGCCTGAAAGCCGGACTCGCTGAGGCTGGTCGACTGCGCTTCGGCCGGCGCTTCGCCGATCGTCGGGACCATCCCCACGTCCACCCGAGCGGCAGGCGCCCCGGCAAGAACCGCAACCGCCAATACCCCCGACCACAAACGCATATTTCACCTCTCCCGCCTTCACCTATATGACACGAGCTTTCGCAAGCATGAAAGCTCGCCCTGCCGTGCCGCTTGCACGGTGGAGCGTGTGGCGGCTAACGCGCTTGGACCGAACTGGTCGCATGGCCGCGGCACGGGGATGGGTGGCCGAGTGGTTTAAGGCAGCGGTCTTGAAAACCGCCGTGGGTTCACGCCCACCGTGGGTTCGAATCCCACCCCATCCGCCA
>CAMPIH010000053.1 GCA_946886275.1 uncultured Sphingosinicella sp.
GGCCAGTTCGTCACCCACCGGATCATGGCCGCCGGCCATCCGCGGATCAGCTTCGAGCTCGATCTCTTCTCGACCCTTCAGCAGCATCACAACGACGATGTGGATTATGCCGCGCGCAAGGGCGCGACGAGCAATTTGCGGATGTGGGCGGTCGGCCAGGCGATGGCGCTCGACCGCTCGCTCGGCCTGTTCGCCGGCCCCCGCGGCACCGACGGCATCTTCCCCGAATTCTACTTCCTCGATTGTCATAGCTGCCATCGGCCGATCTCGGACGATCCCCGCTTCCGGCCGTCGGCACTGGCCAATCCGGGCCGACCGATCCCGAGCGGCTATCCGCCCTATAATGACGAGAACATGATCATGCTCAGCGCCGCGGCTCGGGTCGTCGCCCCGTCCCTTGCGCAGCGTTTCGAGCGCGACAGCCGAGCCTTCCACCAGGCCTTCGCCCGCGACCGCGGCACCGCCGTCGCCGCCGCCCAGACACTCCGTGCCAGCGCAAGGGCGCTCGCCGACGCCTTCGCCTCGGCGCCGGTCGGACGAGACCAGAGCTTCGCGATCATCCAGGCGATCACCAGCGAAGCGGTGAGCCCGCGATTCACCGATTATGCCGGAAGCGTGCAGGCAGTGATGGCGACCGACACCTTGCTGTCGGCGCTCGTCGCCGATGGCCAGGTGCCGGCCGCGGCAGCCGGCGAGATCAGAAGCGACATCAATGGCGCCTACCGAGCCGTCCGCGACCCCAATAATTACGACCCCGGCGAATTCCGGGCGAGCCTCGGCCGAGCCGCGGCGGCGATCAGAAGGTTGAGATGAAGAGTAGAGCGTCCCCGATTGCCATTGCCGCCCTCCTTCTCGCCTCCTGCGGCGGCGGCGGCGGTGGCGACAATGGTGGAGGCGGCGCACCGCCGACCCCTTCGCCGCCGGCCCCGCCGACCGGCGTGTTCGCGGTCCCGGCGCAGGAAGCCCTGACCTCGGCCGACGTGCAGCGGATCATCGCCCAGGGCGTCGCCGAAGCCCAGGCGCGTTCGCTTCCTGGCACCTTCGCCGTCGTCGACCGGGTCGGCAACGTCCTCGCCGTCTTCACGATGAACGGGGCGAACCACAGACTGTTGGTGCCGCGCGGGCCAAACGGAAGCACTCACGACCTCCAGGGCATCGACGTCCCCGGAGCGGTCGCCGGAGCGATCGCGAAAGCGATCACGGGCGCCTATCTTTCCTCGGCCGGCAACGCCTTCTCGACCCGGACGGCGAGCATGATCGTTCAGGAGCATTTCCCGCCCTCGGCCGCCGCGCGGGGGCTCGAGAGCGGCCCCCTGTTCGGAGTCCAGTTCAGCCAGCTGCCCTGCTCCGACCTCGCCGCCCGCTTCAACGGCATCGGCGCACCCGGCGCCTTCATCGGGCCGAAGCGCTCGCCGCTCGGCCTGTCCGCCGACCCGGGCGGATTTCCGCTCTACAAGAACGGGGTCGTCGTCGGCGGACTCGGGGTCATGGCGGACGGGGTCTATGGCTTCGATCCCGAAATCCAGGACGTCGACAATGATCCCGAGGAAGCGATCGCGCTCGCCGCCACGATCGGCTTTGCGGCTCCGGCGGCGATCCGCGCCGAACGCGTTTCGGTGGATGGCACGACGCTACGATTCAGCGACGTCAGCGAAAGCCAGCTGGCGAGCAACCCGGCGGCGGCACCTTCCTTTGCGACGATCAACGGCGCCCAAGGCGTCCTCACCGCAGTGCGCGGCTATTATGATTCTTCCGACGGAGTCCTGGCCGGCCGTGCCTATGGCAGCGAAGCGTCCGGGATCAGAGCCTCGACCGCCGTCGAGTTCGCCAATCCCGACGCTTTCGTCCTCACCAACGGGGCCGGCGCCAATCGCTATCCGATCCGGGCCGGTACCAATGGCGGCCAGCCGCTGACCGCAACCGAGGTGCGAGCCCTGCTCGAGGAAGCGTTCAGCGTGATGAGCCGGGCGCGCGCCCAGATCCGCCAGCCGCTCGACAGCCGAGCGCAGGTGACCATCTCAGTGGTCGACACCAATGGCGAGGTGCTGGGTATCGTCCGATCGCCCGACGCACCGATCTTCGGGATCGACGTCTCCCTGCAGAAGGCCCGGACGGCGATGTTCTTCTCGGCGCCGTTCGCAGGCGCGGAGCTGCTCGGAAATCCCGATCCGGACGTCTCGGCCTATGTCGCCCGGGCCCGCGCCTTCTTCGACGATCCGACCGCGCTCACCGGCCGCTTCGCCTTCTCCGACCGCGCCAACGGCAACATCTCTCGCCCCTATTTCCCCGACGGCGAGCTCGGCCGGCCGCCCGGCGCCTTCTCGCGGCCGATCCTGGAGTTCAATCCCTTTTCGACCGGCCTCCAGTCCGCGCTGATCGAGGCGGCAGTGAAGGCCCATGTCGGCTTCATCCTTGGCGCTGGCCCGGACGTCCCCCAAAGCTGCACCGGCAACTCCAATCCCGGGCGGATCGCGAACGGAATCCAGATCTTCCCGGGATCGGTGCCGATCTATCGCGGCGGCACTTTGGTCGGCGGGATCGGCGTGTCAGGCGACGGCATCGACCAGGACGACATGATCAGCTTCCTCGGCCTTCACAATGCCGGCGTCAAAGTGGGGTCGATCGGTCATGCCGATCCGACGATCCGCGCCGACCAGATCGTCGTCCCGGTGGCCGGAAGCAGCGGCGTGAGGCTGCGCTACGTGAATTGCCCGTTCAACCCGTTCATCGGCACGAACGAGCAGAATGTCTGCCAGGGGCTGTGAGCGTCGCGTCCGCCCTCCTGTCGCTGCTCGCGACGGCGGCTCCGGCGGGCATTGATGCAGATGTTCAGGCCGCGCTCGACGCGGGTTCGTCGAATATTGCCGGCGGCGAGAGTCATTCGGCGCCGTTCATCGGTCCCGGCCTACGCCGGGATGACGTTCAGTTTGCCGAAGCTTCCTTACAACAGGATTCGACCGACCCGTACGACCGGGCCGAGCCGCCCGGTCCACCCGCCGAAGAAGAGCTGATCGAGGGCCGGCGCCGGCCGGGAGTTCCTCAGAACGAACTTCCCGACCCGGTCGAGCAGGTCAATCCCGGAGCGATAAGATCGCCGCCGCCGGAGGCCTTTCCGGCCGAGCATATCGCGATCCCGGACCGCTGGCGGCTGATCGAGACCCTCGGGGTGGTGCGCGAGCGCTGGTGGGATCCCTACAACCAGAACACGCTGAAGGGCGACCGGCCGATCTGCATCCCGACCGACGAGGAGCAGCAGAGGCGGCGCGAGGCGGGGATCGCCCGCTGCCGGACTCCGCGTTTCCTCGGCCTCGAAGAGCATGACTGGTTCTTCGTCGCCGGCGCCGTTTCCGACACGGTGATCGAGCCGCGCACCTTCCCGATCCCGGTCGGGGTCCAGACCACCGACCGGCCTGGCAGCAACGACGTCTTCGGCCGCAACCACAGCTTGGTCCTCGCCCAGACCTTCATCGCCAGCCTTGCCTTAATCAAGGGCAGCACCGCCTATGTGCCGCCGCACGTCGAGTATCGGCTGACCCTCGCCTTCAACATGAACTATGTCGACGTCGGCGAGCGTCGGGTTCTGTTCGTCGAGCCCTCGCGCGGCACTGACCGCTTCGACTATGCGCTCGGGGTCCAGGAAGCCTTCGTCGACTATCATATCCGCAACGTTTCGGACCGCTTCGACTTCGACAGCATCCGGGTCGGTATCCAGCCGTTCAACTTCGATTTCCGGGGATTCCTGTTCCAGGACCAGCAGCTCGGAGTCCGGCTGTTCGGAAACCGCGACAATAACCGGTTCCAATATAATCTGGCGGCGATCTGGAGGCTCGAGAAGGACACCAATTCGGGGCTCAACGACCTGTTCCAGAGCCCGCGCCAGGACTGGATCCTCCACGCCAATCTGTTCCGCCAGGATCTGCCTTTCGTCGGCATCACGAGCGAGGTCAGCCTCACCTACAACATGAACCGCGAACGCGGCGACATCGAGGTGGATTCGAACGGCTTTCCGGTCCGCCCGGCTCTGTTCGGCAATCTCAGGGCGCGCGATTACGACGTCGTCTATCTCGGCTACAATGCCGACGGCCGGATCGGCCGGATCAACCTTTCCGCCTCCGCTTATGCGGCGCTCGGCGAGGACCGCAACAACGTCTTCACCAGCGAGCCGGCGCGGATCCAGAGCTTCTTCCTCGCCGCCGAGCCGTCCTACGATATCGACTGGATCCGGATCCGCGGCGCCGCCTTGTTCGCGAGCGGCGACGGCGATCCGCGCGACGGGGTCCAGCGCGGCTTCGACTCCATCTTCGAAAATCCGATCTTCGCCGGCGCCGACACCAGCTACTGGATCCGCCAGACCATCCCCTTCGCCGGCGGCGCGCGGGCGGTGTCGATCAACGGCCGCAACGGCATCCTCAACTCGCTTCGCTCCTCGAAGGAGCAGGGCCAGTCCAACTTCGTCAATCCGGGAACGATATTGCTCGGGGTCGGCGCCGACTTCGACCTCACGCCCGAGATCAGGCTGTCCGGCAACATCAACCATCTCTGGTTCCACCGGACAGAGGTGATCGAGGCGCTGAGGATGCAGGGCACGGTCCGCCGCGACATCGGCTGGGACATCAGCGCGGCGGCGATCTGGCGGCCGCGAATGACCCAGAACCTCGTGTTCCGGGCGTCGGCGGCGATGCTCCAGTCCGGCACCGGCTTTCGCGACCTGTTCGAGAATCTCAATCGGGACCGCCGTTATTATTCGGTGCTCCTCAACGCGATCCTGACCTACTGATGCCGGCTCGGCTCTCCTTCCTCCTGGTCCTCGCGGCGGTGATCGCCGCGGCCCTGTTCGGGTCGTCCCGCCTCGGCGCCTCGGAGAAGGAGAAGCCGGTCGTGCGCGACTATAGCCTGGTGCGCGCGGAGTCGGCCCCGCGCACTCAGGAATGGGCTCAGGCGGAGGCGAAGAGCGCCGGCTGCGTCACCTGCCATACCGAGAGCGACGCCCACACGATGCACCGGTCCCCGGCGGTCGTGCTCGGCTGCGCCGACTGCCATGGCGGCAATGTCGCGATCACCCGGCCGGCCGGATCGGAGCAGGGCGGATCGGCCTATATCATCGCCCAGAATGCCGCCCACGTGCTTCCGCGCTACCCGGAATCCTGGCATTTCCCGTCGAGCGCCAACCCGCAGCGAAGCTACACTTTGCTCAACATCGAGGCGCCGGAATTCGTCCGCTTCGTCAATCCGTCCGACTATCGCGTCGCCCGCGACAGCTGCGGCGCCTGCCATATCGAGATCATCGAGGCCGGCGAGCGATCCTTGATGTCGCACGCGGCCATGTTCATGGGCGGCGCCGCCTACAATAATGGAATCATCCCGTACAAGAATTACATGTTCGGCGAGGCCTATACGCGCGACGGCGAGCCGGCGCTGATCCGGTCGCCGCTTCCGAACGGGCAGATGACCGAAGAGCAGCGCCTTCGCGGAGTGATCGCCGAGCTTTATCCGCTGCCGACCTGGCACGTCATTCCGCCCGGCGACATCTTCCGGGTGTTCGAGCGCGGCGGCCGCAACGTCAACACCCAGTTCGCCGAAATCGGCCTGCCCAATCCGACCGGATCGATCCAGCGGCTCGAGGAGCCCGGCCGACCCGACATCCGCCAGTCGAACCGCGGCCCAGGCACCGGGCTGAGGGTCGCGATCCCGATCCTCAACATCCACAAGACCCGGCTCAACGACCCCTACATGTGGTTCATGGGGACGAACGACCAGCCGGGCGACTATCGCCATTCCGGCTGCTCCGGCTGCCACGTCGTCTACGCCAATGACCGCGAGCCGAGGCACAGCCTGACCTATGCGCGCTACGGACGCGACGGCCAGACGGCGACCGCCGACCCGACCATCGCCAGCCTCCGCGAAGGCCGAAATGGCGCTCATGGCGAGGAAGGGGGGCATGGCGAGGAAGCGGCGCATGGTGATGAAGCGGACCATGGCGACGGCGAAGGACCTGGCGGGGCCGGCGCGAGCGCACCTCCCGAAGCCCATGGCGCGCCGGCCGATACAACGCATGCCGCGGTCGGCGAGCGCGGCCACCCGATCCGCCACGTCTTCACCCGGGCGATCCCGACCTCGCAGTGCATGACCTGCCACATGCACCAGCCCAACATCTTCCTGAACTCCTACCTCGGCTACACGATGTGGGATTATGAATCCGACGCCGACCTGATGTGGCCGGGACCGGAGAACCGCCTGCCCGCTCGCAACGCTGACGAGGAAGCGCGATTCCGCACCCAGCGTTACCCGACCGCGACCGAGGTCCACGAAGTGCTCGAGCGCAATCCGGAAGGCGCCGCGCCGCGCGGACTGTGGGCCGACGTCGAGTTCCTCCGCGAGGTGTATGAGCGGGTGAACCCGCTCGCCCGCCACACCCAGTTCGCCGATTATCACGGCCATGGCTGGAACTTCCGCGGCGTCTTCCGCCGCGACCGCCAGGGCAATCTGCTCGACTCCGAGGGCGCAATCATCCCGCCGGGCGATCCCGACACCTTCCGCCGCGACAATGAGGGGATGTTCGTCGAGCCCGGCACCAATCCCGGCCGCGCCGTCCACATGATGGACATCCACGCCGAGCGCGGGCTTCAATGCGCCGACTGCCACTTCAGCCGCGACTCGCACGGCAACGGCTTCATCTACGGCGAGGTCGCCAATGCGATCGAGATCGGCTGCAAGGACTGCCACGGCACCGCCCGCGATTATGCCAATCTGCGCACCTCCGGCCCGGCGGCGCCGCCGCGCGGCACCAATCTCGAGCTGATCCGAAACGAGGACGGCCGCCGCCGGTTCGAATGGATGCAGCGCGAGGACGGCCGGCGGGTGCTCGTCCAGCGCTCGATCGTCGATCCGAACCTGGAATGGGAAGTGAGCCAGGTCCGCGACAGCGTCGATCCGGCCAGCCCGGATTTCAACCAGCTGTCGGCCCGGGCCAAGCTGATGTCGCGCCAGGGCGCCGAGACCGGCCGCTTCGTCTTCGGCGAGGGAGTCGCCGACGAGGACCTCGCCCATCCCGACGAGGAAATGGCCTGCTTCACCTGCCACCTGTCATGGACGACGAGCTGCGCCGGCTGCCATCTGCCGATCGAGGCGAACTGGGCGACCTCCAGCCACCATTATGAAGGCGAGGAGACCCGCAACTTCGCGACCTACAATCCTCAGGTGGCGCGCGAGGACATGTTCCAGCTCGGCCGGCACCAGACCAGCAAGGGCAACATCATCGCCCCGATCCGGTCGACCTCGGCGCTGATCCTGTCTTCGACCAACCTCAACCGCGAGCGGATCTACGTCCAGCAGCCGCCGATCGCCGCGTCCGGCTATTCGTCGCAGGCATTCGCGCCGCACTTCCCGCACACGGTGAGGCGGACCGAGACGAAGACCTGCTCCGACTGCCACGTCTCGGCCGCGAACGACAATAATGCGATCATGGCCCAGCTTCTTCTTCAGGGCACCAACTTCGTGAACTTCGTCGGCCTCCATTCCTGGGCCGGACTGGAGGACGGCTTCCAGGCGACCCGAGTGACCGAATGGGACGAGCCGCAGGCGGTGATCGGATCCTATCTCCACCGCTTCGCCTATCCCGATTACTGGCGCGCCCATGTCGAGCGGAACGGCCGCGAGCTGATCAACTGGACCCGAGGCGAAGCCTTCGACGGCGAAGGAAGCGGCGAGACCCAGGCGCTCGAGCAGTTCGCGAACATCGTCCAGGGGACCCGGGGCGCGGTCCGCTGCCTGCAGAATCGCGGCGAATATATGTATGTCGCCGAAGGCAGCGGCGGCTTCAGGGTCTATGACATCGCCAATATCGGCAACAAGGGCGTTTCGGAGCGGATCGTGACCGCGCCCTTCTCGAGCCTCGGCCACGACACGAGGGTCGATTCGCGCAACGCCACCTGCATGGCGCTTCCGACCAACCAGCCGATCCGGCCCGACCGCAACCGCGAGATGGCGGCGACGACGCGGACCCAGCCGGACGGAACGACGATCAGCCTGCTCCAGGAGAATCAGGAGCAGCCCTTCCACCCGATCTATTCCTACGCGGTGGTCACCGATTCCGAGGAAGGCCTGTTCCTCGTCAACGTCGAGACGCTTTCCGACGGCGAGCCGCGCAACAATTTCCTTCGCCGAGCGGTGACCTGGAACGAGAATGGAGTGCTGAACGGCGCCCGCCACGTCACCCTGGCCGGGACGATGGCCTATATCGCGGCCGACTCGGGGCTCGTCGTCGTCGATCTCGACGACCCGCTCCACCCGAGGCACGTCACCACCGTCCCGATGAGCGACGCCCGCGCCTCGGCGATCCAGTTCCGCTATCTGTGGGTGACCGATTCCGAGGGGCTGAAGCTGTTCGACGTCACCCGGCTCGCCGATCCGCGGCCGGTCCCGTCCGGCACCGTCCGTTTCGCCGACGCCCGTCGGGTCTATCTCGCCCGCACCTACGCCTATGTCGCCGCCAAGGCTCAGGGACTGGCGATCGTCGACATCACCCGACCCGAAGCGCCGGCAGCGCCGGTCTTCGTCACCTTCGACGGCCGGATGAACGACGTCGAGGACGTCATCGTCGGATCGACCAACGCTTCCTTGTTCGCTTATGTCGCCGACGGGCGAAACGGGATGAAGGTGATCCAGCTCACCTCGCCGGAGAGCCAGCCCGCTTTCTACGGCTTCTCGCCACGGCCGGTGCCGGAGCTGATCGCCTGGGCCCGCACCCCCTCGCCGGCGCTCGCCCTCGCCAAGGGCCTCGACCGCGACCGCGCGGTCGACGAGACCGGCCACCAGATCGCCGTGTTCGGCCGCCTCGGCTCGCGCCCCTTCACTCGCTCCGAGATGGAGCGGCTGTTCCTCAACAGCCGGGGCCTGCCCTATCTGGTCAGCGACCGCGGCGAGATGAGCGATTGGGTGGCGCGGCGGTAGCTTCGGCTACCGGGTCCATCGTTCCCCGTCATGCCAGCGAAGGCTGGCATCCATGCCGAGTCTGAAGAGGTGGAAAGTCCGTCTGGACCCCAGCCTTCGCTGGGGTGACGCAATCGGAAATGGTGCGTGGCGCGCGCCCCGTCAGACGTCCTTTTTCTCGTCGATCAGCATCCGCACCAAAGGCTGGAGCTTCGACGTGTAGCGGGCGAGGACCTCATGGTCCTCGGCGGTGTCGAAATGACTGATCAGCTCGCGGCCGTTCCAGTAATGGAGGGCGTAGCAGGGATGGTCGGCGACGATCATCGGCCGATCGTCCGGCTTGTCGGGATCGATCTCGGCCAGGTCCAAAGCGACCTGGGGCGCGGTCGACGGGCACACGGCCAGGATCGTGCCCGCCCAGCGGGTGACGATCGGGCGATGGAGATGGCCGGCGATCATCGCGACGATGTTGGCCCGGCCGGACACGGCCTCGGCCAGCCGCCTTACCCAGGCCGCGTCCGGATTCTCGGTCATCCAGCTGAGGCCGGTCTCGATCGGCGGATGGTGGAGGACGATCGCGGTCGGACGGTCCGGCATCTCGTCGAGCCGCTCGCGAAGCCAGGCGGCCCGGGTCTCGCAGAAGGCGCCGCCATGGCGGCCCGGCTCGAGCGTGTCGAGGACGAGGATCCGGACCGGGAACTGGTCGATCGCATATTGGACGAAGCCGTCGGCGGTGGGCGTGTCCGGGAATATCTCCAGGAACGGCTCGCGGCTGTCGTGATTGCCGAGCGCGTGAAGGACCGGGAAAGGCAGGACGTCGGTCGCCTCCCGGAAACGCGCATAAGAGAGCCTGTCGTCGCCGTCGTCGGCGATGTCGCCGGTCGCGATAAGCAGATCGGGCAGAGGCTCGAGCGCGCAGAGGGCCTCGAGCGTCCGGTCGAGACGCTGACGGTTGAACTCGCGCGGATTGTCCCGGTCGAAGCCGAGATGGATGTCGGTGATCTGGGCGATCAGCATCTTCAGCGCCCCGACGCGGGCCGAGGCTCGACCGGGATCACCGTCGTCTCCCAGCGCCGGCCGCGCACCCGCTTGCGCAGAAGCATTGCCGGGGCCCCCTCGTCCATATGATAATCGTGGCACATCGCGCAGCTCGACGCCACTGGCGCGCTCGTCCGTTCGCCACCGTGGCAGGTCCGGCAGCTGGCGAGATCGGGGATGAGCAGATCGGCCGCGGCGGCCGAGCGATCGGCGCTATGGCAGGTCAGGCAGGCTCCCGAGCCTTCGGCGCGAGGCTGGCCCGGCTGCTCGACGATCCGGTGGTCGCGATGGTCGAACCAGCCATGGAGAAGATAGCGCGTCGGAAAGGCCACGGGGCGAATATGGGGAGCGGCCGAGCCTTGCCTGGGCGGATCGACGACGTGGCAATCGAAGCAGGCGCCGCCGCGCGAGAAGACGCCGCGGATCGCGCGGTCGGCACGAGCGCCGGCGCCGGCGCGGGCGCGGGCGCGCTGGACCGCCTCGCGAATCTGGGTGACGGTGCCGGGCCGATCGCGGGAGGCGCTGAGCTCTGCCGGCCGCTGCGGGCCGCCCTGGCGGTAGAAGGCGCGAAGATCGGCGACGACCTGCTGCGGCGAACCGTGGCGAAGGGTGCGGATGGTGCCGTCGATGCGATCGAAGGCGAGGCTGTGGCACATGCCGCAATCCTCCTCCATCTGGACCGGCTGGAACCGGGTGCCGTCCGGAGTCGGGACGTGGCAATCGGCGCATTCGAGCTGCTGTCCGAAGCCGTGGGTCGGCGCCAGCCGCCGCGCCATCTGGGCGACTCCGCCGGCCGGCGCGAGGTGGAGGGCGTGCGGGAATTTGAGGTTGCTCATCTCCTGCGGGCGGCGGTCCATCGGCACGCGCTGCATGCGCGGGGTCTCACCGTCCCAGCGGATCAGAACCGAGGGCTGGAATTCGGGATGGTCGCGGCCGAAATCGGCGGCGCTGGCGAGCCTCGTGTCGGGCAGACGGCTTCGAATGTCGGTATGGCAATCGGCGCAGAAACGCTGCGGAGTCGCCGGGATCTCCTGCGGCCCCTCATGCTCGGTGTGGCAATCGACGCAGCGGCCGGGGGTCAGCCCGAACGTCTCCTGGACGCTGAGCTGGAAACGATCCCAGCGGCCGAGGTCAGGCCGCGCCCGGGCGAGACGCGAATGATCGCCATGATCGTCGATTGCGGTGTGGCAGGCCTTGCACGCTTCGTCGCGGACGGAGACGAACGGCTCGACATGGCAAGCCTGGCAATCCTGCTGGAGCGAAGCGTGGCCCTTGCTGAGGCTCCCGCTCAGCCACATCCGATCGGCGTGGAAGGCGCGGGCATATTCCGCCCCCTCTTGTTGCCGGGAGTCGCGCTCACGCTGGTAGAAGGACCAGATCGGCCAGGCGAGGAACACGGCAAGGATCGCGGCGACGAGAAGCCAGGCCACGGGCCGCTTGCCGGGCATCGCCGAAGCGAGCGTGAAGCGGCGCACGTCCGCACGCTCCAGCTCCTCCTCGCCGATTCCGGCCCGGGCGACGGTGACGGCGATCTCGTCGCTGTCGGGCGCGGTGGGCATGAACTCCAGCACATGGCTCGCGATCCTGATCGAGCCGCCGCCGGCGAGCTCGATCCGGCCCTCGGCGGTCTTGCTGCCGTCGAGCTCGACATAGAGCCCCTGCTCCGCCTTGACCGACAGGAGCGACGGCGACACCCGCTCGACCACCGCATGGTGGAGAGCGACGGCGAGATCGGTGAGATGGACATGGCTCGCCGGATCGCGGCCGAGCGTCAGCCGATCGCCCTCTACCCGGGAGGTGCGGACGATCTCACGTCCCTCGGCACTGTGCGAGACCTGGCGGAGAAGGAAAGCCATGCCTGGGTCCGGTCCCTTTCCTACCAGTAGAAGAAGACGCTGACGATGTGGGCGGCGAGCGCGGCGATCAGAGCGAAGGTCAAAGGCACGTGGACGTAGAGCCAGACCTCGAGCAAGGCGCGGATACGCAGGTGACGACGAAGACGGGCGAGCGCCGAATCCTTGCGCTCGAGAAGCTCGACCACCTGTTCGATCACCTTTGCCTCTTCGGGCGTGGCCTCGGCGCGGCGGGCGCGCATCTGTGCCAGCGCCGAGGCATTGCCGCAGTCACGGTAGCGGCCGGAGATCCTGCGGATGAAGCCGCCTCGGAACGGATCCTCGTTGAGCGAGAGCCGAACGATCTCGGTATCGGCGATTCGGAGCGGCTGCGCGACCGACTGGAGCTGGCGGTCGATCTGCTGGACCGCCTCCAGCATCTGCGGCCGGGTCATCTCCGCCCGAGTGTCGCTGAGCTCGTCGGGCAGGGTGACGTAGACGATGATCCCGTAGATTCCGGACAGGATCACCAGCATCATCAGCGCATAAGCGAGGGTGTGGACGTTCCAGCCGAACTGGAAGCCGGTGTGAAGCGTGGCGATGACGATCAGCGAGAGGCCGAGATAGACATGGGCGGAGGTCCACGACTTCAGCGACCAGCGTCCTGCCGTCATCGCCCTTTTGCGAAGGCCGAGCATGGTCAGCCACAGGATGAGGAGCGCCCCGATCGTCCCCAGCGTATAGCCGAGCCAGCTGCCGCCATTGTGGCGCGGCTGGACGTCGGCCATGAAATAAGCAGCGATCGCGATCAGCGACAGAAAGGCGGCGATCTTGAGCCAGCGCCACGAGCGATGACGAAGGAAGCCTTCATGGCTCCCAGCCGCCAGCCGAGTCCGCTCCGCCCCCTTGCTCGCCATCGTGGTGGCTTGCTCCCCCTTCGAGCGTCACGCCGCGAAACCGGCACCCCTGGACCGGGAGCCGGGCGAAATCCCGGCCTCCGAGCTCATGGATCCCGACTTGAGCCGGGATGACTCGAATAGTCTAGCCCGCCAATCTCGTTACGGACAAGAACTCTTCGGGGGCGACCCGGATCGCGGCGCCGGTCGGGCAGGCGCGGACGCAGGCCGGGCCGCCGTCAATTCCCGAGCACATGTCGCACTTGATCGCCTTCTTCGGAGTCTCCGGGTCGATCCGGCTCTTGCTCCATTCCTTCGAAGGCTCGCCCGGTCCGGGGCCGGCGCCGAAGAACAGCCAGCTCAGCAGGCTGGGCTTCTTCGGCGGCACCTTGTCCATCCGGATCACGCCATAGGGGCAGTTGCGCTGGCAATTGCCGCAGCCGATGCAGGTGTCGTTGATGAAGACCTCGCCGTCCGGGCCGCGATGGATGGCGTTGGGCGGACAGTCCGCCATGCAGTGCGGATGCTCGCAATGGCGGCATGACGTCGGCACGTGGAGATGGGCATAGGTCTTGCCCGCCTCTCGATTCAGCCGCGAAAGCCCTTCGTGGCTGTCGGCACAGGCCTTCTCGCAATTGTCGCAGCCGACGCAGAGCTTCTCGTCGATGAGGAGAACGTCGGTCGCCTCGCCGATCCCGTTCTCGACGAGGAAGCTGGCGACCGAGGAATAGAGATCGACGGCGCCGCCGA
>CAMPIH010000054.1 GCA_946886275.1 uncultured Sphingosinicella sp.
GTTGCGGCACCCGTCGGCGCTGCGACTGGATGTCGGCTTCGATCCGACCCGGGTCACCGTGGAAGTCACGGAAAGCGGCCTGATCGAGGATCTCAGCGGGGCCGCGGACCTGCTTGCCCGTCTTCGAAGCGCCGGATTTCGGGTCGCTCTCGACGATTTCGGCACCGGCTATTCAAGCCTTGCCTATCTGAAGGCGCTTCCGCTCGATTACCTCAAGATCGACAAGCGGTTGAGCGAGGACATTGTCGGCTCGTCGCGCGACCGGATCGTGGTTCGCGGAGTGATCGACATGGCGAGGTCGCTCGGGCTCGACGTCATTGCCGAAGGGGTCGAGACCGTCGAACAGCTCGCCTTGCTCGCAGAAGAGGGTTGCACCCTCTACCAGGGCTTCCTCTGCTCTCCGCCCGTGTCGGCCGCCGAGCTTCCGAAGCTGTTGGAGAAGAGCCGCGAAGGCGCCTGACCCGCCCCTCCTTCAATCAGCCAGACGTCGGCAGGCGTTTAGCGCCTTCCTGTCCTGATCAGCGGGGCCGAGGCAAAGCGAGCCGGCAGACCATCGATTCGCGATTCGATCGGAAGTAGCCGGACCCTGCGATTGGCGAAGTCGATCGAAACCCGGCCGAACAGCCGAAGCGCGTCCATTCCCAGAAGAATTGCTGGACGTCTGTCGAGGCCGAGATGCTCGAACAGGTGGAAGTCGGCAAACGCGATCGGCATGTCGTTGACGTGAAGGCCGCCGAGCCGAAGCCGCCGGGTCACGGCATATTCCGCGAGGACTCGATCGCCGGTGACTCCGATCAGCTCCATCACCCCGACATCGCCGAGCCGACCGCGCGACTGCAGACGGCGGCGCAATTCCATATTGCCGACCGTCTGTTGGGATCCGGTATCGATGATCACCCGGACCCGCTGGCCGTCCACGGTCGCGTCGGTCAGGATGAGCCGGCCGAGACGGGTTCGCCCCGTTATGACGATCGTGTCCCGGGGCCAGTCGTCGTCGTCGATGTGGGAATGGGACAAGGTGAGTTCCTGGCGCTCGAAATCGAAGTCGACGCGCTGCGAGCGCAGGCTGTCCACCCCCAACATTCCCATCGCACCCATGTTCGCCTGCTCGAGCGCCGGGGCCCGGATGTCGTTGAGCGTCCGGCGGCCCACCCGCATGCTGTCGATCTGGACGCTTGGGACTCGACGGACATTGGCCACGGTGGCGAGGGTCACGTCACCGAGCGAAGGCAGGCTGAGCGCCTCCGCGAGCTCGCGCGAGACGACGGTGCGTTCGGCGCCGGTATCGACGATGAAGGGATAGGGGCCCTGCCCGTCAATATCGACCGAGACCGTCATCCGCCGAGTCGCGTCGCTGGTGAAGCCGAGCGTTTCACTCGTCGTATCCACGGGCGCGGTCGCCGCCGGATCGACGGGGGCGGCCGGCGGCGCTTCGGACGGCTCCTGAACCGGCACCTGTGCGGCGGCGAGCCCACCGGCCAGGATGGCGACGGCGGCAAAGGCAATCAGGCGTTTCATGAGCTTGTCCGATCGGGTCACCAGGGCGCTAATTTACATCAACTGCTCGCAATGGCCTAATCCTGGCGCGCCCGCTTCGATCAGACGGCTGATTTCTTCGACCGGAAACCCCCTCGGAGGCTAGGCAAGGATCTTGGCCAGACCCCTGGCGAGCTGGATTGCGCCGTTCAGACGCGAAGCGGGGTCCGGCCAGCTTCGAGCGATCACCAGCTTGTTGTCCGGCCGAAGCCGGGCCGTCCCCTTCAGCCGGTCGACATAGGCCAGCAAGCCCGGGAGGTCCGGGAAGCTGTCATTGTGGAAGTGGACGAGCGCGCCCTTCGGGCCGACGTCCAGCTTCGCGACCTGGGCACGGCGGCAGTTCAGCTTGATCGCGATCACCTTGAGCAAATTCTCGGTCTCCGTCGGAAGCTTGCCGAACCGGTCGATCAGCTCCGCCGCGAAGGACTCGATCTCGCCTGCCGTCTCGAACTCGTTCATTCGCCGGTAGAGACCCATCCTGAGGTCGAGATCGGGGACATAATCGTCCGGGATCATGATCGGCGCGTCGACGCTGATCTGCGGGGAGAACTGATCGCGCGGCGCTTCGATTCCGCCCGACTTCGCCTCGACGATCGCTTCCTCGAGCATCGACTGGTAAAGCTCGAAACCGACCTCCTTGATATGGCCCGATTGCTCGTCGCCGAGCAGATTGCCGGCACCTCGAATGTCGAGGTCGTGGGTCGCCAGTTCGAAGCCGGCGCCGAGATTCTCCAGTCCGGCAAGCACCTTGAGCCTCTTGTCCGCGGTCTCGGTGATGAGCCTGTCGGCCGGAGTCGTGAAATAGGCATAGGCCCGGATCTTCGCGCGGCCGACGCGGCCGCGAAGCTGGTAGAGCTGGGCAAGGCCGAAGCGGTCGGCCCGATGGACGATCAGCGTGTTGGCGCTCGGGATGTCGAGGCCGCTCTCGACGATCGTCGTCGAGACGAGGACCTCATATTTGCGGTCGTAGAAGGCGGACATCCTTTCCTCGACCTCGGTCGGCGACATCTGGCCGTGGGCGACGACGTAGCGCACCTCCGGCACCTCCTCGCGGAGGAATTGCTCGATGTCGGGAAGGTCGGCGATCCGCGGGACGACGAAGAAGCTCTGGCCGCCGCGATAATGCTCGCGAAGAAGCGCCTCGCGAAGGACGACGGGATCCCAGGGCATGACGTAGGTGCGCACCGCCAGCCGGTCGACGGGCGGAGTCTGGATCACGGAAAGCTCGCGAAGGCCCGACATCGCCATCTGCAGGGTCCGTGGGATCGGCGTCGCAGTGAGCGTCAGGACATGGACGTCCGCCCGAAGCGACTTCAGCCGCTCCTTGTGGGTGACTCCGAAGCGCTGCTCCTCGTCGACGATGACGAGGCCCAAATTCCGGAACTCCACGCTTTTGGCGAGAATGGCGTGAGTGCCGATGACGATATCGATCTTGCCGGCCTTGAGACGTTCCTTCGTCTCCTTCGCCTCTTTCGGCGGAACCAGCCGCGAAAGTCGGCCGAGCTCGATCGGAAAGCCCTGGAAACGTTCCTTGAAGTTCTGGAAATGCTGGCGGGCGAGAAGGGTCGTCGGAGCGATGAGCGCGACCTGGAGCCCGGCCATGGCGGCGACGAAGGCGGCGCGAAGCGCGACCTCGGTCTTGCCGAAGCCGACGTCGCCGCACACCAGACGGTCCATCGGCTTGCCCACGCCGAGATCGGCGATGACGTCCGCGATCGCGCGGTCCTGATCCTCGGTCTCCTCGAACGGGAACCGGTCGGCGAAGGCGGCATAGCCCGTATCCGGCTCGGCGACGGCGCCGGGCCGGAGCGCCCGCTCGGCCGCGGTCTTGATCAGCTCGCCGGCGATTTCGCGGATCCGCTCCTTCATCCGCGACTTGCGCCGCTGCCATGCCTCGCCGCCCAGCCGGTCGAGAGTGACGCCCTCGCTCTCGCTTCCGTAGCGAGTGAGGATGTCGATATTCTCGACCGGGACGTAGAGCTTGTCGCCGCCGGCATATTCCAGGGCGACGCAATCGTGCGGCGCTTTCTGGACCGGGATCTGGGTCAGCCCGTCATAACGGCCGATCCCATGATCGGCATGGACGACGAGATCGCCCGGCGTGAGCGAGGCGAGCTCGCTCATGAAGGCTTCGGCGCTCTTCTTGCGCTTGCGCCGCCGGACAAGACGGTCGCCGAGCATGTCCTGCTCGGTCAGGAGCGCGACTTCGGCAGTGCTGAAGCCGTGATCGAGCTGGATCACCGCCAGCGCCACCTGGCCCTTCGCCGAGACCCCGAGCGCTTCCTGCCAATTGTCGACCGCGGCCGTCTTCGCGAGGCCATGTTCGGAGAGCAACCCCTTCAGCCGTTCGCGGGCGCCGACGGAATAGCTTGCGAGCACAACCTTGCGCTTCGAGCGGCGAAGCTCGGCGACATGGGCGACGACCGCCTCGTAAACATTGGCGTTCTGAGTCCGTTCGGGAGCGAAATCCCGTGCCGGATCGACCGCGAAATCGAGCACTCTTTCGCTGTCGGGTTCGTGGAACGAAGTGACGAGATGGAGCGGTCGCCGCTCGATCAGCGTCTTCCATTCGTCGCGGTCGAGATAGAGCGTCTCGGGCGGGAGCGGACGATAGCTTCCCGGCTCCTTGGTCTGGGCCCTTTGCCGGTTGTCGAAATAATCGAGGATCGCATCGAATCGCGCTTCGGCGGCGCCGCTGTCTCCGGGATCGCGGACGATGAGATCATCGTCCGACAGATGATCGAACAGGGTCGTCAGCTTCTCTTCGAACAGGGGAAGCCAGTGATCGACTCCAGCGATCCGGCGCCCGTCCGAAACCGCCTGGTAGACCGGATCGCCGGTCGCGGTGGCGCCGAACCGCTCGCGATAGGCGGAGCGGAAGCGCTTGACGCTGTCTTCGTCGAGCAAGGTTTCCGAGGCCGGCAGCAAAGTGAAGCCTTCGATCCGGTCGATGCTTCGTTGGGTGGCGGGATCGAAGCGGCGCACGCTTTCGATCTCGTCGCCGAAGAAATCCAGCCGGAGCGCTTCCGACTCGCCCGAAGGGAAGAGATCGACCAGGCCGCCCCGGACCGCGAACTCTCCGGGATCGCGAACCGTCTCGGTTCGTCCATATCCGTTCGCCTGGAGCAAAGCGGTCAGCCGGTCGATTCCCATCCTCTCCCCCGGGGCCAGTCGGGCGACAAGCTGGCGGATCCTGAACGGCGTCAGGGTTCGCTGGAGCACCGCGTTCACCGTCGTGACGAGAAGCTGGGGCCCGGCCTGCTTGCGCTGGAGGGCGTGGAGGGTCGAGAGCCGCTCGGACGTCGAGCGAAGCGAAGGCGAGCTTCGATCGTAGGGGAGGCAGTCCCAGGCGGGGAAGCTCAGCACTTCGAGCTCGGGCGCGAAATAGCCGGCCGCATCGGCAAGCGCCCGCATCGCCGCTTCGTCGGGCGAGATGAAGACGGCGCGGCCCTTCGACGCGCGCGCGAGATCGGCGGCGAGCCAGGGCAGGAAGCCCGAAGGGACGCCGGCCAGGGTCATCGGCCGCTTCGCGGAAATGATCGTGGGAAGGTCGGTCAACTTATTCCGGATGCTTGATATAGTTGAGAAGTCGAAGCGCGTTCATCATCGCCCCGGCGAAGCGTTCAGGCGGCTCGGCGGTTCCGATCGCCCAGGCGAGAATGTCGACGTCCTGTTCCTCGAGCAGCGCCTCGAACCACTCGATTTCATTCTCCGACCAATCGGCATGGTGGCGATCGAAATAGCCGCCGACGAGCAGGTCCGCCTCACGCGTGCCGCGATGCCACGCGCGGAAGCGAAGACGTTTGAAGAGATGCTCGCGGTCCATGATGCTCCAATGCCAAGCGGCCGGCAGCGCGAAAAAACAGCGCGTCGGCTCAGGCTTCACCCATCTAGGGCGTCGGCCTCGAAGTGGGAAGAAGCCCAGACGGTCGAATTTAATGCAATCTGATTGAACCGCAGGGCGAGATCGAGCCACCTATCATCCGAAAAGGGGGAAGCAAGCCGGTGGCGGTCCATGCGTCGAGGATATTGGACGAGTTGTTGCTGGTTTCGGCGAAAGCCGGTGACCGGCGCGCGTTCGATGCGCTCGCGCGTCGCTGGCAGAAGAAGCTGCTCGCTCATGCCTGGCGACTGCTCGGCGACGCGGACGCCGCGCGCGATGCGACTCAGGAGAGCTGGATGGAGATCGTGCGGGGTCTACCGAGGCTTCGGGACGAACGGGCCTTTCCGGCCTGGGCTTTCCGGATCGTCTCGCGCCGGTGCGCCAGAAGCATCGCTTCGGCCATCCGCCGACGTCAGGAGGCGGCCGATCTCGAGACTGTCGAGCCGGATCCGAACCGCTCCGGTGAGGGGGTCGATGCCGAACGCCTTCGGATCGCCATCCGTCGGCTGCCGGAAGGCCAAAGGGCCGCGATCGCCTTGTACCATTTCGAAGAATTGAGCGTCGCGGAAGTGGCTGTCGCTCTCGACGTCCCGGTGGGCACGGTGAAGACCCGCCTGATGCATGCCCGCGACAAGCTTCGCGCGGCGCTTGGAGGAGACGAAGCATGAAGGATGTTGACCGATTGATTGACGAGGCGCTCGACGCGGAGGAGCGGGAACTTCTCCGAACGCTCGACGAGCCGGGATTCTTCACCCAGACGATTGGCATATTCGAAGGTCCGACCGGTTGGGCCAATGTCGTGATGATGGGTGCACTGCTCGTCCTGTTCGTCGCCGGAGTCTGGGCCGCCTGGAACTTCTTCGAAGCCGCCGAGCCCGTGACCCAGCTGCGCTGGGGCTTGCCGGCCGCCGTGCTTCTGATCCTTGCGACGATGATCAAGATGGCTCTGATTCTCAGGATGGAAGGGAATCGCCTCCTTCGCGAGGTGAAGCGAGTCGAGCTTCAGATCGCGCGAATGTCGAGACACTAGCGGAAGCCGAAGGTGGAGGATTGTGGCCCGGCGATCCTCCCCCTACCACTCCGATCATGCGGCCCGACTTGCTCAATCCCCTGTTCGCGGAAGTGGAGGCGTTGAAGGGGGTGGGGCCGCAACTCGCCAAGCCGCTTCACCGGCTCGGCCTCGCCCGCGCCGTCGACATCCTCTTCCACCTCCCGGTCAACTGGATCGAACGCCGGAAGGTGGCCGCGCTCGATGAATCCGATGTCGGCCGGATCATCATCATCGAGTTGGTCCCGGTCGAATATCGGCAGAGCGGCGGGCGTGGCCCGTTCCGGGTTCAAGCCCAGGACCGCAATGGCGACATCGTCACCCTGACCTATTTCAACAATCCGGGCTGGGCGAAGAAGCAGCTTCCGCTCGGCGAGGCTCGGATCGTGTCGGGGAAGCTCGATTCCTACGGCCAGCAGCTCCAGATCGTTCATCCCGATCATGTCTTGTTGCCGGCGGAAGCCGGCCAGATCCCGGAGCGCGAACCGGTCTATCCGCTGTCCGAGGGGCTTACCAATCACCGGCTCAACGACCTCGCGGGGCAAGCGCTCGCTCGGCGGCCGGACCTCGGCGAATGGATCGAGCCGAGCCTCAAGTCGCAGCGAAGCTGGCCAGGCTGGGGAGACGCACTCGTCTCGGCGCATCGTGATCCCGGCGACGAAAAGGCGCGCGATCGGCTCGCTTATGACGAGATCTTCGCCAATCAGCTGGCGCTGATGCTGGTGCGCGCCTCGTCGCGCCGGCGCAAAGGCCTGCCCCTCAGCGGCGACGGCCGCCTGCGTAGCATGCTCCGCCTGCCTTATTCCCCCACCGGCGCCCAGCAGCGATCGATCGCGGAGATCGAAGCGGATCTTCAGCAGGACGTGCCGATGCTCCGACTGCTCCAGGGAGACGTCGGCTCGGGAAAGACCCTCGTCGCCTTGATGGCCATGCTCGTTGCGGTCGAGGCCGGTGCCCAGGCGGCCCTGCTCGCGCCGACCGAAATCCTGGCGCGGCAGCATTACGAGACGCTGTCGCGTCAGCTCGCCGGACTTCCGGTCAACGTCGCCATCCTCACCGGCCGCGAGAAGGGAAAGGCGCGCGAAGCGTGCCTGATGGGGCTTGCCGACGGCTCGATCCACATCCTGGTGGGCACCCATGCCATTTTCCAGCAGGCGGTGAGCTACCGCCGGCTCGGCCTCGCGGTCGTCGACGAACAGCATCGTTTCGGAGTCGCCCAGCGCATGATGCTGGCGCAGAAGGCGGAGCGCCCGCCGCATCTCCTGGTGATGACGGCGACTCCGATCCCGCGCACCCTGACGCTCACCCATTATGGCGAGATGGACGTCAGCCGACTGGACGAGATGCCGCCCGGCCGTCAGCCGATCGAGACCAGGGTGATGAGCGAGGAGCGGCTGCCCGACATCGTCGACGCGCTCGGCCGTCACCTTGCCGCCGGCAAGCAGGCTTATTGGGTTTGCCCGCTGGTAGAGGAAAGCGAAACGACCGATCTCGCCGCCGCCGAAGCCCGGGCGGAAGAGCTGGGTCGCCGTTTCGGCGACAGGGTCGGAGTCGTCCACGGCCGTATGAAGGGTCCCGACAAGGACAAGGTAATGGCCGCCTTCCAGAACGGCGAGCTGGGCGTGCTGGTGGCGACCACCGTCATCGAGGTCGGAGTCGACGTGCCCAACGCCACCTTGATGATCGTCGAGCATGCCGACCGCTTCGGCCTCGCCCAGCTTCACCAGCTGCGCGGACGGGTCGGGCGTGGCGAACAGCACAGCGTCTGCCTTTTGCTTCGAGGCGTGGCGCTCAGCGAGACGGCGCGCGCGCGCCTGTCGCTGATGCGGGAAACCAATGACGGCTTCCGGATCGCCGAGGAGGATCTCCGGCTTCGCGGCGCCGGCGAGATCCTCGGTACCAGGCAGTCGGGCGAAGCCCAGTTCCGGCTTGCCTCGCCCGAGCAGATCCAGGCGCTTGCGCAGCCGGCAATGGACGATGCGCGTCTTCTCGTCGATCGCGACGGGGGACTCGAAGGCGAGCGCGGCAAAGCGGCCCGGCTCCTCCTTTACCTGATGGAGCGCGACGCCGCTGTCGGCCTGCTTCGCGGCGGCTAAGCCCGTTCTCAGGCCGGCGAGAGGAGCCCGTGCTTCTTCTTGCCGGCCGACACCCGAACGTCGCAGCTGACCGCAATCGGAACGTCCTCGTTCATCGCCTCGCCGTCGATCCGGGCGCCGCCCTGCGCAATCAGCCGCCGCGCCTCGTTCTTGGAAGCGACGAGGCCAAGGCCGACCAGCGCGTCGACCAGGGTCGTGCTGCCGGCGACCTTGAGCGTCGGCAGCGCCTCTCCGGTCGAGCCCTGCTCGAAGGTCCGGCGCGCCGTCTCGGCCGCCTCGATCGCCGCTTCGTCGCCATGCGCCATCGCCGTCGCGGCGTCGGCCAGGATCTTCTTGGCGTCGTTGATCTCGGCGCCCCGGAGGCCCTCGAGCCGCCCGATCTCGTCGATCGGAAGATCGGTGAACCGGCGCAGGAACCGGCCGACATCCTCGTCCTGGCTGTTCCGCCAGAACTGCCAGTAATCATAAGGGGATAGCAGGTCGGCATTGAGCCAGACCGCGCCTTCCGCGGTCTTGCCCATCTTGCGGCCGTCGGAAGTCGTCATCAGCGGCGTCGTCAGGCCGTAGAGATGTTCGCCCTCGACCCGGCGAGTCAGCTCGACGCCGTTGACGATATTGCCCCATTGATCCGATCCGCCCATCTGAAGCCGGCAGCCGTGGCGGCGCCAGAGCTCCAGGAAATCATAGCCCTGCATGATCATGTAGTTGAACTCGAGGAACGTCATCGGCTGCTCGCGCTCGAGCCGTATCCGGACGCTGTCGAAGCTCAGCATCCGGTTGATCGTGAAATGCGGCCCGATGTCGCGGAGGAAGGGCAGATAGTCGAGCTGCCCCAGCCAATCGTCATTGTTGACCATGATCGCGCCGGTCGGACCGTCGTCGAAGCTCAGGAAGCGCTCGAAGATCGTCCGGATCGAGGCGATGTTGAAATCGATCGTGGCGTCGTCGAGAAGCTTTCGGCTCTCGTCGCGGCCGGTCGGGTCGCCGATCTTCGTCGTTCCGCCGCCCATCACGACGATCGGCTTGTGCCCCGCCTGCTGGAGCCGGCGAAGGAGCATGATCTGGACGAGGCTGCCGACATGGAGCGACGGCGCCGTCGCATCGAAGCCGATATAGCCGGGCACGATCTCCTTGATCGCCAGCTCATCGAGCCCTTCGGCATCGGTCAGCTGGTGAATGTAGCCACGCTCGTCGAGCAGTCGAAGGAGATCGGATTTGAACTGGGTCATCGCCGCGCGGCTAGCACAATGTGCTTGGCCGGGTCACGCCCGTTGCGGTTGCAATCGCGGCACCGATATTCTCTAGATCGCAGCATGAGCGGGCTCGGAAGGATCGGCTGCTGGCTTGGCCTCTTGTCGATGCTGGCGCTGTCCGCCTGCGCCGCGCTTTCCGGAAGCGCGGCGTCCGCCGATCGGCCCAATATATTGTTCGTCCTGGTGGATGATCTCGGATTTGCCGACTTCTCGGTGAGCGGCAACCGCCGTGTCGCCACGCCCCATATCGACGGCCTCGCCGCCGACGGGTTGCTGATGACCCAATTCTATGTCGGTTCGCCCATCTGTTCGCCGTCGCGTGCCGCCTTCCTGACCGGGCGATTCCCGGTCAGGGATGGCTTCGTCAGCTTCATCAGCAGCCGCGAGCACAATGTCGAGATGGCGCAGGCCGATTGGCTGAATCCCGCTTTGCCGACGATTGCGCGGGCCTTGCGTGGAAGCGGCTATGCGACCGGCCATTTCGGCAAGTGGCATCTCGGCGGCGGCCGCGACATCGGCGATGCGCCCTTGCCGACCGAATATGGGTTCGACGAGAGCTATACCCAGTTCGAAGGGCTGGGCCCGCGGGTCTTGATGACGGAAGACCATTATGGACTCGCGACGCAGAGCGCGCGGCTCGGCCATGGACCGATCAATCGGCTCCCGAAGGCGCAGACGACCGGCCGTTACATCGACAAGATGATCGATTTCGCCGCGCGTCATCGCGACCGGCCCTGGTATGCGCAGCTTTGGCTCGACGATGTCCATGACCCATGGGAGCCCACCGAAGAGCAGCTTGCTGCCGTTCGCGGGCTCGGACGCAATGCCGACGAGGAAAGATATTTCGCGGTTCTGGTGGCCATGGATCGGGAGATCGGGCGTCTGATTGCCGAGCTCGAACGGCTCGGTGAGCTAGATAATACCCTGATCGTCCTCACCGGCGACAATGGGCCCACCGGTGCGGAAGCTTATTATCGGGGTGGCAGCCCGCCCGGCGATTCCGGGCCTTATCGCGGCCGCAAGGCGAGCCTCTACGAAGGCGGCATCCGCCAGCCGCTCATCATTCGCTGGCCAGGTCGGGTGCCAGCCGGTGCGCACGATCCGACCAGCGTCGCAAGCGGCGTCGATTTCTTCCCGACGTTCCTGCGGATCGCCGGCGTAGAGCGCCCGCCGGGACTCGATGGGGAAAGTCTCCTGCCAGCCTGGCTGGGGAGGCCGATCACCCGGCGGCGCGACCTGATGTTCGCTTATGGCGGCTACGGGCGTCCAGGCACGTTCCCGCTGCCGGCTCGGCCATCGGACCGAAGTCCGCCTTACGCCATCCGCTCGGGCCAATGGAAATTACTGGCCCAGGCCGACGGCAGCGGCGCCGAGCTTTACGACATCAGCTCGGATCCTTCGGAATCCCGCAATCTTGCAGCGACCAGCCCCGAGATTGCCGGGCGGCTGAGTCGACGACTGGTCGCCTGGCGCCGGACCCTGCCGCCGACCGACTGGCGAACAAGAGCGGGGGCTGGGCCGTTTCCGCGCTGACGAGGTCGATAGGGCAGGGGCCATTGCGCCGCTCAAGGCGCGGCGACTAGTGAAGCCGATGCAGCTCACCCGTCATCCCGCCTCGCCGAGATCTCCGGTCGATTCGATCGGGGTCGTTGCGAATCGCCTTCGTGGGGGCGGGCTTTCGCTGGTGTTCGCCGTCACCGGCGACATCAGCAGGCTCCGCCTTCCCATTTCCGGCGGGGGTGAACGAAGGGACGGGCTCTGGCGCCACAGCTGTTTCGAGGCCTTCGTCAGGTTGCCCAAGCGGAACGACTATCTCGAGCTCAACCTCTCGCCGTCGGGCGATTGGGCTGCCTATCGCTTCGACGGCTATCGGAACGGCATGGCTTCGGTCGAGTTTTCGCCGCCGAGCATCAGGTGCGAAACCGCGGGCGACCAGCTCGGCGTCGTTGCCGGGATGGACTTCGCCGACCTGGAGCCGTTCAATTCCGACGAGACCTGGCAGGCAGGGCTTTCCGCGGTGATCGAGGCAGACGATGGCAGCTTGTCCTACTGGGCCCTCGTCCACCCGCCAGGAGCCGCCGATTTTCATCATCCGGATTGCTTTGTTCTCGAACTGCCGCCAGCAGGCGAGCCATGAAATTCGGTATCGATCGCCTCGTCTCCGAGCCGGAGCTGCGCAAGCCGCTCCAGGGGCAGAGAGTCGCCTTGCTCGCCCACCCCGCTTCGGTGACGGAGGACCTGACCCATTCGCTCGACGCCCTCGCCGCGTGCGGCGATCTCCGGCTCAGCGCCGCCTTCGGCCCCCAGCATGGCCTGCGCGGCGACAAGCAGGACAATATGGTGGAGAGCGAGGATTTCACCGATCCGAGGCACGGAATCCCCGTCTTCAGCCTCTATGGCGAGGTTCGCCGCCCGACCGGACAGGCGATGGGGACGTTCGACACCATCCTCATCGACCTTCAGGATCTCGGCTGCCGGATCTACACCTTCATCACCACCTTGCTCTACGTGCTCGAGGCCGCGGCCAATCACGGCAAGTCGGTCTGGGTGCTCGATCGGCCCAACCCCGCGGGAAGGCCGATCGAGGGCCTCACGCTCCGCCCCGGCTGGGAAAGTTTCGTCGGCGCCGGCCCACTGCCGATGCGGCATGGCCTGACCCTGGGCGAGCTCGGTCTCTGGTTCGTCGAGAGGATGAAGCTCGACGTCGATTATCGGGTGATCGAGATGGAAGACTATCGGCCCGGCTCGGCGCCTGGCTTCGGCTGGCCGCTGGACGAGCGCATCTGGATCAATCCCAGCCCGAACGCCGCCAATCTCAACATGGCCCGAGCCTATGCCGGCACCGTCATGCTGGAAGGAACGACCCTGTCGGAGGGGCGGGGGACGACCCGGCCGCTCGAGCTGTTCGGGGCCCCCGACATCGAGGCGCGAGCGGTGATCGCCGAGATGCGCAAGCTTGCACCGCAATGGCTGGAAGGCTGCGCCCTTCGCGACTGCTGGTTCGAGCCAACCTTCCACAAGCATAGCGGAAAGCCCTGCAACGGCGTCCACATCCATGCCGAGGGGCGCCATTATGATCATGACGCCTTCCGTCCGTGGCGGCTCCAGGCGCTGGCCTTCAAGGCGATCCGCAATCTCTATCCGCAATATAAGCTGTGGCGCGACTTCCCTTACGAATATGAGTTCGACAAATTGGCGATCGACGTGATCAACGGCGGCCCCGCCTTGCGCGAATGGGTCGACGATCCGGCCGCC
>CAMPIH010000055.1 GCA_946886275.1 uncultured Sphingosinicella sp.
TCGTCGGCCGAGAAGAATTTGTCGCGCTCGACGTTCCGCTCGATCTCCTCGATCGGCTGGCCGGTATATTTGGCCATCAGCTCGTTCATCCGGTGGCGGATCCGAAGAATTTCCTTGGCCTGGATCTCGATGTCGCTGGCCATGCCTTGGGCTCCGCCGGAGGGCTGGTGGATCATGATCCTGGCGTTGGTGAGCGCCACCCGCATTCCGGGTTCGCCAGCGCAAAGCAGGAACGCCCCCATCGACGCTGCCTGCCCGACGCAGACGGTGCCGACGCGCGGCCGGATATATTGCATCGTGTCGTGCATCGCCATGCCCGCCGTGACGACCCCGCCCGGCGAGTTGATGTACATGTAGATGTCCTTCTTCGGGTTCTCGCTCTCGAGATAGAGGAGCTGCGCCGTCACCAGCGTCGCCATGTGATCCTCGACCGGGCCGGTGACGAACACGATCCGCTCGCGAAGCAGGCGGGAATAGATGTCGAAACTACGCTCGCCGCGGTTCGACTGCTCGATGACGATGGGCACCAGCCCGTTCAAAATGTCTTCATGGTCCATGGCGGCGGATGAATCCTGTGGTTGGGTGATGGACCGCTACATCGGAGGATCGGCGGGAAGGTTCAAGCCCCGAGGCTCGATCCGGCGCTGCCGGATTCGGGCCGGCCAGTGGCTGCTCAGCGCAACTGGCTGTCCTTGCTGCCGCGCCGGTTGATCCCCGATTCGACCCGTCGGGAATCGCGCTTGGCCTGGCACGTCACGCAGGTGCGGACGCCCGGAAGGGCAAGTCGCCGCCGCTCCGGAATGTCGTCGCCGCAAATCTGGCAATATTCGAGGCTCTCGCCCGCCGGAAGGGCGGCCCGCGCGCCGTTCACCGCATCGGCGATGCTGTCCTCGATCTGCTGCTCGACCGCACCGTCGCGCGCCCATCCGCCGGCCATGGGAGGAAACTCCTGAATAATGTTCGATCTGAAATAGGCATCGGACCAGCGCCGTTCCAGCCGCTCCCGACCGGGCGACCTCACGCCCACGGCCGACCAACTCTAGTCCCATCAACGAACCAGCCCTCCCCCGCGGCAGCGAAGGAGGGCTGATGATGTCCGACGTCGAAGATCAGTCGGGAACGCCGACTTCGTAGGTCTGGATGCAATTGTCGGTGATGCTCGCCGTGCAGGCCGGATAGCTTTCGTCATCGGCATCGATCGTCTCGCCGGTCAGCGGATCGACGAGCGGACCGCCCATGCCGGTGCTCACCGTGCCGTTCCACCCCGCGGGAACGACCGCAGGATCGGAAATGACGGCGATGCCGCGCGCATCGCGCTCCGGATTGGCATTGCTCGGCTGAACGACCGCGCCGCTCGCCGCGAACGTCGTCGGCATCGTGTGCGCCGTCGTCGTGTGAACCGTGGTAACCGTCTCCTCTTCGACGTCGACATCGAGGTCGCCGTCCGGCTGAACGTCGACATCGAGTTCAGGCTGGGTGGTCGTCGTCGTATAGGTCGTGGTCTGGGCGATCGCCGTGCCGCTCAAAAGCAGCGCGATCGCAATGGCCGTGGTCCTCATGCTCTCTACTCCTCTACATGCGTTGCGGGGCCGCGCCGCAGGCGCGCCCGGTCGCGGTCTCTGCCGCAGGCGAGGATGAAACGAGCGCCGCGCTTTCCTTATCCGTGAATAAGACGGACCGTGTCTCAGCCACGCCGGTCCGCAGGCAACATTTCGCAACCATTCGGCGCGTCACCCGACAAAGCGCCGCGCCAGATAGGGGCCAAAACGAAAGCGGTGTCGATTCCGGTCGCCTAGGAGATAGCTGATCCAGGCGTCGGAGCCGGCCAGTCCGCTTCCGTCGGGAGGCCGTCCGAAAGATCGTAATAGTCGCCTTTATAGGCGGTGAAGATGTGCTTCTCCATCTTGGTCCCGGTCGGCGCGTCGAAGGCGCCCATGCCGATGGCGATCTTCTCGCGCCCGTCGGCATCCCAGAACAAGGCCGAACCGCAAACCGAGCAGAAGCCCCGCCGGACCCGCTGCGACGATCGATACCAGGTCAGCTTGTCCTCGCCCCTCACCTTCAGCTTCTCGCGAGGCACGTCGGTCGACGCCCAATAATGGCCGGACTGGCGACGGCATTGGGTGCAATGACAGCCGTCGGGCGGGGACAGAGCGGCGTCGACTTCGAAGCTGATCTCGCCGCAAAGACAGGATCCCTTGTGCATCTTTTTCTCTCCTCCCCCAATTCGGGTGAGCATGTGCCAACGATTCGTCCTTTGGCAACAAGGTGAGTCGCCGACAAAGCGAGACGATCTTGAAGGTCCGGCATCAGCCTTGCGCATCAGGTCCACCGGGTTCACAAATCGGATCCTGAAGTGAGTCAGCGTCCCGGTTTCCGAAGGGAGCATCTATGGCCACGATAGCAGCACCACAGGCACGTTGGCAGCGAGACCGGAAGTTCTTCACCGGCGTCGCTCTGGCCTGGGTCGTCGTCACGTTCATCGGCTTCGCACCGAGCTATTATCTCGGAAGCTGGATGGGGGCGCGGCCGCTCGGACCGCTGGTGCACCTGCACGGAATCGTCTTCACCACCTGGATTCTGCTCTACTTGACCCAGAACGGCCTGATCGCACTTGGTCGACCCGACATTCACCGTCGAAGCGGTGTTGCCACACTCATCTTCGCCCTGGTCGTTCTCGCCGTCGGAGTCGCCGTCGCCATCGAAAGCGGGCGACTGGGTCATGGCCCGCCAACCCGGCACCAGCCGAGTTTCCTGGCTTACCCGCTCGCCAACATGGTGATGTTCGCGATCTTCACATTGCTCGGCCTTCTCTATCGGAAGCGATCGGAATTCCATAAAAGGCTGATGTTCCTGGCGACACTCGGTCTGGTGATAACGCCACTGGCCCGTATCAGTCGGATGTCGGGTCTGCCTTTCGATCAACCGGCCATCGGCGGCATGATCCTCTCGGACCTTTTCGTCGCGGCGCTCGTGATATTCGACCTCAGGAGCCGGGGCAGGATCCACCCGGCGACCCTGTGGGCGGGTGGAGCCTATCTCGCGTCACAGCCGCTGAGGGTTGCTATCGGCAACAGCGAACCCTGGCAGGACTTCGCAATCACTCTGATCGGCTGAATCCACCCGCATGACGGTGGCCGTCCCTTAGCGCGGCACACCGCCGACGACCCGCGGCCGCTCCAGGCCGTCAGGGCCCCTCTCCCACCGCAGCTGGCCGACATAGAGGCAGCGCTTGTGGATTCCCGCCTGCTCCCGGCCATCGGGATCGGCGTTCCAGCCGTGGAAGAACAGCCATGTCCGACCGCGATGCTCGAGGAGCGACTGGTGGCCGGGGCCGATCAGCGGCGATTCGTCATGCGAGCGAAGAATGGGGTTGTCGCCGCGGTCACGGCAAGGACCGCGCGGGCTGGCGCAGCTGAGATAGGCGACGGCGTAATTGGCATTGCCGAAGAAGTTGCCCGAATAGAACAGGAAGTAGGAACGGCCCCGGCGGACCATCGTCGGCGCTTCGACCACCCGCCATTCCCAATCGTCATGCGCCTCCGGAGAATCATCGTTGGCGATCAGCCGTACCGGCGGCCCGAGCGCCGCCAGTCCGTCCGGGCTGAGGCCCTGCGCGTAGATCGCCGAGCCGGGTCCGCAGCAATTCCCGTCTTCCTTGTAATAGAGATAGAGGGCTCCGCCGGCGCCGTCGCGAAAGACGCTGGCGTCGATCGTCCCGTTGGCGAATTCGGCGCAGACCAGCGGCGAATCCACGCCCTGGAACGGCCCTTCCGGCGAGTCCGCCACGGCCGTGCCGAGACAATGGCGCTGGCGCACCACCGGCCCTTCCGGCGGCGTTTCGGTGCGGGTCAGGGTGGCGTGGCGGGCATTGAAATAAAGCACGTAGCGGCCAGCGATCGACTCGACTTCGGGCGCCCAGACCTGCGGATGATCGCGGTCGACCCAGGCTGGAAGATTGGCGGCTGGAAGCACCTCGGCCGGCGCCGACCAGTCGGCGAGATTGCGCGATCGGATGTGCTGGACATTGATCTGCGAGCGATCGAGCTGGGCGCCGGTGGCATAAGCGTGGAAGACGCCTTCGAACCGGGTGACGAACGGATCCGGGAAATTCCGGTCGAGGAGGAGCCGGGGCGAATCCGCACCGGCTGATCGGAGTGGGTTCTCGCCGGCCGCCTCACCCGGGCAGGGCGGCGCCTCCGCCGCAGGCTGCAGGGCGGCGCTCCCCGAAGCGAGGGAAAGGCTCGCGAGCGAGGCGAAAATCCTGACGATTCGAGACACCGGCACGCATTGCTAAACGCTTTTGGGCGGCGAACAACTCAGGTTCCTCGCGCGGCAGCTTTGGATCAGGAAGGGCGCGGCTCCGGCGCCGCCGCTTCGCCCGGCGCGGGCAAGCTCAGATAATGAAGGCGCCTGACCTCGCGCCGGCCGCGAACGACCGTGTCGAGGATCAATCCGCACATGAAGCTTAAGGCAGCGACGATCATCAGCCCGGTGGCGAGGATGGCTGTCGGGAATCTCGGCACGAGGCCCGTTTCGACATAGGTGATCGCAAGCGGCACCGTGAGAACCACGGCGAGCGCCGCGAGGAAAAGGCTGAAGCTGCCGTAGAACAGCACCGGCCGCTCGATCCGGAACAGATGGAGGATCGTCGTCATGATCCTCCAGCCGTCGCGATAGGTCGACAATTTCGAGGCCGAACCCTCCGGCCGGGCGCCATAAGCGGTGACGATCTCGGCGACCGGCATCGCCAGCTCCAAAGCGTGGACGCTGATCTCGGTCTCGGTCTCGAAGCCTCGGGCAAGCGCCGGAAACGACTTGGCGAACCGCCTCGAAAACACCCGGTAGCCGGAGAAGATGTCGCTGAACGTCCGGCCAAAGAGGCTGGCCAGGAGACCGGTGAAGAGGCGGTTGCCAAGCCGGTGGCCGCGACGATAGGCCTCCTCCACCTCCGATTTTCGAGCGCCGACGACCATGTCGAGCTGCTCCTCGACAAGCCGTTTCACGAGCTCCGGCGCGGCGGCCGAATCGTAGGTCGAATCGCCGTCCGCCATGACGTAGATGTCCGCCTCCACGTCCGCGAACATGCGGCGCACGACATGGCCCTTGCCCTGCATCCGCTCGGTCCGGACGATCGCGCCCGCTTCGGCGGCCACTTCGCGGGTCCGATCGCTGCTATTGTTGTCGTAGACGTAGATCGCCGCCCCCGGCAGCGACTCGCGAAAGCCGGCGACGGTCCGGGCGATCGCCGCTTCCTCGTTGTAGCAGGGCAGCAGAACCGCGATCCGCAGCTCTTTCAGGTCCGGCATTCACATCCCCCGCGGTTCGGCTCGAGCCTGTCGAAGGCTGCCCTCCTTTAGGAAGAAGGGAAGCGCTTCGACAATCGCGAACTGACTTGCGCCGAGCAAACCCGCCCGGATCCGACCGGGTCAGCTCTTCTTGGTTGCCTTCTTCGTCGGCGCCTTGGCCGGCTTCGCTTCGGCAGCGGCTTCCGGCTTCTTCGCGGCCTTCTTGGCGGGGGCCTTCTCGGCCGCCGGCTTCTCCTTCACCGACTTGGCGGGAGCATCCGCTTTCTTGGCGGCCGCCTTCTTCTTCGGCTTTGCCTCATGGCCGTGATCGTGGTCGTGACCGCAGCCAGGGCCGTGGACGTGGGTGTCCTCGGCCTCGATCGCTGCCTCGAGCTCTTCGCGGGTCACGACCCGCTCGCTGATCTCCGCCTTGCCGAACAGATGGTCGACGACCTTGTCCTCGAACAAGGGCGCGCGCAGCTGGGCGGCAGCCATCGGATCCTGACGGACATAATCGGCGAAGCGCTGGCGGTCCTCGGCCTTATATTGCTGGGCGGCCTGGGCGATCAGCTGGTTCATCTCCTGCTGGCTCACCTGCACTCCGGCCTTCTGGCCGATTTCAGACAGAAGCAAACCGAGTCGGACCCGGCGCTCGGCGATGGAGCGATATTCCTCGCGGTCCTTCTCCATCTCCGCGCGGGCGGCTTCCGGATCGGATTCATGGCTGGCTTCATGATCGAGCTGGCGCCAGATCTGGTCGAATTCGGCGTCGACCATCGATTGGGGCACCGGGAAATCGTAGGAAGCGGCGAGCTGGTCGAGCAGCTGGCGCTTCATGTGGGTCCGGGTCAGGCCGCCGAGCTCCTGCTCGACCTGGCTCTTCAAGAGGCCGCGAAGCTGATCGATCCCCTCGAGTCCCATCGACTGGGCGAAGGCGTCGTCGGCCTTCACCTCGCGCGGCACCTGAACCTCGTTGACGGTGACGTCGAAGGTGGCGTCACGACCCTTGAGATAGGCGACCGGATAATCTTCCGGGAAAGCGACCTTGACGACCAGCTGATCGTTCGCCTTCGCGCCGACAAGCTGATCCTCGAAACCGGGGATGAGACGGCCGGAGCCGATCTCGATCGACATGCCTTCGCCCTTGCCGCCCTCGAACAGCTCGCCGTCGACCTTGCCTTCGAAATCGATGATCAGGAGATCGCCCTTGCGCGCGACCTGCTTGGCCGGCGCCGGATCGAAGCTCTTCTGCCCTTCGGCGAGCCTCATTACCGCCTCGTCGAGCATCTCGTCGGACGGCTCGACCCGAAGCCGCTCGATCTTGAGGCCTTCGAGCTCGGTCTCGGGGACCTCCGGAAGGGCCTCGACCTCGACCTTCACAACCGCGTCCTTGCCGATGCCGCCTTCTTCGAGCTCGACGCTCGGCTGCATCGCTGGACGGATCTTCTGCTCGTCCATCAGCTTCTGGACGCCTTCCTGGACGGCGGTCTGGAGCGCCTGCTGCTCGAGCGCCGGGCCATGCATCTTGCGGACGAGATTGGCCGGCACCTTGCCCGGGCGAAAACCGGGCATGCGCACCTGCGGCGCGATCGACTTCAGCTCCTGGTCGACGCGGGCGTCGATGTCCTTCGCGGGAATGGTGATGCGAAAGGCGCGCTTGAGGCCCTCGTTCAACGTCTCAACGGTCTGCATGGATGATCGAACCTTATTCCGGATGGGTAGCACGTCGCGAGAGGCCGCGAAGCTGGTGCGGGCGGAGGGACTCGAACCCCCACGGTTGCCCACTGGAACCTAAATCCAGCGCGTCTACCAGTTCCGCCACGCCCGCTTCGGCCGGCAAGGCGGCGTCTATAGGTTGAGGCGCCAATCCCGGCAAGGGGATAGCGGTCGCCCGCCGGTACTCGGCGGTCGAGGATCGTGCGATGGAGCGGCCGCTCGGCCGCCTTGCTGACGAATTGGAGAAATGGCAGCCGCTTGAAGGCCGACCGCCAGCCTTGGCCTGGCCATGACGGCCGGCGCCGTTCGACGGCGCCGGCGTGCGCGTCAGGCGGCGACCGGAAGGTCGACCGGACGGGATCCGCGGGAGACGAAAAGACCGGCGCCCGTCGTCAGTCGATCGACGAGCGGAAGCGCGGTCCCGCAGAATCCGCATTCAGCCGAGACTCGGCCGACATACCAGTGGGAGCGTCCGCAGCCCGGGCAGTGGTTCACTTCATTCTCACGATAGACGACGTGATAGCCCCTGTGAGCGGGGTCGTGAGGAAAGCTCCTGCCCTGCTTGCCAAAGATCGATCCGTGCATCTTCTTCACTCCTCTATCGCCAGAACTCTGCGACGAAATGTTCTGTTCCATAGACGAGCGGATTAAGCCATGACTGTTTCTCGGCTGTGTCATCCGCGCACAGTCCCGGTTTCAAATGTTGCAGGCCGGCTCCAGCTGAAATAGCGTGCGCCAGCCCCTCGGGAGATTGACTTTCCTCATGAGATTCAAAATGTTGGCCGCGGCCGTGATGATGTCGACGGCTTCGGCCGCGCCGGCGCAGCCCGAAGCGCCGCCGGAATTCAGGCCCGAAGCGTTCCGCGCCCACGTCGCCTTCCTCGCCGATGATCTGGTGGAAGGCAGAAAGCCCGGGACTCGCGGCTACGACATCGCCGCCCGCTACGTCGCGGCCCAGTTCGAGGCGCTGGGGCTGACTCCCGGCAATGGCGACAACTGGTATCAGCCGGTGGATTTCGTCCGCTACTCGGTCAACGGCACCCCCGCTCTGACGATCGGGCCCGACAGGTTCGAACATGGCCGCGACGCCGTCTTCCGCCCGTCGCCGGAAACGGAGAGGCTGACGATGAGCGCCCCGCTCGTCTTCGTCGGTTATGGGCTCGACATGCCCAGCCACGGCTTCGACGATTATTCGGGGCTGGACGTCCGCGGCAAGATCGTCGTCGTCCTCAGCGGCATTCCGGAAGGCGTCGCCAGCGACGTCGCCGCCCACCTCAGCTCGGACAAGCGAGTCATGGCGGCTCGGCGCGGGGCCGTGGGCCTGATCCAGGTCCTGAGCCCAGCGGATTCGGAGGGCATAGAATGGACGGCATTTGCGAGCGGCGCGGCTGGTCGGAGTAGCCACGCCTGGGTCGGCGAGGACGGTGTCGCGTTCGATCTTGCCGGGGGCCTGCGTTTCAACGCGACCGTCGGCCCGGTCGCGGCGGAAAGATTGTTTGCGGGATCGCCGCGCTCCCTTCGCCAGTTGTTCGAGGAAGCGGCTCGACCGGGCAGCCGGCCCCAGGGCTTCGACATCGGCAAGACCGTCCGGGTCGAACGGGAAGCTGCCGTCGTCGAGCGATTCACCAGCTCCAACGTCGTCGCGGTGCTGCCGGGGTCGGATCCCGAACTCGCTGACGAATTTGTGGCGATCACCGCCCATCTCGACCATTTCGGGGTCAGCGAGGGCGAAGGCGACCAGATCCGGAACGGGGCACTCGACAATGCCACCGGAGTCGCGACCCTGATCGAAGTGGCCAGGCAGATGGTTCAGTCGGGCCAGCGGCCGCGCCGGTCGCTTCTTCTGGCGGCGGTGACGGCCGAAGAGATGGGGCTGCTCGGCGCCGAATATCTCGCCAGCCACCCGGTCGTCGACGGCCGGATCGTCTCGCTGGTCAATCTCGACATGCCGATCCTCACTTATGACTTCCAGGACGTGATCGCCTTCGGCGCCGAGCATTCGACGATGGGACCGATCGTCGCTCGCGCCGGAGCGCGAATGGGCGTGTCGCTCACCCCCGATCCGCTGCCGGAGGAAGGGCTGTTCACCCGCTCGGACCATTACAAGTTCGTTCGCGAGGGTGTCCCCTCGGTGTTCCTGATGACGGGGTTCGCAGGCGAGGGCCGCGAGCGCTTCACGGATTTCCTTCGCAACCACTATCACAGCACGCATGACGACCTGAATCTGCCGATCAACTGGCAGGCGGGCGCCAAATTCGCGCGTCTCAACTATCTGATCGCCCGCGAGCTTGCCGACGGCTCTGAAGCGCCGCTCTGGTATGCAGGAAGCTTCTTCGGCGATCTGTTCGCCGGTCAGCAGCAGCGCGCGGAGCAGCCCGACGGCACAAGCCGGGCGGCGTCACAGGGCGAGTAGAAGGGCCCCGGCTCGGGGGGCGCCGGGTCGAGCGAGTCAGGCCGAAAATGGGTCGCCCGACCGGCTCAAACCGGGATGTTCGAACCGGCTGCGGCCAATGGCGGCGCCGCCGCGTCGGGAAGCCGGTAATCGCGATATTGCTCGCGAAGCGCCGTCTTGAGCAGCTTGCCGGTCGCGGTGTGAGGCAGGCTGTCGACGAACAGGATCTCGTCGGGAAGCCACCATTTGGCGACATGGCGGCTGAGGTGATCGCGAATCTGCGCCGCGGACACGTCTGATCCCTCCCTGCGGACGATCAGGAGCAGCGGGCGCTCGTCCCATCGCGGGTGATGGATTCCGATCGCCGCCGCTTCGGCGACCCCGTGGCAGCCGACCGCGGCATTTTCCAGGTCGACCGAGCTGATCCACTCGCCCCCGGACTTGATGACATCCTTCGAGCGGTCGGTGATCTGCATCGTGCCGTCGGGGTGAAGGACGGCGACATCGCCGGTATCGAACCAATTGTCCGGCCCGGTCGAGTCCTCCTCCGCCTTGAAATAGCGCTTGATCACCCATGGACCGCGGATCTGGAGACGCCCGGAGCTCTGGCCGTCGCGAGGCTGGACCTCCCCTTCGTCGTTCACCACCCGCAATTCGACTCCGAACGGGACCCGGCCCTGGCGCGCCACGAGCGACACCTGTTGTTCGAAGTTGAGCTCGTCCCAATCGGCCGGCGGGGCGCCGATCGTTCCGATCGGAGAGGTTTCGGTCATCCCCCAGGCATGGCCGACCCGGACGCCCATCTTCATCAGCCGCTCGATCATCGCCCGCGGCGCGGCCGATCCGCCGATCGTCACCATCTTCAGATGCTCGGGCTTCTCTCCGGTCGAGTCCATGTGAGCGAACATGGCAAGCCAGACCGTGGGCACGCCGGCGGAATGAGTGACCTTCTCCTCGTTCATGAGGCGGCACAGCACCTTGCCGTCATTGACCGCGGAATAGACGAACTTGATCCCCGAAATGGCGCCCGCGAAGGGCAGGCCCCAGGCCGCGGCGTGAAACATCGGCACGATCGGCAGAGCCACTGCCCCGGCCGCAAGATCGAAGACCGCCGGCTGGACCTCCGCCATGGCGTGAATCACCGAAGAGCGATGCTCGTACAGCACCCCCTTCGGATTGCCGGTGGTGCCCGATGTGTAGCAGAGCATGCATGGCTCGCGCTCGGAGCCCTCCACCCATTGGTAGTCGCCGTCCTCGGCGGCGATCAGCGCCTCGAATCCGGCACCATCTGCCGCGGCCTCCGATCCTGGGTCGAAGCACACATAGTGGCGGATGCTGGTCCATTGCGGCTTCAGCCGGTCGACGATCGGTTGAAACATCCTGTCGTAGAACAGCACCTGATCCTCGGCATGGTTGGCGATATAGACCAGCTGCTCATCGAACAGGCGCGGATTGATGGTGTGGATTACACCGCCCATGCCGATCACGCCGTACCAGCTGACGAGATGGCGGCTGTGGTTCATGGCGAGCGTCGCGACCCGGTCGCCCTTCTTCACGCCGAGCTTCTCGAGCGCCTGCGCGAGCTTGCGCGAATCCCGCGCGACGCCGGCCCAATTGGTCCGCGTGGTCGTCCCGTCCGCCCAGTAGCTGACGATCTCTCGGCTTCCATGCTCGCGCTCGGCATGTTCGATCAGCCGCGGCACGCGCAGCTCGAAATCCTGCATCCCGCCAAGCATCGCTCTCTCCCGCAGACTGTTGCGGGAAGTCTATCCTGTCAGGAGACGAGCGCAAGGCGTGGCGCTTCGACCACGGAAAGGTGGACGGCGCCGATTCCTTCGATCCGTTCCAGCCGAGCGGCAAGCTCGGCATCGACGACGAAATCGCGGCCGAGAACGAGATCGGCTTCGCCTCCGGCCAGCCGCGCCTTGAGCCGAAGCTGGCCGTTGCCGCCGCGGGCGCCGGCGACGGCTTCGGCGAGCGACGCCACCGCCGACTCCGTCTCGACCTCGATCTGGATCTGGAGACGGCTGCGAAGCGACAGGCTCTCGAACGACTGGAGCGACTTGATCGTCACCCTCGGCGTTTCCTCGCCGGGCCGCCGGTCGAGCTCGACGGCCAGCAGGGCGCAGGCGCCGATCTTGGCGGCGTTCGCCACCTGCTCGGCGACCATGTCGTCGAAGATCGTGGCTTCGAACTGGCCTGACGAATCCGACAGGGTCGCCATCATGTAGCGGCGGCCCTTCGCCGAGGTGCGCCATCTCGTATCCTCGACGAGCGCCGCCATCACCGCGCCGCTCCGGCCGCCGTCGGCCGGCACCGGCACGGTGGCGAGCTGGGCGAAGCTTCGGGCGCCATGCGCCTCGACGAGGTGGCGGAAATTGTCGACCGGGTGGGCGGAGAAATAGAAGCCGAAGCTCTCCTTCTCCTGGGCCATGCGCTGGGCCAGGCTCCAGCTCTCGCTTGTCGGCATCCGGATCGGCACCACGTTGGCCGGCCCTTCGCCGAACAATCCCCCCTGCCCGCTCGTCCGTGCGTCGGCGGCGCTCGAAGCCGCGGCGAGGATCGTCTCCGCCGCGGCGAAGGCGGCCGAGCGCTCGGCCAGGCCGTCGAAGGCGCCGCCGCCGGCAAGGCTTTCGATCTGGCGGCGATTGAGCAGGCGCGGGTCGATCCGGGCGGCGAAATCGTCGAGGCTGCGGAATGGTCCATTGGCGCCCCGTTCCTCGACGAGTTGCTCCATCGCCTTCTCGCCGACACCCTTGAGCGCACCGAGCGCGTAGCGGACGGCGAGGTCCTCGCCGATCGTCTCGACCGAATATTCGGCCTCGCTCGCATTGATCGAGGGCGGCAGGCACTCAAGCCCCATCCGCCTCATGTCCTCGACGAAGATGGCCAGCTTGTCGGTCTGGGCCATGTCGAAGCACATCGAGGCGGCGTAGAATTCATGGCGATGATGCGCCTTCAGCCAGGCCGTCTGATAGGCGACGAGAGCGTAGGCCGCGGCGTGGCTCTTGTTGAAGCCGTAGCCGGCGAACTTGTCGATCAAGTCGAACAGCTCGTTGGCCTTCGCCGCCGGGATCTTGTTGACCCGCTCGCAGCCGGCGACGAAGCCGGCGCGCTGGGCGTCCATCTCCGACTTGATCTTCTTGCCCATGGCTCGCCGCAGCAGGTCGGCCTCGCCGAGGCTGAAACCGGCCAGGACCTTTGCCGCCTCCATCACCTGTTCCTGGTAGACGAAGATCCCGTACGTCTCCCTGAGCACGTCCTCGAGCAGCGGGTGGGGATAGGAGATCGGCTCGCGCCCATTCTTTCGCGCGCCGAACATCGGGATATTGTCCATCGGTCCCGGCCGGTAGAGCGAGACGAGCGCGATGATGTCGCCGAAATTGTCCGGCTTCACGGCCGCCAGAGTGCGGCGCATGCCTTCCGATTCGAGCTGGAACACGCCGACCGTCTCGCCGCGCTGGAGGAGCCGGTAGACTTCGGGATCGTCCCAGGGGATCCGATCGAGATCGATGGCGACGCCGCGCCTGGCCAGCATCTCGACAGCCTTGCGGAGCACGGACAGGGTCTTGAGGCCGAGGAAGTCGAACTTCACCAGCCCCGCCGCCTCGACATATTTCA
>CAMPIH010000056.1 GCA_946886275.1 uncultured Sphingosinicella sp.
GCTCGTCAGGCTCATAACCTGAAGGTCGCAGGTTCAAATCCTGCCCCCGCAACCACAGCAACATGATCGACCGCAGAACCTGGTTCTGCGTGTTCCGGACCTGGTCCGGTCAAAAACCGCCGAAGGCTTCAGCCTCGGCGGTTTTTTTGTGTCTGATGGACACCGGCCAGCATGGCTTCCGCCCTTCGGGCGAAGTGGAGCAGCCCGCGCCGCCAGTCGGCCGATCCCCCGGATCGCCCTCGAGGGCGGCGCCTCGTCAGGCTCATGAACTGAAGGTCGCAGGTTCAAATCCTAGCCCCGCAACCACATAAGACATGATCGACCGCAGAACCTGGTTCTCTGCGTCTCCCGGACCTGGTCCGGTCAAGAACCGCCGAAGGCTTCAGCCTCGGCGGCTTTTTTGTGCCCTCAGGCTCCGGCCCCACCATAGCCGAGGGTTATGGTCGACGCTCCAATGGATTTCACGGCCGCATTTGGAATAACCGCTCCTGCTGATACCATGTCCCTTCTTCGCGGCTTCGGTGACGAACGCGCGCGCCGTGCGACCGACTGGGGGACTGCAAAATGAAGAAATCTCTTACTGTCCGCGCTTTGCTTGCCGGCGTGTCCGCGCTCGCCGCCTCGACCGCCGCCGCGCAGGATGCAGCGCCGCCCCCGGGCCAGCCCGACCTTCAGGAATCATCGCCGATCACCCGGACAACGGCTCCGGGCTCCCCGGCCTCGCCCAACGAGGAAGTTTCCGCGGCCGAGGAGTCCGAGGACGAGATCCTCATCGTCGGAACCCATATCCAGGGCGCCGACGTCACAGACGTCCTTCCGGTGACGGTTCTGGAGATCGACGATATCGACGCGACCGCGGCCACCAGCGGCGACGAATTGTTCAGATCCATCCCTCAGGCCGGCGACGTCGCCTTCAACGAAAGCAGGGACGCCGGCGGGATCAACGATGCGCGTGGTGATACTGCCTCGATCAACCTCAGGGCGCTCGGCACGGGCAACACGCTCGTGCTCCTGAACGGCCGCCGAATGGTCCTCCACCCCGGCACTCAGTCCGAAAACCTCGTGCCGGTCCAGAGCGTCAATACCAACGCGATACCGGTTCTCGGAATCCAGCGGATCGAGGTGCTCCGCGACGGCGCGGCGGCGATCTATGGCACCGACGCCGTCGCCGGCGTCGTCAACACCGTCCTCAAGGACCGGTTCGACGGGCTTACCGTCCAGGGCGAGTTCGGCATCACCGATCATTCCGACCAGGAGGAATATGAAATCGGGGTCGAGGCCGGCCACACGTTCAACCAGGGCCGCACGAACATCTCCTTGTTCGGCTCCTTCAGCCATCGCGATCCGCTCTTCGCGAGAGAGCGGCGGAATTCCCGTTCGTCCGATCTTCGGCCTCTTCTTGAAGGCACGCCGTTCGAGGAGGATACCGATTTCGACAATCGGTCAACGGACTCGATCTTCGGGGAATTCCAGCGCCTGAACACGGACTTTTCGAGGTCGACCACCCTTGTTCGCTACAACGGCGCCTCCCTCACCTCGAGCGGCATCTTCCACGTTCAGCCGGACACCAACGAAGGCTGCATCGCCCCCGCCGGGACCGGAATCTGCTATGACAATTCCAGTCTTTCGACCGTCAGCACCGATCGCAACCTCCGCTACGACATCAACACCGAGCGGACGATCATGGGCGAAACCGACCGCCAGAACCTGTTCGGGTTCGTGAACCATGAGTTCAGCGACACGTTCGAATTCTTCGGCGAGGTCGGATATTACCATTCCGACTATGATTCAGTCCGTGAGACCGAGACTTCGCTGGCCAATCAGCGGCTCATCGTCCCAGCCACCAACCCTTATAATCCGCTGGGCGCGGTCGGCAGCCCGGGGCGCTTGCCCGGGCTTACCGGCGTTCCCAATTCGGGCCTCAATCTGGAGCTGATCGATTATCGGCCGGTGGACGTCGGACCGCTTCGATTCAACGTCGACAATGTCACGACCCGCTTCCTCGGCGGACTGCGCGGCGAGATCGGCGCCTTCGACTGGGAGGCCGGAGCGCTCTACTCGCGGGCGCGAAGCAACGACACCATGCGCACCATCAGCGCGACCCTGTTTCAGGAGGCGCTGTCGAGGACCGATTCCAGCGCCTACAATCCCTTCGACGGCGGCGATCCCGCGGATCCGAGCCGGGCGGATTCGACACCCAACCCGCTTTCGGTGACCGAAGCGATGCTGGTCGACGTTTCCCGGATCAACGAGACGAGCCTGTCGCTCGCCGATCTGCGAGTCTCCCGCAACGATCTCTTCCAGCTTCCGGCCGGCAATGTCGGCATGGCAGCGGGTGCCGAATATCGTCACGAGACATTCGAGGACGATCGCGACGGCCGTCTCGACGGCACGATCGCCTTCGTTGCCCTCGACGGTTCGTCGAACGGCAGCGACGTGCTGGGGGCCAGCCCGACTCCGGATTCGGCCGGCGATCGCGACGTGATTTCGGCTTTCCTCGAGCTCGCGGTCCCCGTCGTCTCGCCCGACATGGAAATCCCGCTCGTCCATTCCATCGATCTGCAGATTGCGGGCCGATACGAACATTACACCACCTTCGGTGACGTCGCGAAACCGAGGGTGGCTTTGTCTTATTATCCGGTCAGCTGGCTCCAGTTCCGCGGCGCCTGGTCGCAAGGTTTCCGCGCGCCCGGCCTGCCGCAGCTCTTCGAGAGCGGCATCCAGCGGTCGAACACGCGAACCGATTGGGTCAGGTGCGAAGCGGATCTGCGGGCGGGCCGGATCGACAATTTCGATGATTGCGGACGAACCTTCAGCATCGTCAGCAACCGCTCCGGAAGTCAGGAGCTGCAGCCGGAGGAGTCGGAGAACCTCACCGTCGGACTGACGATGCAGCCGCCGATTCCGCAGCGCCTGGGCCGACTCACCTTGACCGCCGATTATTGGGAAATCAGGCAGCGCAACCTGATCGGCATCTTCGGCGACGCCAATGCGCTGACGCTCGATTATCTCCTTCGGGTGCAGGGCAGCTCGAACCCGCTCGTCCAGCGGGCGGCGCCGACCGAGGACGAGATCGAGGATTTCGCCGGCACCGGCCTCGAACCGGTCGGCCGGGTCATCCAGGTGATCGACAATTATCGCAACCTTTCGCCGCGGACAGTGAGGGGCCTCGACGTCGCCGTCTATTACGAGGTGAACGACACGCCGCTGGGCGATTTCGACATCAAGCTCAACGCCGCTCGACTCTATGAATTCTTCCAGGTTCCGGGCGAGCTGCAGGCGTCGCTGATCGCCGCCCAGGCGGCAGGCACGATCGATCCGACGATCAATATTGCGGGCGCGGAGGATCTGATCCGCGAAAATGGCCGTCCCAAATGGCGCGCCTCGGCGACGGTGACGTGGCGGGCCGGCAATTTCGGGGCCGGCTATTACACCTCCTATGTCGGAAGCGTCATCGATACCGGTGCGACCCTCGCCGACGGGACGCCCTTCGCCGTGGACGACCACATGGTCCACAATCTCTATCTTCAATATACGGTCGGTGACGGCCTGCTCGATGGCCTTCGGGTTCGCGCCGGGGTGCGCAACATCTTCGACACCCTCGCTCCGATCGCCGATACTTCCTTTGGCTATATCGGCGATCTCTACAGCAATCGCGGCCGGTCCTTCTACGTGTCCGCCCGGAAGCGCTTCTGAGTCCGGCTTGAGGGGCGGTTTCGCCGCTGAGCCGAGTTTCCGGGGGAGTGCCTCCGACCTGATCCGAGGCCGTGCCGACGGCGAGGGAAAAGACGAATGAACATAGTCCGCCACCTGCCGGCGCTCCTCGCTCTGCTGCTGCTGAGCCTCGCCACGCCGGTGCACGCGCAGCGTCGCCAGCTGCTCGAATATCCGAGCATCCATTCCCCGACCATCGGCACGCGCGGCATGGTGGTGTCGCAAAACGCGACCGCAAGCGGCGTCGGCGCGGAGATATTGAGGAGCGGCGGCAATGCCGTCGACGCCGCGATCGCCACGGCCTTCGCTCTTGCCGTGACTCTGCCGAGAGCGGGCAATCTCGGCGGCGACGGGTTCATGACGATCTACGACGCCCGCAGCAACCGGGTTCAGGTCATCGATTTCAGGGGCGTCGCACCGGCGCGAGCCGTGCCCGAGCTTTTCGTCGATGCGCAGGGGAGCGAGATTGCCGAGGCAAGCCAGAGCTATATCGCCCCCGCAGTGCCCGGAACGGTCGCCGGGCTTTACCTGGCCCATAGCCGCTATGGACGTCTGCCCTGGCGCCGATTGCTCGAGCCGGCGATCAGGCTCGCCAGCCGGGGCGTGGTCCTCAGCGCCGACGAGGCTTTCGTCTTCAGCTGGGGCAGGGAACGTCTCTCGGTCAGCGAAGCGGCCCGACGCACCTTCTTCAAGCCCGACGGCGGGCTCTACGTCGCTGGTGAAACATTGCGCCAGCCGGAGCTTGCCCAAAGCCTTCGGCTGATCGCTCGGGGAGGCGCCGACGCCTTCTACCGCGGCCCGATCGCCCGGCGCATCGCCGACGACATGGCCCGGCACGGCGGCCTGATCACGCTCGAGGATCTTGCCGCTTATCGCCCGATCGAGCGCGAACCTCTCGTCGGCAACTATCGAGGCGTGACCATCTATACGACTCCGCCGGCGAGCGCGGGTGGCGCGACCCTGCTCAACATGCTCAATATCCTCGAACGGTTCGAGCTTCGGCCGCTCGGTGCGGGTTCGGCGGCGTCGCTTCATCTGATGGCTGAAGCCATGAAGCTCGGCTATTCCGATCGCTACCGCTTCCTCGGCGATACCGGCTTCGTCCGGGCCCCCGTGTCCGGCTTCATCTCGAAAGCCTATGCGGCCGAGCGCGCCCGGCTCATCTCCCCTGATCGCGCCCGTCCGGCCGACGAGATGGGGGCGGGCGATCCGTGGCGCTACGAGAGCCCTCAGACGACCCATTTTTCGATCGCCGATTCCGAAGGCAATGCCGTCAGCACGACCTATACTCTGGGCTCCGATTTCGGATCCGGAGTGATGATCGAAGGCACCGGAATCCTGCTCAACAACCAGATGAACAATTTCAGTCACGAGGAGGCATGGCGCGCGCGCCGGGAAGGGCGTCCGGCTCCCTTGAATGCTCTCCAGCCGGGCAAGCGAATGCTGTCGACGATGATGCCGACCATCGTCTTCAAGGAAGGTCGGCCGTGGCTGATCACCGGAACGCCCGGCGGGAGCACGATCATCGACACGGTGTTGCAGATCCTCGTCAACATCGTCGATTTCGGCCTCAACGTCGAAGAAGCCACCCATCAGCCGAGGATCTATCAGGGCACCACGGCGAGCCTGCGCGTAGAGCCTAATTTCAATCCTGACACGGTCGCCGCTCTGGCCGCCCGGGGCCACCGGATCACCTCCGACGAGACGATGGGCAGCGCCCAGTCGATCATGATCGAAAACGGCCTGTTTCTCGGCGCGGCCGATCCGAGGCGGCCTGGCGCCGAAGCCGTCGCCCCGTGATTTCGGCGGCCTTTGGATGATCGCGGGCGCGCTTCCGCAGAATCAGCCCTTTCGCCGCCTGGGGCTGGACTAAAGCCAGTCCGGAAGGCGCTCGTCGCCGAGAAAGTCCTCGATGTCGCGCCGTGGCCGGACCACCGCCCATCGATCACCGTCGACGAGCACTTCCGGCGCAAGCGGGCGCGAATTGTAGGTGCTTCCCATGGTCGCGGCATAGGCGCCCGCGGTCCGGATGATCATCAGGTCGCCGGCCTCGACCTCGTCGAGCTTTCGGGCGACCGCGAACGTGTCGCCGGTCTCGCAGACCGGGCCGACGACGTCGGCCACCATATGCCCGCCGCTCGGGCTGACCGCCTCGATCCCGTGCCAGGCGTCGTACAGGGTCGGCCGGATCAGGTCGTTCATCGCTGAATCGAGGACGATGAACGGATTGGCGGTTCCCGCCTTGACCCGGATCACCTCGGTCACGAGCGCGCCGGCCTCGCCCACGATCAGCCGGCCCGGCTCGAAGATCAGCCGAACGTCCCATCCCCGGGTCACCTCGGCGACGAGGGCGCCATATTCCTCGATCGTCGGCGGCGCCGGCTGGGCCGGGTCATAGCTGATGCCGAGGCCGCCGCCGAGATCGGCGGTACTTATGTCGTGGCCGAGCGAGCGAAGCTCGGCAATAATCGCGCCGAGCTTGCGATAGGCGGTCTCGAGCGGCACCAGGCTGGTGAGCTGGCTTCCGATATGGACGGCCAGGCCGTTGAGGCGAAGGCCAGGCAGATCGGCGATCCGGGCACAGGCGGAAGGTGCCTGGTCGATCGGTATCCCGAACTTGTTGTGCGCCGCGCCGGTCGAGATCTTGGCGTGAGAGCCGGCCTCGACGTCGGGATTGATCCTGAAGGCGACCGGGGCGATCCGCCCCATCGACAGCGCGACCTGAGAGAGAAGCTCGGCTTCGGGCAGCGATTCCAGGTTGAATTGCTGGAGACCGCCCTCGAGCGCGAGCCGCATCTCCGCCTCGGTCTTGCCGACGCCCGAAAAGACGATCCGATCGGCGGCTATCCCGGCCGCCCGGGCGCGGCGATATTCGCCCCCGGAGACGACGTCGGCGCCGAGTCCCTCGGAAGCGAGGGTGCGAAGAACGGCGCCGTTGGGATTGGCCTTGACGGCATAAGCGACGAGCGGGTCGTCAAGCGGCGAGAGCGCGGACTTGAGGGCGCGCGCCTGGTCTCGCATCGCTCCGGCGGAATAAACGAATAGTGGCGTGCCGACGGCGGCGGCGATTTCGGGGAGCGGCACGTCCTCGCAGTGCGTGACGCCGTCACGAAGGTGGAAACGACTCATCTCAGCTCCGATCCCGCGACCCGATACGCCGATCGCGGCCCAACGCAAAAACCGCGGCCCGCCGGGCCGCGGTTTCGCGTCTGTCGTCCAGTCCTAGCGAAGCTGCAGGCGGACTCCGACCCGGAAGGTCCGCCCGAGCAGGTCGCTATAGGTGGTGTTTGCCGCCAGACCGGTTTCCGGAAGCAGGATCGGGTTGGAATCGAACACGTTCGTGACGTTGACGAAGAACTCCCCGTCGCGGTCCCCGAACGTGTTGAACTTCAGCGTCGTGTTGAGATCGACGTAGAAGGCGCCCGAAACCGTATTGTCGTCATAGGTCGGGAAGGCCGAGGCCTCCGCCGGAGTCCGCCCGGCCGGGCAGGCGCCGGCCTGGCATTCGATGCCGTTGGCGACATAGCGGCCGGAGCTGACCCCGCGGCCGACCGCGGTGATCGATCCTTGCGGCATGTCGTAGGTGGCGCTGACCCGGTAGATCCAGCTCGGTGTGGTCGACTGGCCGCCGTTCACGCCGGTGGAGTCGAGAACCGCGGCCCCGGCGATGCCGGTGTCGACGATGTTCTCGAGGTAATGGGTGGCCAGGCCACGGAAGAACAGGCTGCCTTCGCTGCCGCCGAAGAACCGGTCCAGGGGCGTGCGATAGGACGCCTCGAAATCGATCCCGCGGACCAGCCTGCGCTGGAAGTTGAAGGGCTGGGTGCGGATCAGGATCCGGGCCGGATTGGACGGATCCTGGGTGATCGCGTCGCACGTATCCCGCCCCTGGAAGCAGAAATTGATGATGTTCTGCGCGCTGAGGCTGTCGATCGCCCCCTCCAGGTCGACCCGGAAATAATCGACCGACGCGCTGAAGCCCGGAAGGAAGCGGGGCGAGATGACACCGCCGATATTCCAGGAATCGGCCTTTTCCGGCCCCAGGTTCGGATTGCCCGAGGCGAGTCCCGAATAGCCGATGCTCGCGGTGTTGTAGACCACGCCGTTCAACGGCGTGGCGGTGCCGGTCGACGAGTTGAAGAAGGGATTGCTGACCGAATCGGTGTTCGCCGTGCCGGCTGCGAACAGCTCGTTGAGATTGGGCGCCCGGATGTCGCGCGACCGCGTCACCCGAAGCCTGATATCGTCGATCGGCTGCCAGGTGAGGCCGGCGCGCCACGTCGTGACGTAGCCCGAAGTCGAGTAATCGGTCGCTCGAACAGCGCCGTTGAACTCCGCACCGAAGCCCAGCGGAACGACCGCCTCGAGATAGGCTTCCTTGACATCGAACGAGCCCTCGCTCGGCAGGTAATTGCCGACCGACCAGAGATTCGTCGTGCCGGTGGGCGTGATGACCGGCTGGAACTCGGCGGGCACGAAACCCGTGATCGACTCCTTGCGATATTCGGCGCCGACGGCGACGCTGACGTCGCCGGCCCAGGTCGCGAAGGGCGTGAAGGACAGATTGGCGCCATAGACCCTCTGCTCGACGACCTGGTCGCGGAAGGGATCGCCGAGAACATAATCGATCGCAGCCGGATCGGCGACGCCGAGCCCGAGCCGGTTCAATGGCACGCAGGCCGGATCGTTATTGCTCGGATTGGTGTCGACGTTGATCGCGCAGACGATCGTGCCTGGAGCGACGCCGAGGGGATTGCCTGCCTGGGCGAAGACCGCATTGGTGGCGTTGGCCAGCTTCGCGGTGTGCATGATGCCTCGGAGCTGCTCGTGAAGGTCGGCGCGGCCATATTGGCCGAACACGTCCCAGCGCGCCGTATTGCCGAACATCTCGAAATCGCCTTCGGCGCCGAGCACGTAGCGCTGAACCTCGCGCCGGTTGTTGATCGCCCGGAACGGAAGGTCCTGGGCGGTCGTGGCGAAGGTCACGCTGGTGATGCCCGCCAGCCGATCGGGGCCGAGCGTATTATAGAGAAACGCGTTGCAGGTGATCGGGGCGTTGGTCGGCGTCGCTGTGCTGCAGCCCGTCGCGTTCAGATTCTGTCCGGTCGACAGGTTCGGACCGGCATTGAAGAGCACTTCCTGCCAGTTGTACGAGCCTTCCGCGAATACGGTCACCCCGTCAGCGACCTCGAAGCTGGCGCGCCCGAAAACGCTTCGGCGGTCGTCCTCGGGATCGAGGCCGATGCGCCGGCCGGAATCGTTGACCTGCCAGTCGCCGCCCTGGGTCAGGGTCGGCGCTGCGGTTCCGGTGGGTCTGGGGAAGGTGTTCGCGCCATATTGAAATTGGAGCACCTCTCCGCCCGCGCCGAAATAGAGGCCGCGCAGCCGATTAGCGGTTCCGCCGGCCGAGCCGGTGACGAGGCCACCGGGCGTGGAGTTCGCCGCGCCGACCTGGCGCAGGGTGGTGATGAAGCGGGGGTTGAGGCTGGCGGCCGTCCAGTTCGGATCCTCGAAGCGGACGAAGCCGGTATGGTTCCAGGCGCGGCCGTTGGTGTCGAAGATGCCGTCGCGATGGTTGATCTCGCCGCTGACCATCAGATGGCCGCGATTGTCAGCGAAGCTGATCCCTGCTGCCCCGCCGAACGAATAGTTGAAGCCGTCGCCGCGCGAGGTGATTCCGGTGTCGCCCTCGACCCGAACGCCCTCGAAATCATTGTCGAGGATGAAGTTGACGACGCCCGCGACCGCGTCGGAGCCGTAGGACGCCGAAGCGCCGCCGGTGACGATGTCGACCCGCTCGACGAGCATCTGCGGGATCGTGTTGACGTCGACCACGCCGGTGATCGTCGAGGCGACCGATCGCCTGCCGTTGAGCAGGATGAGGGTTCGGGTCTCGCCGAAATTGCGCAGGTTGAGGGCGTTGATGCCCGCCTGGCCGCTGCTGATGTTGAGACGCGAATTGGACGGCCGGGTCGAGCCGGCGAGCGCCGGCTGCTGATTGACGAAATCGGCGATATTGTTGGTCGGCGAGGTGTTCTCGATCTCCTCGCGGGTGAGCACCGTCAGCGGCGTCGGCGCCTGATAGCCGTCGCGAGCGACGCGGGTGCCGGTGATGAGGATGGTCTCGTCATCATCGTCCTCGGCAGTGGCTTCGGCTTGAGTCTGCGACGTGGTTTGCGCAGAGACGGTGCTGGCCATCGCCAGCGCGGAAAAACCGATCCCAGAAAAAAGGATGGCTTTGAATGACTTGGAAGCGCGCATCTTGAATCCCCCTTGGACAGCGGCCAAGGGGCATTAAGGAACAAGAATGAGACGGCTCACCATAGTTTCTGTTGGCCGTTCCATAACCTCTCGTCATCTTGCCAATTCGGTGCCGCGGGCCTGATACCCGCTTATCGGCGACGATGCTCGGGAGGGGCTAAGGGATGGCGTCAACGGCAATCAGCAGCCCAGTCTCTCCCGCCGCGGTCGTTCCAAGAGGGCTGAGCCGCCAGGCGCTCTACCTGATGCTCGGCTTTTCGGCCGGCCTCCCCTTCTACATGTTCTCGACCGTCCTCACCCTGAGGCTCCAGGCGCACGAGATCGGGCTGGTCGTCATCGGCTTCTTCGCCTGGGTCCAGCTGCTGCCGACGTTCAAGTTCCTTTGGGCGCCCCTGCTCGATCGCTACCAGGTTCCGGGCTTCTGCCGCTTCTGGGGCAAGAGGCGCGGCTGGATCATGCTCGCCCAGCTCGGAATCTTCACGTCGATGGCGGCGATGGCCTTCGTCTCGCCGGGCGATTCCCTTGCGCTGACCGCCTTGTTCGCGGTCCTGCTCGCCTTCTGGACGACCACTCTCGAAGTGGCCGCGGACGCCTGGCGGATCGAACTGGCGCCGACCCAGGAGGAGCAGGGGCCGGTCGCCGCCGCCAATCTGTGGGGCTACCGGACGGCGATGGTCGCCGCCGGGAGCGGCGCCCTGCTCGTCGCCGATCAGCCGGCCTGGGGCTGGACCGGCGCCTATCTCGCGATCGCAACCGTCGCCTTCCTGCCCTTTCCCTTGCTCGTCGGAATGCGGCCGGACCCGGGCCGGCAGGGAAGCCGGGCCGCCGCTTTGGCCGCCGGGCTTGGCGCCAGCCTGGTGATCCTCCCCGCGCTGGCGATCGCGACCGCGGCGATCGGCTGGCTTCTGCTCGAAAGCGCGTCCGGCATGGGCATGGGCGACCAGACCAACGTCACCCCCTATGTGCTCGGCCTGTGCATGGTGCCGTTCCTGATCATGGCCGCGGCGGTGCCGAAGATCCGCCACCTGCCGCCTTCGTCGCCGGCCCGGCGCTCGGTGGCGATCGGCCCCTATGTCGATTTCTTCTGGCGCTACGGCTTCATGGCGCTGGCGCTGATGGCGTTCGTCTCGATCTACCGGATGGGCGACGTCCTGGCGCTCAACCTGTCCAAGCCGATGATCCGCGACCTCGGTTATTCGCTCAGCGAGATCGGCCGCGCCGATTCCTATGTCGCCTTGCTGGCGAGCATGACCGGAGTGGCCCTGGGCGGCTGGATGGCGGCGCGCTGGCGTCAGACCTGGGCCCTCGCTGCCGGCGCCTTCTTCGCCGCGATCGGCAATTTCGGCTTCGTCTGGCTGGCTCACCAGCCACCCGCCGAGGCGACTCTCTACATCGCCACCGCGATGGACCAGTTCGGCAACGGCATGGCGGGCACCATCTTCGTCGTCTATCTCTCGCTGCTCGTCGATCCGCGCCATCCCGGGGCGCAATATGCGTTCCTTTCCGGCTTCGCCTTTCTTCTGCCGCGGCTCCTGTCGGGCTCCGGCGGAGCCATGGTCGAGAGCTTCGAAGCGGCCGGCTATAATGGCTTCGATCTCTTCTTCCTCCTGTCCGGTATCGTCAGCCTGGCGGCGATCCTCTTTCTGCCGCTGATCGGCCGCGCCCGGCCGCGGCCCCGGGACGATGAGGCGCAGGCATGAGCGAGGCGGTCGATCGCGCCTTCGCGCCGGCGCTCGCCGCGGTCGCCGAGGGACGAGTCCCGGGAGCGGCGATCGGGATCGTCACCGCCGACGGGCTGAGAGTCAGCCGGCTCGCCGGCAACGCCTCCCTCGAGCCGGAGCCGGAGCCGCTGACCAAGGCGCACTGGTTCGATCTCGCCTCGGTTTCCAAGGTCATCGCCACGACGACGATGATCCTGACCCTTGCGGAATCGGGCCGGATCGACCTCGACCGCCCGTTGACCGATGCCATTCCCGATCTTCGCCAATATGACGTCGCCAATGCCGCCGAACGCCGGCTGACCTTCCGGGACTGCCTCGCTCACCGCACCTTCCTCCCCGCGGTCGAGCCGATCTACACCTATGGCGGCGATCCCGACCGGCTCCGGGCCTTCGTGCTCCAGCGGGAGTGGCGGCAAGGCGAGCCCTGTTATTCCGACATCAACTTCATCCTTCTCGGAATTGCGATCGAGCGGATCACCGGTCAGACGCTGGCGGACTGGCCGCTCCCGCCTGGCCTCGCTTTCGGCCCGCCTCCCGGACCTGCGGTGGCGACCGAGGCCTGCAGCTGGCGCGGCCGGGTGATGAAGGGCGAAGTCCATGACGAAAATGCCTGGGCGCTCGGCGGCGCCGCCGGCCATGCCGGGCTGTTCGGCACGATGGAAGGGGTGATGAACTATGCGCTCGGACTGATCGGCGGGGATTCGTCGCCCTTCCTGCTCGAGGCGATCCGAACGCCCGTCCATCTCGACCGGACCTGCGGCTGGGAAAGGCGCTTCGCCGGCTGGCATGGCGGCGATGCCTGTTCAGCCGAGACGATCGGCCATACCGGCTTCACCGGCACCGGCCTGTGGGTCGATTTCG
>CAMPIH010000057.1 GCA_946886275.1 uncultured Sphingosinicella sp.
CCTGGATCATGCCCGCCTGGACCGCCGAGGAGCAGCAATGGGCGCAGGGGCTCGGCGCCCATCTGCAGATCATCGTCGAGGAACAGGCACTGCTTGCCGATGGCCTGAGGGCCGTGCTCGAACCGCTATCGCCGGGCTAAACTTCTTCGCTGATGATGGCCTGGTTCGGCGAAGCGAGCTTCGCTGAAGACCAAGATCTGGGCACGCCCGGCGGCAGAGCGTCAGGCCGGCACCACCCGGATGTGCCACCATTCCTCGAAACGATCGACCTTGTCTTCGCTCGCGAAGCGGCAACGGAAGATGCCGTCGAGATCGATTCGTTCGCCGCCCGGGACGCCGTTGAAGGCCACGTGCCAACGGCAAACGCCCTCGTCCCCCTCGCAGGCGATGACGTCGTAAATGAAGTTGACATCCGACTGGCCGGCTACCGCTTTCGCCCAATATTCGGCGATCGCCGCCTTGCCCGTGAAGGGCTCGTCGAATGGCGTCTCGCGATAGGTCGCGTCATCGCTGAACAAGTCGGCGGCACGTTGTGGATCCCTGTTCTCCCACGCGGCCTTGTAGCCGTCGAGCCAGGCGGCGAACGCGGACTTGTCGATCATCATGGCTGCTGCTCCCAAAGGCGAGCGCGACGCGCCGCCGTCTCATATTCCGAAATGTCCGCGTCGAGGCTCTCCGTCAGTTCGATCTCGTCCACGCCGTGGAGGAGGCCGTGCTTGCGGAAAGGATCGATCGTGAAAGGGAAGTCGCCGTCGGGCGTGATAAGGCATTCGCCGACGACGTCGACGGTCACGTGCTGCTCCGGCGAATATTCCAGCAGCAGGTCCACGACCCGCTCGGCCACGGTTACGGGGACCAAGCCGTTGCGCAACGCATTGGTTTCGAAAATTTCGCCGAAGCTCGGAGCGATCACCGCCTCGACGCCGATCTGCAAAAGCGCCCAGACGGCATGTTCGCGCGAGGAGCCGCAACCGAAATTCGCCCCGGCGACAAGGATCGGCGCACCGCGATAGCAAGGATCGTCGAAGACGTTTCCCGGAGTTCCGCGGAGAGCGGCGAAGGCGCCGTCGCCCAGCCCCTCGCGAGTCAGGGTCTTCATGTAGCTTGCAGGGATGATCAGGTCGGTATCGACATTGGCCCGACCGAACGGGATGACGGGTCCGGTAATTCGGAGCCGAACCATTCGCTCAGGCGGAGCCGCGGCCGCGCTCGAGCTCGGCGGCGATCTCGGCGACATGGCGCCCCTGAAAGCGCGCGCCCTCGAGCTCGTTGCCGCTGGGCTGGCGCGATCCGTCGGCGCCGGCGATCGTGCTCGCGCCATAGGGCGTGCCGCCGCTTATTTCCTCCATCTGCGCATTGCCTGGCCAGGAATAAGGCAGGCCGACGATGATCATCCCGTGGTGGAGCAGGGTGGTGTGGATCGAGGTGATCGTCATCTCCTGGCCGCCATGCTGGCTCGCCGTCGAGGTGAAGGCCGAACCAACCTTTCCGACGAGAGCGCCCTTCACCCAGAGCGGCCCCGTCTGGTCCCAGAAATTGCGCATCTGCGCCGCCATGTTGCCGAAGCGGGTCGGCGCTCCGACTATGATGGCGTCATAATCACCGAGCTCGCCCGGATCGGCGAAGGGCGCCTCCTGTTCGAGCTTCATATATGCGCCGCGCGCGACCTCGTCGGGAACGAGCTCGGGCACTCGCTTCACGGCCACCTCGGCGCCGTCGACCGAAGCGGCGCCCTCGGCCACCGCTCGAGCCATCGTCTCGATATGGCCGTAGCTGGAATAATAGAGGATCAGGATACGCGGCACGACTCGATCTCCAGGCTAGAAGCGGAACGACACTTCCGCGCCGTAACGCCTCGGGCGCGCCTTGAAGACGAACCCGCCAGGCGAAAATTCCGCATTATATTCCTCGTCGAACAGGTTCTCGGCGAAGAGCGTCGCCGACCAGCGGTCGTGCTCGACGCCCAGCCGGGCATCGACGAGATCGATCGGGTTGCGGCTGGTCGTATTGTACGGCTCCCACCAGGTGCGGCCGGTGCGGCGATAATCCACGCGGGCGAGCAGGCCGAGGCCGCTGTCGGCGATCGGGGCGCGATATTGGCCCCCAAGGTTGAGCGTGTAGCGGGAAATGAGCGGAAGCTCGTTGCCGATCACCACGGGATCGGGGAATTCCTTGATCTCGCTGTCGGTATAACCAAGCGCCGCGCTCAGCTCGAGACCGCGCGCCGGCCGAGCCCGCGCTTCAAGCTCGAAGCCCGAGATACGGGCCTCGGGGATATTGCCCAGATTCTGGGTCGAGTTCGCGGCGAGGAAGACGAAGAAATAGCTGTTCTCGTTACGCGTCGTGTAAGCGTTGGCTGAAAGCGTCAGCCGGCGATCGAGGAACGAGGTGCGGGCGCCGATCTCGAACGTCTCGGCGGTTTCCGCCTCGAAGGTGTCGCCGACGCCGACGATCCCGTTGGCGAAAGCGACCCCGCCGACTCCAGTTTGGTTGAAGCCGCCGCTGCGGAAGCCGCGGCTATAACCGCCATAGACGGTGACCGTCGGCGACGGCTCCCAGGTCAGGGTCACCTTGGGCTGGAGGTCGTCGAAGGACACTCGCCGCACTTCCCCGGTAGCGCCCTGCGGAAAGCCGGGAACGTTGGGAAGAAAAGCCGTCGGGGTGAGGGTCGTGTTTCGGCGTCTGTCATGGTCGTAGCGAAGGCCGACGTCGATGCTGAACTGCTCGGAGAAATCGTAGGTGGCGTTGCCGAACACCGCCCAGGCGAAATTGTTCTGCTGATCCGACAGGAAGGTCGCCTGCGGGTTGAGCGGATTGGTGCTTGGCGTGCGAAATACCGGAAAGACGCCGTTGCCGGTGTCGACCATGTTGCCGGTCGAAATGAACCGGTTGGTGTCGATCGCATAGGCACCGAGGATGTAGCGGAAGGGCCGGTCCTCCGGGGAGGTGAACCGGATTTCCTGACTGATCGCCTCGACGTCGAGGAACTGGCTCTGATTGAGATCGAATCCGAACAGGAAGAAGAACAAGGATTCCGGAATCGGCAGGAAGTTGAACGCGTCGCCCGTCAGGATCTCCTGGAGCGTGTCGTAGCTCGTCACCGAGCTGAGCGTGCCGGCACCGGTCTCCCAGTTGAGCCGGAGCGACACATTCTCCATGTCTCGGTCATTCTGGCCTGCATTGTTGACTCGGATCGGCAGGCTCGTGTCGTTCACGTCGTTGACGATGTTGAAGTAGAGCGCCTGGGTCCGGAGCCGACTGATCGAGCCGCGAAGATCGGCCGTGAATTCGGGAGTAGGATTCCACAGCAAGGTGCCGCGGAACGAGAGGTCCTCGACCGGATCGGCCTCTTCGCCGAGAAACGGGTTGTTGAGGAAGCCTTCGCTGTCGAGCCAGGAACCGGCGAGGCGGAATCGAAGCGTATCAGAGATCGGACCGGTGATCCCGCCGCGAAGCCAGTAGCTGAAGCCGTTGTCGATGCCGGCCCGGATCTGGCCTTCGAACTCGTCGGTCGGCTGACGGGTCGTGATGACGATCGCGCCGCCGATCGCGTTGCGGCCATAAACCGCCCCCTGAGGCCCCTTCAGCACCTCGATCTGCTCGATGTCGAACAGTTCCTGATTGAACTGGGCGGGGTTCACCTGCTGGACCCCGTCGACGATCACGGCGACCGACGGCTCGGAATTGCGCGCCTGGGTAATTCCGCGGATGACGATGAAGGCGTTGCCGGCATTCTGAGTCTCGACGAGATTCACGTTCGAGGTCAGGTTGATGAAGTCGATCGGCCGGTCGATGCCCGCCGCCTCGATCGTCTCGTCGGTGAAGGCGGTGATCGCCGCCGGGACGTCCTGAAGAAGCTGATCGCGGCGCAAGGCCGTGATGACGATATCCTCCTCCTCGGTGGAGGATTGGGCGGTGGTGGGCGAAGGCTCGTCCTGAGCTGCGGCCGGAGTGGCGACGGCCACGCCCGCGATCAAAGAGGCGCTCGCCAGAAAGATGCTGCGCCCGAACCTCGTCTTCATGCCGTGCCCTCCCCTGTTCCTCGACGAGGTCACCCGCCGGCCGCGCGCCAGGGAGGAGCGCGCAGGGCCGGCATGCGCCCGCCGATGGAAGTCGAGGGTTATGAACTTCGATTATCGAAGTCAAGTTCGCATTCCGAAAACAGGCGAGGTCGAGCTGCCTTCGAAAGCCGGCCTTCGAACGATGTCAGGGACGAAGCGAGTGCGAAAGCGAAGGCCAGCGCCGGAGCGAGTCCTCGATCTCGCCGGCCGCTCGACGAAGCAGCGGCAGACGGGTCTTCACCAGTTCCTCGCGGGAGACCCGAGTGGTCGAGGTGGAGCAATTGATCGCCGCCGCGATCCGCCGCTCGGCGTCGAACACCGGTACAGCGACCGAGACGATGCCATAATCGAGCTCGTCCTGGGCGCTGTCATAGCCTTGAGTGCGCGCCTGCCGAAGCCGCTTCTTGAGCTCGGCCTTGGACGTGATCGTATGCTCGGTAAGTCGCGCCAGCTCGGCTTCGGCGAGATAGGCATCGATCGCCTCATCGTCCTGATAAGCGAGCAGCACTCTACCCAGCGACGTTGCATAAGCCGGGTAGCGCGTACCGACGCTCGCGCCGAGGCGGATCCTCCGGTTGGTGGAGACGTGCGCGAGATAGAGAATGTCGGTTCCGGAGAGGACCGCCATCGACGAGCTGTCTCCGGTCTCGTCGCGAACCGCCTGGAGATGAGGACCGGCGATCTGCTCGATGTTCATCGAGGCCAAGAAAGCGGAGCCGAACACGAGCACTTCCGGCCTCAGCAGAAAACGGCGGCCATGCTGCGCGACATAGCCGAGCTGGACGAGGGTATTGAGGCAGCGCCGGGCCACCGCCGGATTGAGGCCGGTCGCCGCGGCGACCTCGCTCAGCTGCATCTCGGGCCGGCTCTGATTGAAGGCGCGAAGGACCGACAGGCCCCGCTCGAGAGTGGAAAGATACTCGCTGTCCTGTCGTGGCTTCTTCGGCGGCTTTTCCATCGTCGAGCCTATAGACCGCGGTCCGCAGGCATTCCAGCGCGGCTATTCCGCCGCCTGATCGTGGCGCGGCCTCGACAGGATCTCGCCATTATGCTCGCCGAGCACCGGCGGCGGCAGAACCTTCGACGAACGCTCGCCGTCGAACGAGACGGGGGTTCGGATCGTCCTGAACTCGCCCATTTCGGGATGGTCGGCGGCAACCTCCAGCTGAAGATGCTTCACCTGCGCAGTCCGGAGGACCTCGTCGGAAGCGTAGACCGGAGACGAAGGCACCTCGAGCTCAAGCAGCCGCTGCCGCCATTCCTCCCGGCTCTTCGTCCTGAAGATGGGTGCGAGAAAGGCGACGACCCCCTCGTAATTGCCGATCCGGGCGTTTCGATCGGCGAATTCGGGCAAGGCGAGCATGTCCGGCCGCCCGACCGCCTCGGCCAGCGCCTCCCAGAACTTCGCCGGCGACGACATGTGAAGCGCGATCCAGCCGCCGTCGGCGCATTCGAACACGTAGGATTGCGACACGTTGGGGCGACTGTAGGGCCCCATGATCTCCCCTTCGGAGAAATAATGGGTGAAATCGTCGAGATTGAAGTGACACATCGCCTCGAGCATCGACACTTCGACCACCCGTCCCTTCCCGCTCGAATGGCGCTCGTGGAGCGCGCCAAGGATGCCATAGGCGGCGTAGAAGCCGGTAATCGCGTCGGCGATCGCAGGGCCGACGACTCGAGGATGCTCGGGATTGACGAGGAGCCTGAGGAATCCGCTCGCGGCCTGGGCGACCGTGTCGAACGCTGGACGGTCCTTGTCCGGGCCGGAAGCGCCGAAGCCCGAAATGGCGCAATAGACGAGCCCGGGGTTGATACCCTGCAACCGCGCCGAATCCACGCCGAGCCGATCGGCGACCCCCGGCCGGAAATTCTGGATGAAGACGTCCGCCCCTCCGACCAACCGGTCCAGTTCCGCCAGGTCCGCCGGCTGCTTCGTGTTGAGCGTAATGCTCTTCTTGTTGCGGTTGTAGGTCTGGAAGTGTGGGCTGTAGAGGCCGCCCTTGAAGGCTCGGAAAGGATCTCCCGCCTGTGGATGCTCGATCTTGATCACCTCGGCGCCAAGATCGGCCAGAAGCATGCCGGCCGCGGGGCCGGTGATGAAGGTTCCCATTTCGAGCACCCGGACGTCCCGGAGCACGTTGGCCATGTCGCTCTCCCGCGACCGCTTATAAGAAGTTTCGGATAGCGAAAACAACTTCGAAATGCGAAGGCTTGTCTGGGCCATGACGGCCCGATAGGCTCGACGGATGCGGATCGGCAGACAGGACCAGCGCTCGAGCGCCATTTCGACCTCGACTTCGGAGACGATCAACGTCCGCGGGCGGGACCTTTGCGGCGAGCTGATCGGTCGGACCGACTTCACTTCTTATTTCTGGCTTCTCGTCACAGGGGAAGAGCCGAACGAGAACCAGCGATTCTTCGCCGACGCGGTGCTGACGGCGATCGCCGAGCACGGCCTGGTGCCGAGCGTCGTCGCGGCCCGGATGACCTATGCCGCGGCTCCGGAGGCCTTTCACGGCGCGGTCGCGGCAGGGTTGCTCGGCTGTGGCTCTGTCGTGCTCGGAAGCGCGGAGGCAGCGGGCCGATTCCTCCACGAACTGGTCGAAAGCGGCGAGGAAGCGGGATCGGCGATCCTTCGCCTTCGCAAGGACAGGAAGGCGATCCCGGGTTTCGGCCACCCACTCCATGCCGGCGGCGATCCGCGGGCCAATCTGCTTCTGAAGCTGGCCGCCGAAAAGGGCGTCGAAGGACGATATATCGCTGCGCTTCGAGCCGTCGAGGCGGCCCTCCCGGAAGCGCTCGGACGGGCGCTTCCGATCAACGTCAACGGCGCGATCCCGGCGGTGATGCTCGACGTCGGATTCCCGCTTGCGGCCCTGAAGGGCATTTCGCTGCTCGCCCGCACCGCGAGCCTGATCGCCCATCTCAACGAGGAGAGTGAACGGCCGATCGGCTTCATCCTGTCGGGCGAAGCCGCGGCCGCGATCGCCTATGACGGGCCCGAGACCTAGGAGACTTCATGCTTTTGCCGACATCGCTCGTGGGGTCCTATCCCCAGCCCGACTGGCTGATCGACCGGGTCAAGCTCGCCGGCCGATTCCCGCCGCGGGTTCGGGCCCGGGAATTGTGGCGGGTCGCGCCCGAATGGCTGGACCAGGCGATGGACGACGCCACGTTGCTCGCGATCCGCGACCAGGAACGCGCTGGACTCGACATCATCACCGACGGCGAGATGCGCCGGGAAAGCTATTCCAACCGCTTCGCGACCGCGCTCGACGGCGTCGATCTCGACAATCCGGGGATGGCTCTCGACCGAAGCGGCGAGGCCAATCCGGTGCCCCGGATCGTCGGGCCGATCCGTCGCCGCCACGCCGTGGAGGTCAGAGACGTCCGCTTCCTTCGTGCCAATACCGATCGCCAGATCAAGATCACCGTGCCGGGACCGTTCACGATGGCCCAGCAGGCGCAGAACGACTATTACGCCGACGAAGCGGAAATGGCCCGTGATTATGCGGCAGCCGTCAATGCCGAGATCCGGGACCTGTTCGAGGCGGGCGCCGACGTCGTCCAGATCGACGAGCCCTATATGCAGGCCCGTCCGGACAAGGCTCGTGCCTACGGGCTCGACGCCCTTCGGGTCGCCCTTGAGGGCGTGAAGGGCCGGACTGCGCTCCACATCTGCTTCGGCTATGCCGCTTTGATCCACGAGCGGCCCGAAGGCTATAATTTCCTGCCCGAGCTGGCCGGCGCCGAGCTCGACCAGATCTCGATCGAAACGGCCCAGGCCGATCTCGACTGCGCCGTGCTCGAGAAGCTGCCCGGAAAGACGATCATCCTGGGCGTGCTCGACCTGTCGACAAACGAGGTAGAGAGCGCCGGGACCGTCGCCGCGAGGATCCGGCGAGCCTTGCCCTATGTCGAGCCGGAACGGATCATCGTCGCCCCCGACTGCGGGCTCAAATATCTTCCACGCGACGTCGCCTTCGGGAAGATGCGGGCGATGGTGGACGGCGCGGCGATCGTCCGTGCAGAGTTGCAGTAGTTTCGCATACCGAAAACTTCTTCGCAAAACGAATTGCTGGTGATTTTGGCCTGTGCTAGATTGAGATTGCGAGAGACGAGGAGCCGAAGATGACCAAGCTGCCGAACCGCCTCCATCACACGGCCTACGTGACCAAGGACCTCGAGAAGACCCGTCATTTCTACGAGGACATATTGGGCCTGCCTCTGGTCGCCACCTGGTGCGAGAAGGACCTGCTGTTCGGCGCCGAGCGGACCTATTGCCACTGCTTCTTCGGCCTCGGCGACGGAAGCGCCCTCGCCTTCTTCCAGTTCGCAGATCCCGCCGACCAGGCCCTGTTCGATCCCGAGCTCCCGCCCTCGCCCTTCCGCCACATCGCGCTTCACGTCGATTCCGAGACCCAGGACTCGATGGCCGAGCGGATCAGGGCCGCGGGCTATGTCGAGCCCGACACCTTCGTCCTCGAGCACGGCTATTGCCGATCGCTCTACATCACCGATCCGAACGGAATGATCCTGGAATTCACTGTCGATACGCCGGGTGCCGACGAGATCAACGAGGTCCGCCGGAACGATGCCCATTCCGAGCTCAAGCGCTGGCTCGGCGGCGATCACAGCATCAACAACGTCTATCGCCACGAAGATTCGCACGCCTGAGCCCGACACCTTCGAGCTCGCCGTCCCCGGCGGCGCGATCGCCGTCCAATGCCTCGGTGCAGGCCCGCCTTTGCTTCTGCTGCATGGCTGGTCGCTCGACCGGCGGGCCTGGGCGCCGCAGATCCCGCTTGCCGAACGCCATCGACTGGTCCTGATCGACCGGCGCGGGTTCGGACGCTCGGCCGCGCCCCCGGACCTGGCGGCAGAGACCCTGGATCTCCTCGCTTTGTGCGAGCGCCTCGAGCTGGACAGGCCGATCCTCGTCGGAATGTCCCAGGGCGGCCGGATCGCGCTCCAGTTCGCGCTCGCTTATCCCGACCGGGTCTCCGGCCTCTTCCTCCAGGGTACGCCGCTGAGCGGGTTCCTGCCCGGACCAAGAGGCGAGGATGAGGTGCCGATCGACCATTACCGGCAGCTCGTTCGCGAAGGCCGGATCGCGGAGATGCGCAAGGCCTGGGCCCGCCATGCGCTGATGCGCGACCGCGGTGCGGCAGAATTGCTGGACGCCTATGACGGCCGCGACCTGCTCGAACCGGCAAGCGCGGCGCCGATGTTCGCCGAACGGCTCGGCGAGGTGAGCGCGCCGACTCTCGTCGTCACGGGCGCCGACGAGACGCAATGGCTCCAGCTCGTCGGCGACGCCCTCGCCTACGGGATCCCCGGCGCTGGCCGGACCCGGCTACCCGGCGGCCATCTCTGCAATCTGAGCCATGCGGGCGCCTATAACGAGGCGCTGGACGCTTTCGCCGGCGGGCTTCGCCGATGAACCCTTCAGGGCCAATATTTGCGGCTGGCGATGGCTGCGCCCTGCGCCAGTGCGCCAAGCTTCGCCCAGACCACCTCCGGATCGAGGCCGCCGCTTCCGACGTGGATGGAGAAGCCGCAATCGACTCCGCCGACGACTCGTTCGCGGCCGACGAGATCGGCATAGCGGCCGATCCGCTGGGCGATCAGCTCGGGATGTTCGACATAGGTGGACTGAGGCTCGATCAATCCGGGAGCGAGGATCTTGTCGTCGGGAATGCCGACGCTTTCGAACAAGGCGAATTCGTGCGCGTGGCGCGGATTGGCCGCTTCGAACAGGATCGTCGCCGGCTTTGCCGTCCAGACGAGATCGATGATGTCGGCCAGCGGCACGTCGCAATGGTGCGGCCCGGGGTAATTGCCCCAGCACAGGTGCATCCTCAGCCGTTCGGCTGGGATGTTGCGAACCGCATGGTTGAGCGCGTCGATGTGAAGCGCGATCGCCTTCCTGAATCCATCCAAGTCGAGACCGGCATATTGGACGTGGCGACCCATGGCGAGGTCTGGGCAGTCGATCTGGAGCGTGATCCCGGCGCCGGCGATCGTCTCATATTCGAAGGCGAGCGCGTCGGCGATCGCGAACAGATAGGCTTCGTGGCTGGGATAATGCTGGTTCGCGAAGAAGAGCGAGGTCGTGCCCGGCGAGACCGCGCTCATGAAGGTCGGCCGATCGCCGGCGAGACGGCGAAGGCGTTCGGCGTCGATCCGTGGCGCATCCATGTCCCTGACAGTGATCGGCGCGGTGCAGGCGGGTGCCTTCCTCTTCGCCCGGCCGGTATCGGCGAACACCTTCGCCTTCGTCCCCGGAAATTCGTCGAGGTCCTGGAAGCTGTACGTCCCGCTTTCGCCGCCGAAGCCGTCGAGCCGGTCCTTGATGTAGGTGGCATAGCTCGGCTTCGACATCTCTCCGTCATTGACGATGTCGATCCCGGCGGCGACCTGGCGATCGACCATCAGCGCCGCCGCCTCGTCGATCGCCGATGCGAGCGCATTGGGCTCGACCGCGACCCCTTCCTGCTCGGCGAACATCATCCGCATCAAGGCTTCGGGTCTCGGCAGGCTGCCGGTGTGGGTGGTGAGGAATCGCTCTGTGCTTCGCATCTTCATTCCTTGCCCAAGGTGCGGCGCCGTGACTAGGCCCCGGACGCTCTACGACAAGATCTGGGACTCGCATGTCGTCTCCGAGCGTGACGGCATGTCGCTGCTCTACATCGACCGTCACCTGATCCATGAGGTTACCAGCCCACAGGCGTTCGAAGGCCTTCGCACCGCCGGCCGAAAAGTCCGTCGGCCGGACCTCACCCTGGCCGTTCCCGACCACAATATCGTCACCACCGCGGGGCGGCGGACCTCGCCCCAGATCGACCGGCTCAGGGAAAACGCGAACGCATACGGAATCCGTTTCATCGCTCCGGATTCACCCGAGCAGGGGATCGTCCATGTCGTCGGCCCGGAACAGGGCTTCACCTTGCCGGGTACGACCATCGTCTGCGGCGACAGCCATACTTCGGCGCACGGTGCCTATGGCGCGCTCGCGTTCGGGATCGGCACGTCGGAGGTCGAGCACGTCCTCGCGACCCAGACCTTGTGGATGCGGAAATCGGCAAGGATGGAGATCAGGGTCGACGGGCGGCTCGGCGCTCATGTCAGCGCCAAGGACCTGATCCTCTTCATCATCGGCAGGATCGGCTCGGCGGGCGCCGTCGGCCACGTTATCGAATATCGTGGCGACGCGATCGAGGCGCTGTCGATCGAAGGTCGCCTCACCTTGTGCAACATGTCGGTGGAGGCTGGTGCCCGGGCCGGCCTGATCGCGCCGGACGAAGTGACCTTCACCGCGATAGGCCGGACGGAGCCGGCGTGGCGGCTACTGACCAGCGACGAAGGCGCCGAATTCGATCGCTCCATCGTCATCGACGCCGGCGAGGTCGCGCCGATGGTGAGCTGGGGCACGAGCCCGGACCAGGTGGTCCCGATCACCGGCAAGGTCCCGGTTCCGGCCGGCGAAGGCGATCAGCGGGCGCTGGAGTATATGGGCCTGGATCCCGGCCAGAGCCTCGCCGGGATCGCCGTCGAGAATGTCTTCATCGGCTCCTGCACGAATGGGCGGATCGAGGATCTGCGCGCCGCCGCCGAAGTACTGAAAGGCGGCAGGATCGCCGCCAATATCCGCCAGGCGTTCGTCGTGCCGGGTTCGGGACTGGTCAAGCGCCAGGCCGAAGCCGAGGGGCTCGATCGGATCTTCAGGGCCGCAGGCTTCGAATGGCGCGAGCCCGGCTGCTCGATGTGCCTGGCGATGAACCCGGACCGGGTGCCGCCGGGCGAGCGCTGCGCTTCGACCTCCAACCGCAATTTCATCGGCCGCCAGGGACCGGGCGCGCGCACCCATTTGCTGTCGCCGGCAATGGCGGCGGCGGCGGCGCTCCGCGGCGCCTTGAGCGATGTCAGGGCCTTCGACTGAGCGAGGCCCCCGGCCCTCCCCCTCAGCCTTTGTCGGCGCCGCCATTGTGGAGCAGCATGGCGAGCTCG